>CACXMX010000063.1 GCA_902768805.1 Oscillospiraceae bacterium
AGCGGTCCAGGCGCTGTCCGGCGTCGTTTTTTCCGATGGTGAATTCCTTCATATGGTCAGGCTCCTAAAGAGAACGGGCGCGCAGAGCGCGCCCGTTTGCATGAATGCGGGATCGTGGTTTTTTATTCCGAGGTGGGCCAGATCCAGATCTGAGAGAAGTCCTTGAGGACGTACAGGTCGATCATGATCTCGTCCTTCTCATTGTAGTAATAATAGGACGTGCCGGTCCAGTTATCCTTGGTCTCGCTGTCTTCATATTCAAAGCCGATGCTCTTGAGATACTCGACGTACTTGTCGTACTCGGAGGTGTTGTACTCGTAGATATAGTAGTCGAACATATCCCTGTAGCCGTCGACCTTCTTGCCCTCCTCGCCGTTGTCGCAGGACTGCAGGCATTTGGCGCCGGTGACCGTCTGGTAGTTGTTGACCAGCGAGTAGAGATATCCGGTGCTGCCGTCGCTCTTCTTGTAGGTGGGGCTCCAGGAACGGCTGGACTCCTGCTCATACCACTCCTTGAACTCTTTCACGGACCAGTTCTTGTCCTTGGCCAGGCGGTCGAGCTCGGAGACCTTGATGGCCAGGTTGAGGTTCTCGCCCGAAGTATAGCTGGCGGTGTTGATGCCCACCACTTCACCATAGACGTTCACCAGCGGTCCGCCGCTGTTGCCCGGAGAGATGGCGGCGTCCATCTGGATGCAGTCGATCACTCCGTATTTGCGATTGGGGTGCGACACATAGCCGCCGGTAAAGCTGCCGGTGAGGGTGCCCAGGGCAGAGCCCACGGCATAGACCTGCTCGCCGGTGCGCGCGTCCTTCTCCGCCAGCTCAAGATAAGGATGATCCTTCACGTCGATCTTCAGGATCGCCAGATCGTAGAGGTTGCTGAAATCCACGATCTCGGTGACGGGGTAGGACGCTCCGTTGTCCATCTCCACCGAGATGGCCTGCGCCAAGTCGATCACATGGAAGTTGGTGACGATGGTGCCCTCGGAGTCGATAAAGAAGCCGGAACCGGAACTCTTGCTGCCGGTGATCTTTTCCACATTCACCGTGACGGTGCGCTCCTGGACGTACTCGGCCAGATCCGCAGTGTCCATGGGCTTCTTGGGTTCGGGCGTGGGCTCGGGCGTGGCCGTCGGCTCAGGAGTCGGTTCAGGGGTCGGCTCCGCGGTGGGTTCCGGGGTGGGCGCCTCCGTGGGAGCGGCGGTGGGCTCGGGCGCGGACGCGGAAGAGCCGCAGCCGGCAAGGACGCCGGCCAGGCAGACAACGGCCATAATAAGAGCAAGTGTTTTTTTCATTGTTATGATCCCTCCCGAAAAAGGTCAAGTCCATTATAAAGCCCATATACCGAAAATGCAATTGAAAAATGTTTTCCGCGTCCGCCGGAAAGTGAGAAAAAACCCTGTCTTACGGGGCATTTTGGAGTTGACAAGAAACGTCCGGTCAATTATAATAGCAAGGCTCTTTGAGTTTACTGGCGAGGTTATGCCCATGAGTATCAATGTTCGCGAGCTTGTCCGGACCCCCGGCGCGCGCCTTTCGTTCCGGCACGAGCTTGACCTGGAGCGTCTCTCCTTCCCCGGAGTTCTCTCTTACAGCGAGCCCCCGGTCGGTGAAGGCGTGATCGCCAACAGCGCCGATCTTCTGACGCTGCGCGGTGATATCCGGGCTGTGATGCTCTGCGAATGCGACCGGTGCTGCCGGCGGTTCGAGAAGACCGTGGATCTTCCGCTGGACGTCCGGCTGGCCGCCGAGCTGGAAGACGAGGAGGACCCGGACTATTATCTTCTCCGGGGCGACGAGCTGGACATAGACGACCTGCTCGAATCCTCCTTTATCCTGGGGATGGACACGACCGTTCTCTGCCGGGAAGACTGCAAGGGGCTTTGTCCGAAATGCGGGGCCGACCTGAACGAAGGCGACTGCGGCTGCCGCGCGGATCCGGATCCGAGACTGGCTGTTTTGGAACAGCTGTTGGACGATACAGATCAAACAAATTGAGCTGTTCAAAAGCAGCGATGTAACGAGGAGGTGTCATCATGGCAGTCCCTAAGAGTAAAGTAAGCAGCGCCAGACGCGACAAGCGGCGCGGCAGCAACTGGAAGCTCTCCGCTCCCGCTCTGGTCAAGTGCTCCAACTGCGGCGCTTTTAAGCTCCCCCATCGGGCGTGCAAAGCCTGCGGGTTTTATAGAGGCCGTCAGGTCGTGAAGGTCGACGAGGAGTAAAAGCAATTGCTTAAGAAGAGGAGGCCCGAGGCCCCCTCTTCTTTTGCTGTCAGGAGGATACTCCATGTACAACACCATCGCCTCCCTGGATCCCGACTGCCCTCTCGAGGGCCGTGTGCTCCCCGGTGATGAGCTCCGTTATGTCAACCATCACGAGATCCGGGACGTGCTTGACTATAAATACTGGACCTATGAGGAAAAGCTTCTGCTGGAGTTCCGAGACGCCGGAAAGATCCGCGTGAGCAAGGAAGCCGGGCAGGATCTCGGACTGAACTTCGAGAGCTATCTCATGGACCGCCCCACCGGCTGCGCCAACCGCTGCGTTTTCTGTTTTGTGGATCAGCTTCCCCGCGGAATGCGTTCCACTCTTTATTTCAAGGACGACGACGCCCGTCTGTCCTTTCTCACCGGGAACTATATCACCTGCACCAATCTGTCCAAACGCGAAATGGACAGGATCTGCGATCTGCGCGTAAGTCCGCTGAACATCTCCGTTCACGCCACCGACGGCGCGCTCCGCTCGAGACTTCTGGGCAATCCCCGCGGCGCGGAGATCATGGACGTGCTGCGCCGCTTCTCCGAGGCCGGGATCTTCATGGACTGTCAGATCGTCACCGTCCCGGGCTGGAATGACGGCGCCGCGCTGCAGAAGACCATGGAGGACCTGGCGTCTTTTTACCCGCAGGCTGTGAGCGTGTCCGTAGTGCCCGTAGGGCTCACCCGCCACCGGGAAGGGCTGACCGAGCTCTCCCCCTTCACACCCGAGGGCGCCGCCGCCTGCGTCCGGCAGGTGGAGGCTTTTGCGGAAAAATGCCTGGCCGAATACGGAAGCCGCATCTTTTTCTGCAGCGATGAGTTCTATCTGAAGGCCGGACTGCCGCTGCCCCCGGATGATTATTACGAGGGCTATCCCCAGCTGGAGAACGGCGTCGGCCTGCTCCGGCTGCTGGAAACGGAATTTGACGATGCCCTTCGCTTTGAGGAATACGTCATGGAAAACAGGCCGTTTTCCGTCGCCACGGGCATGGCCGCGGCGGATTTCCTGCGTTCTCTTGTGAAAAAAGCCGGAGCCGACGGCACGGTCTACGGCGTCCCCAACGATTTTCTGGGGCACACCATCGACGTTGCCGGGCTTCTTACCGGCACCGACCTGATCGCCCATCTGCGCGGCAAGCCGCTGGGTGAGCGGCTGCTGCTCCCCCGCGTGATGCTGCGCCACGGCGAGGGCGTGTTCCTCGACGATCTGACGCCCGCGGATCTGGAGAGAGAGCTGAACGTGCCCGTCCGGATCGTGGAGAACGACGGCGCCGATCTTCTGGCCGCCATGCGCGGCGAATAATCCCCATATCTTACAAGGAGGTACCACATGCCCAGACCACTGGTCGCTATCGTCGGCCGCCCCAATGTGGGCAAGTCCATGCTGTTCAACCGTCTGTGCGGACAGCGTCTGTCCATCGTGGAGGACACGCCCGGCGTGACCCGGGACCGTCTCTATGCCGAGTGCGAGTGGAACGGACGGACCTTCGACATCGTGGACACCGGCGGCATCGAGCCTGCCGCCGACAATGAGATACTGCTGTTCATGCGCGAGCAGGCCGAGATCGCCATAGCCGCGGCGGACGTGGTCGTGTTTCTCACGGACATACGCACGGGCGTTACCGCAGCCGACGAGGAAGTGGCCTCCATGCTGCTGCGCTCCGGCAAGCCCGTGGTGCTGTGCGTGAACAAGATGGATTCCACGGGAACCCCGGATCCGGGCATCTACGAGTTCTATTCCCTGGGACTCGGTGATCCCATCGCCCTTTCGGCCGCCCACGGCCACGGTACCGATGAGCTGCTGGACGCGTGCCTTGCCCACTTCCCTTCCGAGGCGGAGGAAGAGGGCGAGGACGATGTGATCCGCGTCGCCGTGATCGGCAAGCCCAATGTGGGCAAGTCGTCTCTGGTGAATCTGGTCCTAGGCGAACAGCGCGTGATCGTGGCGGATATGCCGGGCACCACCCGGGACGCCGTGGACACCCGCTTTGAGAACGAATACGGAAAATACGTGTTCATCGACACCGCCGGCATCCGGCGCAAGTCCCGCGTGGACGACAGGATCGAAAAATTCTCTGTCATGCGCGCGCAGCTGGCCATTGAGCGCTCCGACGTGTGCCTGATCATGATCGACGCCCGGGAAGGCGTCACCGAGCAGGACACCAAAATCGCCGGCATGGCGCACGAGGCGGGCAAGGCCTCGGTGATCGTGGTGAACAAATGGGATCTCGTGGACAAGGACACTCATACCATGGATGTGATGCGCCGCGAGATTTACCGGGATCTGAGCTTTATGACCTACGCTCCCACCGTGTTCATCTCCGCTCTCACCGGCCAGCGCACAAAGCGGATCTTTGAGCTGGTCAATTACGTGAACGATCAGAGCTCCATGCGCATCACCACGGGCCTGCTCAACGACGTGCTCGCCGACGCGCAGGCCAGGGTCCAGCCGCCCTCGGACAAGGGCCGCCGGCTGAAGATCTACTACATGACCCAGACCGGTACGCGTCCGCCCCATTTCGTGATCTTCTGCAACAGCAGGGAGCTGTTCCACTTCTCCTATCAGCGCTATATAGAAAACCAGATACGCTCGACTTTCGGTCTGGAGGGCACGCCCATCCGCATCACGATCCGTCAGAAGGGCGACCGCGAGGATAACTGAAACATCTCCCCGTCGAAGGGAGAAAGCACGCGGCGTGTTCGCGGCGCCGCACCGAGGAGTTCTGCATGGGTAAGCCGGTCCTCAAAAGAATACTGTGGATCCTGCTGGCTGCCGCTGTGATCGCGGGAGCCGTAATCTGGGATGCCCGCCGCCCGGCGCCTGTCCGCTCCGAACCCGAGGAGACGCCCGCTCCGACCGCCGAGCCGCGGGAAGCGGCTCCCGTGCGCATCAGCGAGATCGTCGCCTCCAACGAGACCCACCCCGCCGACGACGGGGAGTATTACGACTGCGTTGAGCTGTACAATCCCACCGGCCGGGACGCGGACATCTCCGGCTGGGGTCTGTCCGACCGGGACGATCAGATAAAGTACCGCTTTCCCGATGGCACGGTGATCCCCGCGGGAGGATACTATGTCGTGTGGTGCTCCAAAACCCTCGACCGCTCCGATCTGGCCTATTTCGGCGTATCGGTGAACGGCGGGGATTCCGTGTGCCTTTTCGCGCCTGACGCGTATCTTGAGGAGTCGGTCCCCGTGCCTGCCACGGGCAAAGGTCTCTCCTACAGCCGGTTTGCCGACGGGACCTGGGCGGTCACGCTGACGCCTACTCCCGGAGAGGACAACATCTTCACCGATCCGGCCGACCCCTACGATCCTCTGCTGGATACCTGCAGGGTACGGTTCAGCGAGCTGATGGCGTCCAACAACATCACTCTTCGAGACAGCGACGGCGAATACTCCGACTGGGTCGAGCTTGTCAACGAGGGCGACAGCCCCTTTGACCTGAGCGGATGGTTCCTCTCGGACAACATAGAAAAACCGCGCAAATGGACCATTCCCTCCCTGACGCTGGGCCCCGGCGAACGCACGATCATCTTCTGCTCCGGAAAGGACCGGTCTGACGGAGAACTGCACACCTCTTTCTCCCTGTCGAAGGACGGGGGCGGTCTGTTCCTGTACACGCCCATGGGTGTGCGCGCCGACGCTATGGAATACGGGCCTTTGGAAAAGGAGCAGGTTTACCGGCGTACCGAGTCCGGAGAAGAGGTCTCCTATGAAGCCACGCCGATGTACGCCAACTCCGCGCAGGGGCTGGAGGAATACATCGCCGCCGCAGACATTCACGGTGAAGTGGTGATCAATGAGGTCGTCCCCTACAACACCGGCATTATCAAGGACGCCCGCGGCGTGATCTACGACTGGATCGAGCTTCGCAACACCTCCAACCATACGGTGAACCTGAAAGGCTTCACCCTCTCCAACGACCCCGAGCAGCCGGACAAATGCAAGCTCCCGGATTACGCGCTCAAACCCAACGCCTATTATATCGTGTTCTGTTCCGACAGCATTTCGAGGAAGGACGGCGTTCACGGCTACGCCAATTTCAATATCAGCACGCAGGGCGAGTTCCTGTATCTCTACGACGCGTCCGGCAACCTTTCCGACAGCGTATACGTTCACGACACGATCTACGGCGGGAGTGTGGGACGTGACCGAAAAGGCACAGGATTCTATCTGTTTGAAAAGCCCACCCCCAGCAAGATCAACGGGACCGGCTTCCGCCGCAAGTCCGGCCCGGTGACCGCCGACATCGAATCGGGGATCTACGACGACGTGACCGGCGTGACCGTATCGCTCTCCGGCAAGGGAGCCATCTACTACACCACCAACGGGAGCGAGCCCACGCGGGCGGCCGGCAAGCTGTATACGGGTCCGATCACTCTGAAAAAGACGACCGTGATCCGCGCCAGATGCTATGACGGATACGACGCCGGCGGCGATATAGCTTCCTTCAGCTACATTATCAACGAGCACCACACCATGCCTGTGCTCAGTATGGTGTGCAATCCGAAGACCTTCCGCTCGCTGATCAATTCCGGTCAGCGGACCTTTGAGATCGACGGCGAGATCTCCCTGTATTCCGAGAAGGGCACGGAGTTCTCCAGCGGCTGCAGCATCCGCCTCCACGGAAACTCCTCCCGGGCCCTTCACAATAAAAAGATGTTCGTGGTCGAATTCAACAACCGCTTCGGCGGCAATCTGAACTACGACGTGTTCGGAGACGGAGTGATCACGGAGTTCTCCTCCCTGATGCTGCGCGGAGAAACGGCGGGCTATATGTATATCCTGCGCGACTCCGTGGCCGCGCTGGTAGCCAACCGCGTCACCGATACTCAGCTGGCGCTGAACAACCGTTACGCGGTGATGTATGTCAACGGCCAGTACTACGGCCTTTATCCCATCCGGGAAGATTATTCCAAGCAGTATATCGCCAGTCACACCGGCTCTACGCTCGAAAGCTGCGTCGCGGTCCGTCCTCCGGTACGCGAAACTCAGCCGAACGGGCTCTACAAAATCATCGACAAGACCTGCAAGTCCAACATGGCCGAGGACGCCAATTACGAATGGGCCTGCCAGCACTGGGACATGGTCAATATCGCCGACTGGATGCTGCTGGAGGGCTATTTCAACAACACCGACGTGGGCGGCAACGTGCGCTATATCTACGGGGACAACACCGACGGAAAGTGGCGTCTGGCCTATTACGATTTCGACATCGCTCTGCTCAATAAAACGCCCAACTTCGGCGAGACGGTATACGGCGGAAACCAGATAAACTCCATCATCCAGTCTTTCCTGAAGAGCCCTAAATTCCGCAAACTGGTCGCGGAGCGCTGCGTGATCCTGCTCGACAACGGGCTGGCCGACAACATCGCCCTGCAGGTGATCAACGAATGCGCCGCCGAGGTGGAGCCGGAGATCGACCGGGATACCAAGCGCTGGCACCCGAGCACCGAGTGGAAATCCGGCCTGCGTTCCACGCGAAGCTTCTTCAGCGACGACAGAACAAAGCTTTTCATCGACGCGGTGAGCCGGCTGCTCAGGCTCAGCAGCGCAGAAAAAGCCGAGTATTTCGGACGCTTTCTGGAAAAAAAGACCTCATAAAGAAAAGCCGCTGCGGACGCAAACTCATGCTTGACTTTGCGTCCGCAATTTGGTATAGTAGCAAAGCTGAATTCAATACACATTCGGTTTGACCTGTACGGAGAAGTCGCGTAGCCTGGTCGAGCGCGCACGATTGGAAATCGTGTAACACCCATAAGGTGTTCGAGGGTTCGAATCCCTCCTTCTCCGCCAAACACGAACGGTTCACCTGAAAAGGTGGGCCGTTTGTGTTTCATAGAACAGGGATTCGAACCCGAGGGCACTTGGCAAGGCGCCGGGTGCGCCTTGCAACCCGAGGTGGCCTCCGCCGCAGCGGAGGTCGAATCCCTCCTTCTCCGCCAAAATAGGATTGCTATTTTAACAAGATAGCAATCCTATTTCTGTAGCGTCGACAATAACAAGAGTAAATTTTCGGAATTGATTTTTGCAGTATTTGTATGTATAATATAGGAAGATTATAGGAAAGGTGCGTACACCAATGATTACTACTATCGCCTGAAAACTGAACAGAGGCGCAGAACACGGGGGTGGTATACCCCTTTGAATTGGTGCGCCTTTTTTGGGTAACTTCTGATAGTGGGAACCGCAGGACGCAGCCACGATAGGAGCTGCTTCGCTGCGGTATTTTTTCGTCCTTTTTCAGAATTAGACGCCATGCAGGACGATTACCTGTCAAATCTTACGTTCAAGGAGAAAAACTAATCATGAGTATTACACTGGAACCTATAAATGATAATAACAGA
>CACXMX010000064.1 GCA_902768805.1 Oscillospiraceae bacterium
AGGATGCCCTTGTAGATGCCGTACCAGCAGCCGTCGGCATGACGGTACATGGGGCCGGTGAGGTGAGAGGCGTTGATCGCCTCATAGGGCTCGAGCAGCCCCTCGGCGGCGACTACGTTGTAGGGATCGGTCGTGCCGCCGAACCAGACGTCGGCGGAAGGATTGCCGTTCTCTTCCTCGATCTTGGCCTGGACCTCGCCGGTGGACAGACGCTGATATGTGGTCTTGATGCCGTAGAGCTTTTCAAAGTTCTGGCACGCGGCGGCAAGGTATTCTTCCTCGCAGGAGCCGTAGACGACGAGCTCGCCTTCCGCTTTGGCAGCGGCGATCAGGTCGGCCAGAGGACCGGCGTCGGCGGGCGTGGCTTCTTCCGCGGGCTTGGCCTCCTCGGTTTTGCTTCCGCCGCATGCAGCCAGAGAGAAAACCAGAGCCAGCGCAAGCAGCAGAGTCAGCAGCTTTTTCATGTTTTACTCCTCCTGTACTTATGTTTCTTCGGAGAAAAATGACATTCTTCGTCATTTTCACCAAAACGGATTATAGTACGTTCGCATAAAAATGTCAATCCTGTCTTGCCGGGCATCACATTACCGTGTCATCCGGGAACGCACCGGATACGGGAGAACACTTCCTTGACTAACATAGTGGCAAAACCGCGGGCCGGCTGAGCGGAAAGAAAAAGCGCGGAGCTTTCCTCCGCGCATTTCTTATTTCATTGTCAGCCAGTAGATCAGTGCCAGGATCGACAGCGCGACCGTCAGCATGGGGAATACGACTTTTCTCATAAGCTTTCACCTCTGTCAGCCGAAAAAATCGCCGTGAAGAAGAACTTTTCCGGGCGGGGCAACAAGAAACTGATCGTCCCAGCGGCCGGACACCAGCTTTTCCAGCAGAAGGTTGCTGCCGGGGACATAGTCGAGCTCGGCACGGATCTGATCCGCCTGCTCCTGAGCCGCCGCGGCGTACTCTTCGCTGTAGCAGTCGTTGAGGCCGGTGTCGATGATGTCCATGTACCGGTAGTTGTGAAACCACATCTCAAACAGGAATTCCCTGCTGAGATCCTTCAGGTCCAGATCCTGCGTGAAGCTGTTGGTATTGTGCATAAGGGTAAGCGCGGAGAAATCCTTCGGGTCATTCTCGTAGAGATACAGATGCCCGTCCTGCTTGAGATTCGGGTGGAAGTCGTCGTCCGTATGGAGCAGAAGGGATATGCAGTCGTCCACCCGCGGGATCACCACGGTACGGTCAAAGCTCTTTCCGTACCAGACGCCTCCGCAGAAACCCATTGCAACAAGAACCGTATCGTATTCGGCAGGGAGGGACGAGATGATCTGTGAAACGGCGGCTCCCATACGCTCGGGCTCCACGTGCAGGGAACGATCGGCGGTAAAGACGGGGTAATCGGTGCCCTGAGACCGTTGGGCGGCCTTTACAAATTCCAGCAGCGAGGTGCAGGATACGATACAGCGGCTCATACGCCGATGGAATAGCGTTCCAGCTCGATCTCGTACTCCGGATCGAGCACCTTGTCAAGAAACTCTCCGCCGTTTTTTTCGATCACGCGTTTTCCGGCGGCATTGCGGGGCTCAACCGCCAGCAGCACCCGATCGATATCATAATCTTTGGCGTAACGGAGCACGTTTCGGAGCATCCATGTGGCGTATCCCTTCCCGCGCTCGTCGGGAAGGACGGAAAACTCCACGTGTCCGCCGTACTGCTGCAGGTATTCGTTCAGGCTGTGGCGCAGCTGGATCATGCCGACGAGGCGGTTGTCGTAGGGGCGCACACAGATATACTGCGAGGTGGTCACCCACTCCTCGGGCGTCGTCTCGGGACGTGAGAGATCCGTGACTTGATCCAGCCAGGCCTCGGGATCGGGCATTCTGTAAAGTGAACCCGTACCGTCCATGGAGTCGCCGGCCATGATAAAGGCGTTTCTGTAGCGGAAGATCCCTTCCGCGTAATCCTTGCCGGGTTTGAGCAGCATCAGCTGATCCATATTTCTATTCTCCTCTCGGTGTGCAGTGCGCGGCGTCCCTTCGCCGGCAGGCGCATTATAGCCGAAAAGGCTTCAGCACGCAAGCGGTGATTTATGCGGTCAGCAAAGGCGGGCGGGATCGTACACGATGTTTCCGTGCCCGGGCTCTCCGCGGGCTATCCCGACCCGGCCGGACGCTCCCATGAACTCCATGGGCGCCGCGTCGTCCTCTCCGGCAAGGATCCTTCCGCACAGGGCGATGTTTTCCGCTATGACGTCTTTTACAAGCTCTCCGTCCCCGTGAGAGGCCAGAACACGGTCGTATCTGCCCTCCAGAAGACCGTTCAGCCGTATCAGGCTGTCGCGAAATACCGAAAGGGTAGTGGAGTAGTCCTGAAACACAAAGGTAAAGCTGTTGCAGGCGTCACCCAGCAGTACGACGCGCTCCTCGGGGAGCAGCATGACCAGAGATCCCTTCGTGTGGCCCGGGCAGGCAAACATCTCTACGGATACCCCGCCGAGATCGAAGCGGTCACCCTCCTTAAGGTCGTTGAAATCGGAGATAGGCCGCTCGGGCGTGAAATCCTCCTCGGGTACGACCGCCTCTCCCGCGGGACCCATCATGGACAGTCCGGCTTTACGGAAGGCATGGGTGGAATGCTGTTCATAGATGTATGCGTCTTCCTTGTTGATGTAGACACAGCCGCTCGGAAACTCGGAAGCGCCCATGGCATGGTCGACATGCCCGTGGGTGATAAGAACGATGAGCGGCTTGTCCGTGAGAGACTCAACCAGCGGCCGGAAGAAGCCGATCCCGCTCCCGGTGTCCAGCAGGGCGGCTTTTTCTTCTCCCTCCACCAGATACATGAGTTCTCCGGAGTGGGCGAAAATGCGCGTGATGCGGTCGGTCACTTTTTCTGTTCTGAATTCGGGTACTGCCATAGAGATCACTCCCATACTGTATTTCCGCTTCTATGATAACTTCGGTATCACGTAAAGACAAGACCCGGGACGATTTTTGAGAAATTGACAGAGCTACACGCGTATGTTAATATATTGTTACTGAATTGTTATGAGCGGGAAGTGAGATAATGGCTGATTTTGATAACGACCGCGGCGATCTTCCGGAAGAGTCCGGCGCTTCTCCGAACGCGGAGGAAGACATTGTCCGGCCCGATGTTCCGGAGGGATCCGAATCACCCGCTTCCGGCGGACTGCCTGCCGAAGAAGGCGGTACCGTGATCGATCCCGTTTTATCCGAGACGGTCACGGAGAGCCTGTTCGCCTCCGAGGAGGCTCCCGATCCGGAAAAGGCGGCAGATGCTGCCGATGCCGGCGCGGAGAAGGCTGCCAACGGCATAAACGGCGTGATGATCGGCATGTCGCTGTGCGACGCCGTGGCGCAGGCCGTAGGCCGTGAGCGTTTCCACGGCGGAGTCCGGCCCGAGAATATCTCCGTCCGCGACGGCCAGGTATTCCTGGGCAGCACGCTCAAGCACGGCGTGGGAGAGTTCACTCCGCAGGAACTGGAATATATGGCCCCCGAGCTTTTCTGGGACGGGATCCGGTCACCCTCCGCTGACGTGTATTCTGTCGGTCTGGTGCTGTATTCTCTGTTCAACTACGGCAGACTCCCGTTTTGGCCCGCCGCCGGCGCGATCACGCCCAACGCCCGCGCCAGCGCTCTGCAGAAGAGAATGAGCGACGAGGCCGTAACGCCTCCCGCGAGCGCGGACGCCGAGCTGGCCGCCATCATTCTAAGGGCATTGGCCTTCCGTACGGAGGACCGCTGGCAGGACGTGACGCAGCTGCGCGAAGCTCTCGGCGGATGCGACGCGTCCAATTCGCCGATCGACGTATCTCTCGCCATGACGGGGCTTTTGACCAGAAACGCGGAGCCTCCCGCGGAGACGCCGGGCACGGCCTCCAAAAACAACACCTATTACGATGAGGGCGAGATCTCCATCACCCGGCAGCCCAAGCGGCGCCGCAACCTCTCCTGGCTGTGGATCCTGCTGGCTCTGGTATTCATCGCCGGCGCGGTGGTCCTGCTGGTGAACGACAATTTCCGGCTCACACCTCCGGAACCGACGCCTTCACCCGAGCCTACGGCGATACCCACGGTTTCTCCCACGCCCGAGCCGACGCCCGAACCCACTCCCACCCCCGAACCTACGAAGCGGCCCTCCGGACCCAAGTATGTGGTATACCGGGAAGATGTGAGCTGGGAGGCGGCGGTGTCCCGCTGCAAAGAGCTCGGAGGTCAGCTGGCGATCCCGGCCGACGAGGAGGAACTCACCGCCGTTACCCGGCTGTGCAACAACGAGGGACTTGAGTTTGCCTGGCTCGGCGCTTCCCGGCAGCCGGACGGCAAATGGGTGACCCCGGACGGGGAAGAGGTGTTCTTCTTCAACTGGAGCCCCGGCGAACCCTCCATGGTGGACGGCGGCGACGGAGCCGCGGAGAATTACCTGCTGCTCTGGCACATGAACGACGATACCTGGCTGTACAACGACAGCCGCGAGGATCCGCTTGACGAGTACGGATTTATCTACGGCGGCAAGATCGGATTCGTCTGCAAGATGTGGTAAACCTATAAGAAAAGCGCCTGCGAAGCGATACGTTTCGCAGGCGCTTTTCGGTTTTTTATCATCAGGAGAGGAGAGCCCGGTCGTCGGCCAGAGAGCCGCCGGAACCTCCGGAGGCACTGGAGAATTTCTCCATAAGATCCTCAACGGTGAGTTTCTTCTTCTCCTCGCCGGAGCAGTCGAAAATGACCCGTCCGCTGTCCATCATGATCAGACGGTTGCCGTGGCGGATGGCGTCGTTCATGTTGTGGGTGACCATCAGCGTGGTAAGGCTGTTTTCACTGACGATGCGGTCGGTGATCTCCAGCACCTTCTGAGCCGTTTTGGGGTCGAGAGCGGCCGTGTGCTCATCCAGGAGCAGAAGCTGCGGCTGCACAAGAGTCGCCATGAGCAGAGTCAGCGCCTGACGCTGTCCGCCGGACAGAAGGCCTACCTTTGCCGTCAGACGGTCTTCCAGCCCGAGACCCAGCATATTCAGCAGTTCACGGTAGTCCTCGCGCTCAATGGGCGTGTAATGCCATTTCAGCCCTCTTCTCTTGCCGCGCCGCGCGGCGAGAGCCAGATTCTCAAGGATCTGCATATCCGCGGCGGTGCCGGTCATGGGATCCTGAAATACTCTTCCGAGCATGGGCGCCCGCCGGTGTTCCGGGAGGTGGGAGATCTCCTTGCCGCCGAGAACGATAGAGCCCTCGTCTATGGGCCAGACTCCCGCTATGGCGTTGAGCATGGTGGATTTTCCCGCGCCGTTGCTTCCGATCACCGTGACAAAATCTCCGGGGAAGAGGTGCAGATTCACCCCGTCGAGTGCGCGGCGCTCGTTGGCGGTGCCGGCATGGAATACCTTGGTAACGTTTTTGAGTTCGATCATTGCCCGGCGCCTCCTTTCCCGCTTCCCGCTTTTCTGCGGGACAGGCGGCGGCGTTCATGCAGCTGCGGGATAGCAAGCGCGAAAGCCACGATCAGGGCGGTAAACAGCTTCAGGTCGTTCGTCGGCAGGCGAAGCCACAGGGCGATGCCCATGATCACATAGTAGACAATGCCGCCTACGATCACAAAGAAAAGTGAGATGGCGTAATCGAACGGCGTCGTGATTTTGATAAGCCGACGGAAAACCTCGCCGATTATGATGGCTGCGAGCCCGATCACAATGGCTCCGCGCCCCATTTGAACATCGGCAAAGCCCTGATACTGAGCCATAAGGCCCCCGGCAAGGGCGACGGTGCCGTTGGAAAGCGCCAGTGCCAGCACCTTCATGCGGTCGATATTGATGCCCTGAGCCTTGGACATGTTGGGGTTGGAGCCGGTGGCACGGATCGCCGAGCCAAGCTCCGTTCCGAAAAACCAGTACATGACCGCGATCAGAGCGGCGGCGAAGATCCCCGCCGCGGCGATCGCAGGCCCGGGATGCCGCAGCGAAAGCAGCAGACTGTATTTGTCCACGCTGACCGCCTGGTTGGCCTTATTGCCCAGAATGTGCAGATTTACCGAGTAGAGGGCGATCTGCGTGAGGATACCGGAGAGGATCGGGGCGATACCGAACTTGGTATGAAGAAGTCCGGTGCACAGTCCGCAGAGGATACCAACGAGGACGGCGGCGAAGACGGCCAGAAGGGCAGGCTTGCCGGAAAGAATAAGCATGACCGTTACGGCGCCGCCCGCGGCGAAGGATCCGTCCACGGTCAGGTCGGAGAACTCAAGAACGCGGAAGCTGATATACAGCCCCAGCGCCATGATTCCCCAGATGATCCCCTGAGCCAGATATCCGGGGAACGCGGAGATAAGCGTTCCGATGTTTAAAGACATTGTTAAACCTCCGATGCCTCCGGCCCCGAGGGCCGGAGGCTTTTGGGATCGTTCGGGGAAAAAGAGATCAGCCGATGGCGACGAAGCCTTCGGGGACCTCAATGCCGAGAGCGGTGCAGAGATCGGCGTTGTATTTCTTGGTTACCTGAGGCGCGAAGCGGACCTCCATGGTGGAGACGTCGGCGCCGTTGACAAGGATCTCCACGGCCATCTCGCCGGTGGCATAGCCCAGATCGTAGTAATCGATGGAGAGCGTGGCAATGCCGCAGCCGGAGCAGAGGCCTTCCTCACCGCAGATGATGGGCACGCCGGCGGGCTGTGCCACGTTGTTGATGGTCTCGGTGAAGGAAGCGGCGGTGTTGTCGGTGGGGATGTAGAGGGCGTCGTTCTCGGCGCAGGCGTTGGCGGTGACGCCGGCCAGATCGTTGGAGTCGGCGAAGGAGTAGCGCTTGACCTCAAGGCCCGCATCCTTCAGGTAGCCTTCGATCACATCGGCCTGATAGACGGAATTGGCCTCGGCTGAGCAGTAGATGATGCCGACGCTGTGGGCGTTGGGAAGGATCTCGCCGAAAAGCTTGGCCTGATCGTCCAGAGGAGCGAGGTCGGACGTTCCGGAGATGTTCGTTCCGGTCACGCCGGTCCAGTTGTCGATATCCAGGGCGGAGCCGTAGTCGGTGATGGAGGTGCCCAGAATGGGAATGGTGTTGGTGGACGCGGCGGCGGCCTGCAGGGCCGGAGTAGCGTTGGCCATGATCAGATCCACCTTCTCGGAGACAAGCTGATTGCAGATGGTGCTGCAGTTGGCGCTGTCGCCGGCGGCGTTCTGCTCGATGAAGGTGACCTTGTCGCCGAGCTTTTCGGTGATGGCGTCACGGAAGCCCTTGGTGGCGGCGTCAAGTGCCACATGCTGGACAAGCTGGCAGATACCGACGACATAGGTGCCGTCCTCGGCGGGAGCGGCGCTGTCGGACGCGGTGGAGGCGGAAGAGGAGCTTCCGCAGGCAGCCAGGGAGAATACCATGGCAAGGCACAGGAACAGGATAAACGCTTTTTTCATTTTTCTTTCCTCCTTAAAAAACGACCCCGTCTTGTGACGGGGCCGTACCATACGAAGCAGGGATCGGGCAGGAAACTCACCGTCGGTTTATGATATTGCCGGGGTAAATCGGGCATAAGCATACGCGCCCTCCCCGCGGCGGGCGTCAAAGCGATAATAATACATGTCGGATCGCTTTGACATACGGCGTTTCCTCCGAAAAAAACTTGACTGTTTGACTGTATTATACCACTTTAAATGGCTGAAGCAAGTGACATACTAAACAAAAAACGAACAGGATTCGGTACGATTCCGTGTATATGACACAAAAGCATCGGGTCAGATATCCAGGATCCCCATAATGATGATACCCGCGACGACCAGCGCGATGCACGCGTAATGCTTTTTGGAGAGCTTCTCCTTAAGGAACAGTCGGCTCCACAGCACCGAAGCTACACAGTAAGAAGAGATGATCGGCGCCGAGAAAGCCACGTGCTCCGTGTCGGCAAGGGCATAGATGTAAAAGAACTGCCCCGCCGTCTCGAACACGGCGCCGGTGACCTTGGGGATCTCCCGCTTGGGGATAAGCCTCTGCTTTTTAATGATGAGCACGTATACGGCGCACACGATACCCATCGCCAGGAACGTGAGCTCATAGGCGACGTTGCACGCGTCGGCCAGCTCTTCCCCCAGACGGTCCAGCACGCGGCTGTCGGCAAAGGTGCCCAGAGCGTCGAGAAGGCAGTAGATCACCGGGATCGCGATGGCCAGAGCGCTTTTGGCGTAGTGGTAATTGCTTTCGTCCTGCCGGCGGCGGCGCAGCTCCTCGTCCTCCCTCGACTCGACCCATCCCAGCGCGATCACGCCGATGCAGACAAGCGCCACCGCGACCAGCGCGACAGGGGGAAGGTCGTCGCCGATGCCGGCGGTGATCAGGGTGAGGATCGCCACGATCGCTCCGGAACTGTTGCAGATGGGGGAGGAGATGGACAGCTCGATATACCGCAGTCCGAGATAGCCGATGGCCATGGACAGGATATACAGC
>CACXMX010000065.1 GCA_902768805.1 Oscillospiraceae bacterium
CTCACAAAAAAGATCCTTCGCATGACCAAATTGTACGGCAGATAATACAAAAGGACCGCTCACCCGTCGGAAGGGTGAGCGGTCTTTTCATCCCGGCCGTTTTATTTTGTTCTTCCTTTTGTCATCAGCACGGCCTCGCGCGTTTCATAGGGGCCGAAGGAATAGGGGTGGATATCGGTGCTTTCAAAACGCTCCAGGGGAACGACACGATTATAAAGATACGGGTGATCATAATCCGTCTTCACGTCCGGTACGGGGAAAGGCTCGGGCAGGATCCATGGGTCAAAGGCGAGGACACGGTCCTCTTCGACCCCCGTGAGCAGGATGTAATGCCAGCCGTCCAGGTCGATGAAGGCGACGGCCGTGCCTCCGCGGAGGATCGCCCCGCGCAGAGAACTGCCTTCGGCGAGCGTGACGTCTTTTCCGGTGAGATACCGGCAGCTCAGATCGAGCCAGCCCGCCCTGCCGCAGTCCTCCAGCCAGGCGGAAAGATGCGCCATGGCAGCGTGGGTCGTGCCCCTTTTGCCCGGAGTGCCGTCCTCTCCGATCCAGTCGATGGAGCACGCGACGATGCGGCGCAGCACCTCGGGAGGGATCTCTTCCCGCTCGAACAGGATGCTGAGCCCGTTGAGCAGGGAGGTGGGGCCGCAGTCGTAATTGGTGACCTGATATCGAAGAGGGACCTTCATGGCGTGTCCTCCATGGTCATCAGCCGAAGGGTCAGCCCCGCGCAGCGGCGCAGAGCTTCAACGGTCGTGTATTCGCCGGTCGTGTGCACGTCGTACATGGCGTTGGCCATGACGATGCCCCGGATCCCGTGAGCGGCGAGGTTGTTGTTGTCGCTGCCTCCGTAGGTGGTGATCAGCTCGGCCCTGCCCCATCCGAGAGAGGCGAGCGCCGCGCTGAAGCGCCGTACGACATACTCATCCTCACCGATCTCGTAGGCGCGTATTTCCTCGGTGACGTCGACCGTGACGGCGCCGCCGAGCCTTCCGGCTTCACGGGCGAATACGGCGCGTATGTCCTCCGCCCGGGCCAGGGCCTCCTCATGGCGCAGGGAGCGGATCTCGCCGAGGATCCGGATCCCTTCGGGGACGATATTCTTGCCGGCGCCGCCCGAGATCACGCCGAAGTTGACCGTGGTATCCTCCGAGACGTGCCCTGTGGGAAGCGCGGCCAGGGCGCGGGAGGCGATCGTGAGCGCGTTGATCCCCTCCTCCGGGGCAAACCCCGCGTGGGCCGCGCGTCCGGCCACCGAGATCTCCAGCGACAGGATCGACGGGGCCCGCACCGCGGCCGTGCCCGTCTCGCCCGTCAGGTCGAGAACATAGGCCGTTTTGGCGCGCACCCGGGAGAAGTCGAACACGGAGGTGCCCCGGCAATAGGGCTCCTCGGCGGCGGAGAACAGGATCTCCAGGTCCGGATGGGGGAGAGAGCGCTCACGTATCACGCAAAGGGCTTCCAGTATGGCGGCGAGACCCGCGGCGTCGTCGGCGCCGAGGACGGTGCTGCCGTCGGAAACGATCCTTCCGCCGTCGAGCAGGAGAGCGCGTTTGCCCCGGCCGGGGGCGACGGTGTCCATATGGGAGCAGAAGAGGAGGGGAGCCCCCTCCTCTTCTCCTTTGAGACGGCCGAGCAGGTTTCCCGCGCCGTCGGCGCCGGAACCGAGCTTCTCCGCCGCGTCGTCCTCTTCCACCGTCAGTCCCAGAGCGAGGAGTTTTTCCTTCAGGTAGTCCTTTATCGCCGCCTCATGAAAGGATTCGCAGTCAAAGGACACCAGCTTTTGAAACTCCGCAAGGAGCCGTTCGGTGTTTATCATGGCTCACTGACCGCAGCGGTTGCGGAACTCGATCCAGATCTCTTCCTCTCTGGCCGCGGCCTCGGGGCTGATATTTCCGATCATCTCCATGTCCTCGGCTTTGAACTCCGCGGGGAGGACCAGAAAGTCCTTGAACTCCTCGGAGATCAGGTCGTCGGCCGCCTTGGTGGTGCAGTAATAGCCCAGATACTCAAAGCTCTTCGCACTGATTTCGGGACGCAGGATGTAGTCGATGAACAGGTGCGCCGCGTCGGCGTTGGGGGCCTGGGAGGGGACGAACATGCCCATGATGCCGAAGCCGATGCCCTCCTTGGGGTATACGACCTCCAGCTCGGGCTTGTTCAGTTTTGCCATCGTGACCTGAGAGGTGTACATCACGGCGGCGCTGACCTCTCCGGAGATCAGATCGTCCTGTACGTTGTCGTCCTTGATCAGGCGGATGTTGTCGGCCAGCTTGTAGAACAGCTCCGCCGCCTCGTCGATCTGGGCGAGATCGTTGGTGTTGTAGCTGTAGCCGAGCACCTTGAGCGCCATGCCCAGCATCACGCGGAAGTTGGCGGTGATGGCGATGCTGTCACGGAAGGACTCGTCCCACAGGTCCGCGTAGCCGGTCACCGGGACGCTGACGGCGGCCGGATCGTAGGCGATGGTCTGAACGCCCGCGCCGTAGGGCACCGTATACTCGTCGGTGGGATCGTAGAACTGGCCCTGATACACCGGGTTGATGTTGCCGAAGTTGGGGATCTTCGATTTGTCCAGCTTCTGAGCCAGGCCTTCGGCGATGACGGTCTCGATGATGTAGTCGTCGGCGATGACCAGATCGTAATCTCCGCCCTTGGCGGCTTCCAGCTTTTCGAGCATCGTCTCGTCGTAGTCGAAGTTGGTGTAATTGATCTTGATGCCGGTCTCGGCCTCAAAGCCGTCGAGCACATCCTGGTCGAACATCTCGGCCCAGGTGTAGATATTGAGCGTGCCGCCGGAGGGATCGGGAGCCGGAGCGCTCTGCGTGTCCTCGGCGGGGGCCGTGCTCTCGGCCTTTCCGCTTCCGCCGCAGCCGGCGAACAGGGTCAGGCAAAGCGTCAGGACCAGGATCAGGGAAAGAGTTTTTTTCATTGGCGTTGACCTCCTCAAAACAGGATTTATGCTTTCTTTTTATTGCCCAGCCGCCCGATCAGGGCGGATAAGACTACGATCAGCAGCGTGGCCAGAAACATCAGCGTGCACAGGGCGTTCACCTTGGGCGTGACGCCGGTCTTGAGCTGGGTATAGATCAGGATCGGCAGCGTGTTGACGCTCACTCCCGTGACAAAGATGCTGATGACCACGTCGTCAAAGCTCATGGCGAAGCTCAGCAGCATGCCCGAGACGATGCCCGGCATGATCAACGGGAGAGTGATGTCGAAAAACACCCTCGCGCGTCCGGCTCCGAGATCCCGGGCGGCCTCCTCATAGCTCTTGTCCATCCCGGCCAGCCGGGCCTTGACCTGCATGAACACATAGGGGATGCAGAAGGCCGTGTGGCTGATGATCAGCGTGGACATGCCGAAGGGGAGGCCGAGCAGGGAGAAGAAGGCGAGGAAGATCATGCCGAGGATGATCTCCGGCGTCATCATGGGCAGCGTGGCGATGTACTCCATGGCGCCCTTGCCCCGGAATGAGGTCCTCGCCGTGCCGATGGCGCCCAGCGTGCCGATCACAGCCGCCGCCAGGGAGGATACACCGCCCAGAATAAGGCTGTTCACAAGAGCCGTGCCCACGTTCCGGTCCCGGAACAGGTCGCGGTACCACTTCAGGGAGAAGCCGGTCCACACGGAGCTGAGCTTGCTCAGATTGACCGAATAGATCATCACGAACAGGATCGGCAGATACATGATCACGGTGATAAGGATCAGGTAAAAGGAGGGAAAGAAGGATCTCTTCTTCATATCACGCCCTCCATCTCGCCGCTGCCGGTGACGCGGCGGTACAGCCAGATCATCACGGTCATCATCAGCATCATGATCACCGACAGCGCCGCGGCGAAGGGCTGGTCGTGCACCTTCATCAGCTGCTCCTGTATAAGGCTGCCCACGAGCACGATCTTGTTGCCTCCGAGAATGTCGGCGACAAAGAACAGACCCATGCTGGGCACGAAGGTGAGGATCACGCCGGTCATCAGTCCCGGCATGGTCAGCGGCAGGGTGACCGTGAGAAACGCGCGGGCGGGAGTCGCGCCCATGTCCCGGGCGGCCTCTACCAGCGCCCAGTCCATCTTCTCCACGCTGGAATACACCGAGAGCATCATGAACGGAAGCAGCGCGTACACCATGCCCACGGCAACGGCGGGGTAGGTATAGAGGATCTTCAGCGGCGCGGAGGTGATGTGCAGCGCCATGAGCAGCTTGTCCAGCAGGCCGTTGGCGCGCAGCACGATGATCCAGCCGTAAAGCCGCATCAGCGAGCTGGTATAAAACGGGATCATCACCAGCATCAGCATGGTCCCGCGTCGCTTCGGAGGGAGCTTGGCCATGTAGTAGCCGAAGGGGTAGCCCAGCGCGGCCACCAGCGCCGTGACCAGCACGGCCAGCTTTACCGATTCGACGAAGGTGTTGAAATAGAGCGGTTCGAGGATCCGCCTATAGTTGCGCAGGGTGAAGGAATTCACTACGCCCCAGGTCTCCGCCCGGGTGAGGAAGCTCAGCACCAGCATGTACACGAACGGCCCGATCAGGAACACGACCGTGAACAGGTACATAGGCGCGAGGAAGGCGGCGTTCCCGCCGGAGAGCTTACGTTTCATCTCCTGCCTCCACCACGACGGCGTGCTCCGGCGCGAAGGTGAAGCGGACGCTTTCGCCCGGCATCAGGTCCGAATCGATGCCGTGGCGGCTGGCGACGATCTCCTCTCCGCCGGGCCGCTCCAGCGCCAGACGAAGCATCCCGCCGGCAAAGCTTTTTTCCTTTACAGTGGCGGGAAAGCCCTCGGCCCCCTCGGGAAGAAAATCGATGTACTCGCTGCGCACGGCCACGGTCAGAGCCTCGCCCGCGCGCGGCTCGGCGCCGTAACAGGTCACCGGGCACACGACGCCGCCGGAACTCAGGCACAGCCGGCCGTCACGGGTTTCCGCCGTGCCCTTCAGGATGTTGGCGGAACCCACGAACCGCGCCACATAGGCGTTTTTCGGGCGGTCGTAGATCTCCGCGGGGGATCCGATCTGCTGAAAGACGCCGTTTTTCATCACGGCGATCCGGTCGGACATGTTCAGCGCCTCTTCCTGGTCGTGGGTGATATAGATAAAGGTGATCCCCAGCTGTTTCTGCAGGCGCTTGAGCTCTATCTGCATCTGACGGCGCAGCTGCAGATCCAGCGCGCCCAGCGGCTCGTCCAGCAGCAGGACCTTCGGCTCGTTGACGACGGCCCGGGCGATGGCCACCCGCTGACGCTGACCGCCGGAAAGCTCCGAGGGCATACGCTTTTCATAGCCGGGCAGCTGTACCAGGGCGAGAGCGTCGGCAACGGCCCTGCGGATGTCGGCGCGGGAGCGGCGGCGGATCTTCAGCCCGTAGGCGATGTTGGCCTCCACGCTCATGTGCGGGAACAGGGCGTAGTTCTGAAAGACCATGTTGACGCCCCGCCGCTCGGGAGGCTCGTCGGTGACGTCCCTGCCCTCCAGCAGGACACGGCCGCTGTCGCAGGTCTCAAGACCGGCCACGATGCGAAGAGTCGTGGTCTTCCCGCAGCCGGAGGAGCCCAGAAGCGTGATGAACTCACCCGGCTCCACGGACAGACTGATCCCGTTGAGCACAGGGCCTTCGCTGAAGGTTTTAATGATATTGCGCAGTTCCAGAATGGGTTCGCTCATGGACATAAGTCTCCTTGACGCGGAAGGATACGGTTTCCGGGGTTTGGTGATCTGCGGAAAGCGGGCGCCCCGTCACGCTTTGTCCGGGAGTTTGACGTCAATGCCGAATTCCTCGCGGAGAGCGGCCTCGACCTCCTCTTTGGTCTTGAGATCGCGTTCGGTGACGTCTCCGCCGACGCGAATGGTCAGATGGTCGTTGGTCAGGGCCTTGCTGCCGTTGGTCAGGGTCAGGTTGACGGTGCGCCAGGCGCGGAAGCCGAAGCCCGCCTGACCGCCGATATAATAGTTGAGCGGAATGAAATCGCAGGGTTCGATGGGGTGCATCGGGAAGCGGAAGAGCACGGACCAGGCCTCTCCGTCCTTCTTCTGGATCTCGCAGTAATCCTCGGGGAAGGCGCAGCGGTAAAGTACGCCGTCTATATCCCGCTCGTCAGCGCTCATCTCCACCACGCCCTTGGGACCGGGACCGCCGAAGCCGACGTCGCAGTACCACAGCTTCCCCTCGGCGCGCACGACCACTCCCTTATGGGCGTAGGGGCGGGCGGGCCCGGGCCCCATGATGATGCGCACGACCACGGGGTAGGCGTCGAAGCCCATGGCCAGCAGCAGAGAGTGCAGCGCGGTGTTGAGCTCGAAGCAGTAGCCGCCGCGGCGGTTTTCCACGATCTTTCGGAACAGGTCCTCCTCCTCCAGCGAGGGGGTGATCCCAAACTCGCAGGGGTCCAGGTTTTCAAAGGGCACGGTGCTGACGTGGGCGCGGATCAGAGCGTCCAGCGTCGCGCCGGTGAGCTCCCGGCTCCCCGTGTACCCGATACGGTCCAGATAGGCTTCCAGCTGCTGTTTGTTCATAAGACATCCCCCCGATTAGATATGGTCGGCTTTTTGCGGTACGATATTTCCGGATAAGCTCAGCGGTGCTTTCTCAATTCCCAGAAGGCCACCGCTCCGGCGGCGGCCACGTTCAGAGAATCGACTCCGTTCATCATCGGTATCTTTACGGTCAGATCGCAGTGGGTCAGCGTTTTTACCGACAGGCCGTCGCCCTCGGTCCCCAGCAGCACGGCCAGCTTCCGGGGGGCGCGCAGGCGCCGGTCGTCCAGAGAAACGGCCTCGTCGGACAGCGCCAGCGCCGCCGTGACAAATCCCAGAGAATGCAGAAACTCCAGCGCGGGAACGGGCCAGCCCTTATCGGCGTCAAAGCGGGCCCAAGGCACCTGAAACACGGTGCCCATGCTCACACGCAGGCATCGGCGCGAGAGAGGGTCGCAGCAGCCGGGGGAGAGGAGCACCGCGTCCGCGCCGAGAGCGGCGGTGCTGCGGAAGAGCGCGCCGAGATTGGCGGCGTCCGTGATGTTTTCCGCGACGGCAACAAGCTTTTCCCCCTCTCCGGAGCAGATATCCTCCACCGGGGGCGGGGCTTTCCGCCGCATGGCGCACAGCACGCCGCGGGTGAGCTCATAGCCCGTCAGCGAGGCAAGCACCTTCCGGTCGGCGGTATAAACGGGGATGTCTCCGGCCGCCTCGATCACGCCGCGGGCCGTGCCCTCAATGTGCCGGCGTTCGCTCAGCAGGGAGAGCGGGGTATAACCCGCGCGCATCGCGATGTCGATCACCTTCGGGTTTTCTGCGATAAATATGCCGTTTTCCGCTTCCCATCCCGCGCGGTAGGGCGGATCCTTCAGCCTGGTATAGGCTGCCAGCTCCGGCAGCGAGAGATCTTTGATTTCGATGATCCGGGCCATGACGGCTCCTTCCGGGCACAAATTACCTATTGAATCAATATTTTATCAAATACCAAAGCATAAATCAATCTTTCCGTGGATATCGGAGAATAAATATGGTACAATGACCGCATTACGAACAACGGAGGAACGGCTGTGAACGAAGAGATCACCCTGCGATTCAAAAAGCTTCGGCCCGGCGCCGTGATCCCCACCCGGGGCTCTGCGCTGTCCGCGGGCTACGACCTGTACGCCTGTCTGGAGGAGAGCGTGACCATCGCGCCGGGAGAGACGAAGGGTATCGGCACGGGCCTGTCCATGGCTCTGCCGGAGGGCTGGTTCGCGGGGATCTTTGCCCGCAGCGGACTGGCGGTAAAGCAGGGGCTCCGTCCGGCCAACTGCGTGGGCGTGTGCGACGCGGACTACCGGGGCGAGTACATCGTGCCTCTGTTCAACGACAGCGCCGTTCCCCGCGTCATAGAGCCCGGAGAGCGCGTCGCCCAGCTCATACTGCTGCCCTGCCGGACCCTGCGCTTCGAGGAGGCCGGGGAGCTCTCCGAGACCGGGCGCGGCTCGGGCGGCTTCGGCAGCACGGGGGCATGACCCGGCGCGCTTTTTCAACAGAATCCTTTTCCGCACGGGCAGCGTGAGCCCTGACGGAACAACAGACACACCCGGGCTGTCGGCAAAACAGCCCGGGTGTGTCGTATGAACGGCGGGAGAGAGCCTTGGATCCGCCGCGTCCTTCCTTAGCCTCGGAGACTGTACTGGCCCGTTCTGATCGAGGCGATGACGCCGCCGTCGATAAGCAGATCCGTTCCCGTGATGAATCCGGCATGCTCTCCCAGGAGAAACGCCGCCGCTTCCGCTATTTCGTCCGATGTTCCGGTACGTTCCGCTGCGGAGGCGTCAATCATCCTCTGATACCCGTCGCCCGAGGCGGAGAATTCGTCGTAAGCCAGCGGCGTCACGATCACGCCCGGACTGATCGTGTTGATGCGGGCTCTGCGCTCCTTCCAGGCCCCGGCGGCAGCCTTCTGCGCCTG
>CACXMX010000066.1 GCA_902768805.1 Oscillospiraceae bacterium
GTGATGATATGGCAGATTTTTATGAGGAGTCAAAAAGTCACAAAGAAGCATATCACAGAATGGTATCGATGAATGCGGACCGCTAACCCGACAACTTCCCGTTTGTCGGGATATCGGTAAAACGAAGTATAGGGAGGACAGAAAGATATGATTTTGCTGGTTGTTGATATGCAGAAAGGACTGGTTGACGAGGATCTGTATGCCTTCGATACGTTCATAGACAGAACCGTTCGACTGGTCGATGCGGCCAGAAAAAATAGCGTTGAAGTAATCTTTGTTCAGCATGATGCTGGTCCTGGCAGCGGCATGTCGGTGGGGGACGAGGATTTTGAGATCGTTGATCAGATCGCGCCAAAAGAGGAAGAAAAGGTTTTTGTCAAAACGATCAACAGCTGCTTTGGAAACCAAGAGTTTAAAGAATACATGGAGCATCAGGATGACAAACGCCTGATGATCATCGGACTCCAGACGAATTATTGTATTGACTGTACCGTAAAATCCGCTTTTGAAAGAGGGTTTGCGGTGATTATTCCCGAAGGGACCAACTCGACCTTTGATAATGACTACATGACCGGCGAAACGGCAGTCCGTTATTACAACGAGGATGTTTGGGAAGAACTCGTCGACGCCGTGACATTCGAAGAAGCTATGACCATGCTGGAAGAGTGACAAATTCGCATTTGTCGGGACATCGATAAATCGGGATTTGATGAAGGAGATGTGCAATGAGTAATAAAGACATTATAAAATATTTTTACGAAGTGATTGTCTCCGAAAACCTGCTTGATGAACTTCATAAATACATTTCAGAGGACTGTGTGCAGAGAGTTGGAGAAAAAGCATATTTTATTGGAACAGAAGGAATGAAACAGCATCTTCTCGCCGTCAAACAAACCTACCCCGATTATACACTGAAGATTATCCGCCAATACACCGATGGCGACTATGTAATTTCAGAGTTTATCATGCGTGGAACCCACAAAGGTGACTTTCTGGGAATAACACCAACCAATAAGGTTTTAGAAATTACGGGAGTTGACATTGACAGAGTTGTTGACGGAAAAATTGTCGAGCACAGTGGTTCAACTGAAACCTTTGAGACATTCTGGACAAACGGTTTGATTAAACCAGTATAATACCAGCGTGAATATATGGAGGTGTTGTCCGTTATAACTACGTTCTGGACCAAAGAAATTCCTGTTTGTCGAAATAGAAACCAATGCTTTTTCTTCACCAACATCACAACATACTGCTTGATGTGTATGGGCTTCAACTCTTCCAAAAGGGTCACATTCTGGACCTCTTCCAGATACCTGATGAAGTAGCTGATCTGCTTTTCGTAGTTTCGTATTGTCCTCGGCGCCAGCTCCCTCGCCTGGCAGTCAAATACGAACTCTTTTGCCAACATTGTGAGCTCCAAAAAAACACCTCTTTCCGCACGAAATGCACAGAAAGAGGTGTGAAAACGATTTTGCGTTTTTGTATCGTTGTCATACCAAATGATCGTTGTCATACCAGACCACCAATGACGGTGGATAAGGTATTCCCTCTCAAATGTTATGAATAACGACCAAATCAGCGGAAATCAGAGGGTTTGCGAAGCAAAACCTCAGCCCTTGACCTCGGCGATGTAGGCCAGCAGGCGCATCATGTTGCAGGTGAAGCCGTACTCGTTGTCGTACCAGGCGATGAGCTTCATGAAGTGGCCTCAGGGCGATGCCGGCCTCGGCGTCAAAGACGCTGGCGTTGGTCTCGCCGATGATGTCGCTGGAGACGATGGGCAGCTCTTCATAGCGCATAACGCCCTTGAGCTCGCCTTCGCAGGCGGCCTTGACGGCGGCGCAGACTTCCTCGTAGGTGGTCTCCTTGGCCAGGCTGACGGTCAGGTCGACGACGGAGCCGTCCGGGCTGGGAATACGCATGGACATGCCGGTCAGCTTTCCGTTGAGCTCGGGGATGACCTTGCCCACGGCCTTGGCGGCGCCGGTGGTGGAGGGGATGATGTTGTCGTAGGTGCCGCGGCCGAGACGCCAGTTCTTCTTGGAGTACTCGTCAACGATGCTCTGGGTGGCGGTGGCGGCATGCACGGTGGTCATCAGGCCTTCTACGATGCCGAAATTGTCCTGCAGGACCTTGGCCAGGGGAGCCAGGCAGTTGGTGGTGCAGGAGGCCGCGGAAGCGGTCTTCAGAGCGGGATCGAATGTCTTGTGGTTCACGCCATAGACGAACATGGGGGTCTTGTCCTTGGCGGGAGCGCTCATGAGCACGAACTTGGCGCCCGCGTCCAGATGTCCCTGGATGCTCTCTTCGGTGAGGAACTTGCCGGTGCACTCAACGACGTAGTCAACGCCCAGCTTGCCCCAGCCCAGATCCTTGGGATCGCGGCTGTTGAGCAGCAGGATGGGCTTGCCGTTGATGATCAGGTGATTCTCATCGTACTCGACGGTTCCTTCCCACTTGCCGTGAACGGAATCGTGAGCAAACACGTAAGCGAGCTGATCGGGAGCCTTGTCGGGGGCGTTGATGGCGATGATGTCCATGTCGCCGCGGCGGATCGCCACGCGGGCGGCCAGACGTCCGATGCGGCCGAAGCCGCTGATGCCGATTTTGATCATTGTATAACCTCCTAAGAGTTTTGTTTTCCTTATGAGCCGCAGGTATTCTACACCATTTTTATCGTTTTAACAAGAGGCTTTTCAGACAATTTACGCATGCGAACGAAGAACGGACGTCCCCTGTGACCGGGGGCGTCCGTTTTCTCCTGTCAGGCGGTCTCTACGGCGCCGGAGGGGAAGAAATCCGGCAGGGCCGAGGTCTCGTAATAGGTGTACCATACCTGCTCGCCCTCGGAAAGGCCCTCGGTGATCTCCACCGTTTCTCCGTCGGATACGCCGATGGTTACCTCCCGCTCCCCGGAGAGCGTGCGCGTCTGCGGGTCGTAGGCGGTGTACACGACCGTCCGGGTCCCCCTCTGGCTCAGCGCAGCGGTGGGGATCGTGATCACGTTGTCCGTCACGCCCACCGTAAGGATGGCGGTGGCATTCATGCCGGTGAGCATGTTCTCATCCCGTTTGATGGTGATGGTGACCTTGTAGCGGGTGTTGCCGCCCGTGTTCTTTCCGTTGGGGTCGATCCGGCTGACGGTGCCGGTGTAGGAGCGGCCGGGAAGCGCGTCAATGGTGATCTCCGCGCTCTGTCCCTCGCTGACGGACACGATGTCCAGCTCATCTATGCTGACCTCCACGGTCACGGTCTCCTGAGGAGTGATCTCGGCGATATCCGTTTCATAGAGCTCAAACATTTCAAAGGGCGGCTCCACATAGGCTCCCCCTCCGCCGCCGGAGACCACCGGCTGGGGCTGGACGGGCCTCATGACCCATCTCAGGACCCCGTCGGCGTCATACACGAACCAGAGGATGTCGCCCTCGGTCAGCGCGTCCGGGCCGATCTCGTCCCATGTCTTTTTCTGCTTGTTGAAATCGTAGAACTTCACTCCGTCGAAGCTGTGGATCTTGGTGGCCTTGCATTTGGAAAGAGCCACGTTTCCCGCCGTGTCGTACCGTCCGACGGAGGCCTTGTCCTTCTGCAGATAGACGACCATGGTGCCGAATCTGACCTGCGCGACCTGGGCGAAACGGTTGGTGAAATTCTTCGGAGGATCCTTTCTCGGATCCGGAGGATCGGGGACGTTGTTCAGCAGAACAAGGGTATATTCCTCCCCGCCCTCGCGCACCGGACCTATATTGGAATCCTTGATCCCGGAGATCCGCCCGGCCCGGTCGGCGTTGATGGTCCCGGTCCGGGAGATCTCGAACAGGCGCAGCATGGCTTCCTCGTATTCCAGGTGCTGCTCGTAATACTTGCTGTAATCCGAAGCGAGCTCCACGTCGGTCAGGGTGAAGATCACGCTGTTGGCGTTGGCGACGACTCCTTCCTTAATGTGGATCCCTGTCACCGTCCCCTCGGGAGCGGTGACGTTCCACGCGCTGTGCACATACAGCTCTCCCGAACCGATGAGCTCTCCCGCCGCGTTATAGATCTCGGCTGTGTCGCCTAGAACGGGCCCGTTGTCGGAAAGAGTCACGGTGATCGTATTCTCCAGGCGGCGCTCCACCCTTCCGGGCATCTCTTTCCCGTCGGGCAGCCGTACCGTAACGTTCTGCGCGGGGAGGATGTCGGAATCTGTCTTCGTCTGAACCGCCATCAGTCCGTCCAGGGAGATCACGGCAAGCGCTCCGTGCTCGGCGATGACGTCGAGCACGCGGTCGTTGAGCTTCGCGTAAACCTTCTTGACGCGTCCGGCGTTGACTGCCTTCAGGGTGCTGCCGCCGCTCCGTCCGGGATTGAGCTTCATCTGCCGGGCCAGATAATCCAGGTTTTTCTGCATCGTCTGCAGCGCGGTCTGCACCGACACCATATCCACCGTCGCTATGGGCTGTCCGGCCTCCACCATGTCCCCGTTTTTCACAAGGAACTCCGTGATCTCCACGCCGTGCGGGGCTGTGACGGCGGTGCTTTCCCCGTCGGTGAGCGTGCCGCCGCCGGAGATGGTGGTTCGTATGCTGCTCCGCTCCGCGGCAGCGGAGAGGATGCTGGCCGTATCCTCGGTCTGCGGCTCCTCTTTTTTCATCAGGCGCGGAAGAGCGACCATGCCCGCGCCGATGGCCAGGACAAGCACTCCGGCGATGATGTTGTTTCTTTTGCGTTTTGCTTCCATATCAGCCTCCGTAGTGCAGCGCGTCGATCGGCTGCATCTTCGCGGCCTTGTTGGCCGGATAGAGCCCGAAGATGATGCCTATGGCAAAGCAGAAGACCACGCTGATGAGCACCACGTTGGCGCTCAGGGTGAAGGTCATGCTCATCTCCGCGACCACCTCGCTGGCCAGCCGGAGGATAAACCAGCTCAGAAAGATCCCGATGGCGCAGCCCATCATGCACAGCACCACGGCCTCCAGCAGGAACTGGCGCAGGATCGTGCCGCGTGTCGCGCCTACCGCCTTGCGGATGCCGATCTCGCGGGTGCGCTCGGTAACGGTGACGAGCATGATGTTCATGATGCCTATGCCGCCCACGATCAGGGAAATGCTCGCAATACCGCCCAGCAGCATGGAGAAGATCGATGTCATCCGGTCCATCGAGCCCTCCAGGACGTCCATGGAGTAGACATAGAAATTATCGTTGCCCCAGTCGTCTTTTCCCACCCGGTCGGTGAGGTATGTGCGCACCGCGTTCTCCGCCTCCTTCATGGGCGTACCCTCGGGGGCGGTGGCGTAAAAATTATCAATGGAGCCGGACATGTCCGGGAACTGCCGGATCAACGCGGTGAACGGGATGTAGATCGTGTTTTCTCCGTAGCCGGAATACATGAGCGAGTCGCTCTTGCCCAGCACGCCCACGATCGTATAGCGCAGCCCGTCCAGAGAGATCTCGTCTCCTACGCAGTCGCTGTAGCCCACCAGCGCGTCCATCGCCGAGGGTCCCAGCACGCAGACACGGCTGTTGTTCTTCAGATCGGCGCTTTTGAGGAAGCGCCCGGCCGTCAGCTGCAGGCCGTTGATATCGTAGTAGGACGGCGTGGTGCCGATGATCGACATGTTCTGGCTCTTGGTGCCGTATTTGGCCATGGCGCCGCTGGCGGACTGCGGGGCCACGCTCTCGATCAGGGGCTCCGACTCCACCCACTCGTCGAGCTCGTCAAGGGTGATCCCCTCCCGGGTGCCGCCGTAGCCGCCCCAGACGTACGCCTGCACATAGTTGCTGCCCAGGCTCGCCATCTGATCGGCCACAGAGCTGGTGGCGCCGTTGACCAGGCTCACCAGGACCACCAGAGCCATCACTCCGATGATGATGCCCAGCATCGTGAGCACCGCGCGCAGCTTGTTGGAGCCGATGCTCCGCAGCGCCATTCGGAAAGACATGATCATAGCCGCACCTCCGTGACTTTTCCGTCCAGAATGTGGAGGCTTCTCGGCGCCTGACGGGCGATGTCGTTGTCGTGGGTGATCAGCACCACGGTGTTCCCCTGCTCGTGAAGCTCGTGAAGGATGTCCATGATCTCTTTACTGGTGCGCGAGTCGAGGTTTCCCGTAGGCTCGTCCGCCAAAAGCAGGGACGGCTCCGTTACCAGAGCGCGGGCGATCGCCACGCGCTGCTGCTGGCCTCCGGAGAGCTCCGTTGGCAGATGCTTCGCGCGCTTGGCCAGGCCCACCCGCTCCAGCGCCTCCCGTACCCGGCGGGTACGCTCCGAAGCGCGCACTCCCCGGTAGATCAGCGGCAGCTCCACGTTTTCCTCGGCGGAAAGCTTGGAGATCAGGTTGAAATTCTGAAAGATGAATCCGATTTTCTGATTGCGGACCTTGGCCAGCTGGTTTTCGGAATAATCCCCGATGGGGATGCCGTCCAGCCGGTAGATACCCGCGTCCGCGGTATCCAGGCAGCCGATGATGTTCATGAGCGTACTCTTTCCGCTTCCGGAGGGTCCGATGATGCTCACGAATTCCTTGGGATAGATATGCATGGTCACATGGTTGAGCGCGCGGACCCTTTCCTCGCCGACCTGATATACCTTAGAAATGTCCTGTAGATCGATCATGACACGGCCCTCTCACCCTTCGGAGCCGGAGGGAGCTTCCTCCGCTCCGGCCGGGGCCGCGTCGCCGGAGGCGAAGGCGGCCTCTCCTTCCGCGGCGGGAGCCGAGTCGCCCGCGCTCGCGAAAGCTCCGTCGGCGGGGACGTCAACCCAGGCTCCGTCGGAGGAGGCGTCGCCGCCGCTGCCGTAGGCGTACGCCCACGGATCCACAGTCACGGTATAGTAAACCGTATCTCCCTCCTTAAGGCCTTCCGTGATCTCCACCATGCTGCCGTCGGACAGGCCGGCGATCACGCTCACCGGATCGCCGAGCTCGCCGGTCACGGGATCGGCGGATGTATAAACGAAGGCGGCGTCACGCGACTGATGCAGCGCCTGCTCCGGGATCAGTATCGCCCCGGCGACGCCCTGGATGCGCACCACCGCGCGCACCGACATGCCGGGCAGCATGCGCGGATCCTTCGGCATGGTGATGACCGCGGTATAGCTGGTCACACCGTTGGTGCCGGTTGCCCAGCGGTTGATCTCGGTGACCTCGCCGGTAAAGACCTCGCCGATGGAATTGATGGTGATCTGAGCCTCCTGGCCCAGCTCGAGCGAGAGGATATCCTTTTCATCCACGGTGAGCGTCACATTCATGCGCTCGTCCTTGGAGAGCGTCAGCAGGGCTCTGTCGTCCTTGGCGGCGGCGGTTCCCGCCGTCCCCGACGTGTCTCCTCCGGAGGTGTCGGCCCCGGCGATATCGCCCGCCGCGGCGCTTCCTCCGTCAGAGGAAGTCTGCGCGCCCGTGTCGGTATTCGCAGGCTTTTTATACTCGATGCTGGAAACCGTTCCCGCGAAAGGCGCGGTGACGGCGCCGCACTGATAGATCTTCAGCAACTCCAGCAGTGTATCCTCCGCTTCGCGGCGCTGACGGAGGATCGACTCATAGTTGGCGCTGTATGCCGTATCCTTCAGGGAGAACAGGCTGTAGCCGATGTTGAAGAACTGGTTCTCCTTGCAGTTGACGCGGTTGATCGTGCCCGCGTAGCCGGTGATGCGCAGAGGCTCATGGATATACAGCGTACCCTTGCCCGCCTCGGAGCCGTCCGGCGCGAGCACGGTGATCTCTTCTCCGGCCAGAGGACCGTTGTCGGTCACCAGCACGGTCGCGCTCCCGCCGACCGTTTTCTCCACCGTGCCTTTGATGGTCTTGCCGTTGGCGCGGATCACCTTGACCTCCAGGACTCCGTCCAGGGCGTCGGTCTGAATGTCCGCGGCCATATATCCATCCACCGAAAGCACAGCCAGAGCGCCGTGCTCTACCATACAGGCGGCCACGTCGTCCCCCGCGGCGGCGTAGATGATCTTGACGCGGCCGGGCATCTGGGTGGTCAGCAGCACGGGTACAGCCTCATTGGACGCGGTGCGCAGCTTGTCATCCAGGCCCGTCAGGGTCTTCTGCACGGCCGACATGGCCTTCATCACCGAAGCCGGCTCCACCGTGGCAAGATAGTCTCCCTCTTGTACCGTCTGGCCCACGTAGACGAGGACCTCGTCCACCTTCACGCCCTCCGGCAGTCTGAGAGCCTCGGTGTCCGCGTCGGTGAGCTGGCCGGACCCGGAGACCGTGGTGACCACGCTGCCGGTATTTACGGTATAGGACTCTGTCGTCGAGGTCGGAGCCATGCTGTTCACCTGCTCCTTGACCTTGGCGCGGCCGTAGCGGACAGCGGCATACAGGCCTCCCGCCACCATTGCCAATACCACGATCAGTATAACGACGCGGCGGGTGCGCTTTTTCCTTTTTTCTCTCCCGATGGCGTCAAAAAGCTTCAGATCGCGGTCCTGCTCGGCGATCGTCTCTTCCGTCCGCGCGCCCGCTTTCCTTTTCTCGTCCATGACTGTACTCCTTATCCTGAGTGCTCCCGCCGCGCATCATCCGCCCGGGCGGAGCAGGGGTGTTCCATAGAGTTAAGATGTTCCTCGGGGAAGATCGGTTCGGTATCCCCCCATGTATATACGATATTTATACCAAAAAAGGCCGCGGGAATTTGTTAAAAATAGTTACAGACTTGCCTGCCGCCGCGCTCTCCGGGCCGATGGGGGCATAAAAAGGACCCGCCTTCGAAAAGGCGGGTCTAAGTCTTCCGGGGATCAGTAGTCGTAGTGGTGCGCGTCCTGCAGTACCATCTCTTTCACCTTCATGAGCCGGACCTTGGTGGAGTTCTCGTTCTCCTCCAGCTTCATGGTGATGTACTTGATATCGGACTGCAGCTCCGGGATCATCACGTACTCCAGAGCGTTGACGCGGCGGCGGGTCTTCTCGATCTCCTGGGCCATGAGCTGCATGGTCTTTTCCACCTGCGCAAGCTCGAGCATATCCTCAAACACGCCGGAGAGCGCCGTCATGGCGTCGTCCAGTTCGCCGGAGGTCTGCGCCAGGCCGTAGGGATAGATATCTCCCTCGTCCGCGGATTTGGTACGGAAGTCGTAGACGGGCACGTTGACGCTCATGACGTTTTTGAACGACATGCCGAGCTCAACGCTCTGCCGGGGATAGAGCAGGGACTGCTCCAGCATCTCCGGCGACATGACCGCGCTGGCTACGGACAGGGCGGCGAAGGCCTCGGTGAGGCCCTCCTCCACCTTGATGCGCAGCTCCTTGTTGCGGCGCACCACGTCCATGAACTGACGCATCAGCTCGTCACGTTTGTCTTTCAGGAGTTTGTGGCCCCGGGAGGCAGTTTTCAGTCGGCCCTTTTTCTGGTTGAGCACCATTCGGGTCGGGTTCAGAGTTGCCATGGGATCACCTCACCTTTCCCGGATCACTGCTCTTTTTTGGGCAGATACATCTCGATGAACTCGGGCTTGATACGCTTGAGCTCACGCTCGGGCAGGATCGCCAGCAGTTCCCAGCCGATGGTCAGCGTCTCTTCGATGGAGCGGTTGGTCTCGTTGCCCTGAGACACGTAGCGCGCCTCGAAGGCGTCGGCGAATTTGGCGTAGAGCTTGTCGTCGTCGCTCAGAGCGGATTCGCCCAGGATGGTCGCCAGTTCCTTGGCGTCCTTGCCGCGGGAATAGGCGGCGAACAGCTGGTTCATGGTGCCTGCATGGTCGGCGCGGGTCTTGCCCTCGCCGATGCCCTTATCCTTCAGACGGCTCAGGCTGGGCAGCACGTCCACGGGAGGAATGATGCCCTTGCGGTAGAGGTCGCGGCTCAGGATGACCTGGCCCTCGGTGATGTAGCCGGTCAGGTCGGGGATGGGGTGGGTCTTGTCGTCCTCGGGCATGGTCAGGATGGGGATC
>CACXMX010000067.1 GCA_902768805.1 Oscillospiraceae bacterium
CGGAGGAGCTGCCTCCGCAGCCGGCCATCAGGCCTACGACCAGCAGCACGCTGAGAAGAAGAGCGATGGTTTTCTTCATGTTCTTTTTCCTTTCTTGTTTCTTCTTTATTATCGTATCCCCGAAGGGGTACTGACATGTTTCAGGCGGCCGAATACCCATCTCGTTACTGTCCGAAAAACAATAAACGACATGGGTCTACAGTCACTGATCTGTTCCCATGCCGTTCGGCTAACCTTCGCAAAGGCGGTACTTTTTCGATATTCCGTTGTCGTCCGCAGGTGTCAGCGCTCGCTGTCCTGCATGTAGATGTGCCCGTATTTATCTTCCGGCTTTTTTGATTCCTTCGCTTTCCCTATCCGGGGAAACAGCTTGCGGACCGTTTCGGCCAGGCGCAGGGCATCCTCTCTTTCCTCATCCGAAAACGAGATCCGGATCTTCATTTTACGCCCCCTTACTTTTCATTTCAGGGTATATATGCCATGCCGCGACCGGCCGTAAGAGCAATAAAAGCCGCCGCCCGAGGAGGAGGAGGACGACGGCTAAGGGAGTAGGCATGTGAAAAACAAATCGCCGCCTGCGTGTCTGCAGACGGCGTGATGGGATGACGCGCAAAGCGGCAGCCGGGCCCCTCGTGAGGGCGGGCGTTTTCATCCATCGCTCCGGAGATCCGCAGAGCTTAAATGACACCGGCAGAGCCGGCGAAGATCAGGCAAGTATTCTGACTGATCGCGGGGCGTTAGCCCGACTCCGAAGCGCCTTCCCGGTCGCCCAGTGGCACTCTGCTTCGGAATGCTGATCGCGAAACACAGCAACGGCCTTGTGCGGGATTCTGACCCGACTTCCATGACCTGATCCTTCAGATTGTCTTGAATTATACCAACCTGCCTCCGAAACGTCAACAAGATGCGTTGCCGAGGCGGTCTTCCTCCTCATTTTTCCTATGTTTTAACGCTTTTCTTACTACATTTTATATGAAACCGGCAGTATGCATCTGCATGGCCGGCCATTCCGCCCCTCCACACGCCCTCAAAAGCCGCGCAAACCCGGCCTTGTAATCCGGCGCGGTGTCGTACGCCGCGTGTTTTCACCGGTCTCCTCCGTAATAGTCCAGGCAGAGCATGGTGAGATCGTCGAACTGCTCGGCGTCTCCGACGAATCCGTCCACATCGTGACGGACCGCTTCCAGGATCGCCCTGGGCGGAGCCTTCGGATCCCGGTTCAGCGCCGCGAGCATCCGGTCCTTTCCGAACATCCGGTTGTCCCGGTCCGACGCCTCGGGCAGGCCGTCCGTGTAAAGGAACAGCTTGTCCCCCGGCTCAAGCCGGATCTCATATTCCGGATAGGTCATAGCGTCCATCCCGCCTATGACGAAGCCGTGTCTGTCCCTGAGCAGCGAGAACCGGCCGTCCTTCATCAGCGCGGGGTACTCGTGACCCGCGTTGGCGGCCGTGATCCTGCCGGTGCTGATCTCCAAAATGCCGAGCCATACCGTAACAAACATCTCCACCTTGTTGTCCGAGCACAGGCCCTCGTTCGTTTTTGTGAGGATCTCCGAGGCGCTCTTCCCGAGCATCGCGCAGGATTTTATGATCACCTCCGAGATCATCATGAACAGGGCGGCCGGTATCCCCTTCCCGCTGACGTCCGCTATCAGCAGGGCCAGGTGATCCTCGTCGATCAGGAAGAAATCGTAAAAATCCCCGCCGACCACTCTCGCCGGTTCCATGGACGCGTAAATGTCGAATTCCTTCCGCTCCGGGAACGGCGGGAACGTCTGCGGCAGCATGCTCCGCTGGATACGTCCCGCCATGTCCAGCTCCGTTTTGACGCGCTCCTCCTGTGATGTGATGGTCTTGATCTGCTTTTCATGCTCGGATATGGTCTCCTCCATGTCCGCCATGATCCGGCTCAGATCCTCCAGCTCATCGCGCGTGTGTATATCCAGCCGGGCAAAGCACGGTTCCTCCGAGCCCTCGGCCTTTCCGCGGACATAGGCCTCCGCCGCTTCGGAGATCGAACGGACCGGCTCGGCGACGTCTTTGCGCATGCGCTTTCGGGCATGCAGCGCGACAAACAGCGAGACGACCAGTATGCCGACCGTTACGCACAGCAGATAGCCGCCCATCTCGCGGATCACGTTGTTCAGCGTCAGGTCCACAAAAACATAGGCAAAGGTCTCCCCCGCCCTGTCAACGACAGGGTAAGCGGCGGCGCAGTACCAGCCCAGCTCCTCGGACCGGTCCAGATCGTAGAGCATCCCCTCGCCGTCCCAGTCCAGGTATGTGCGTATGCTTTTCTCGGACAGGTCCTCCCATTCTCCGGGCTCAAAATGATCGACCTCCCCGGGGTCCGCCATATATACCAGCGCTCCGGTCTCCTCGTCGATCATGGCGATATAGACGTCGTCCACTCCCATGATGAAGCTCTCCAGAGCGCGGATCAGCGAGTCCCGGGTATCTTTTTCGGGCGCGGTTTCCCCGCACAGGAAACGTTCGCGGTATTCCTGCGTGCCCGTCATGGCGCGTTCCTCCGGAGTCAGGCTTCTGTAGATCTCCATGATCTTCTTCGCGTACGGCTCGGCTTCTGTTCCGTTCTCCACGGACATGGAGGCGTGGAGCGCGGTATTGTACGCGTGGTGGATGAACATGCGGATCATCTGGTTGCTGTACACTCCCAGGCCTATGGCCAGCGATACCAGCCCCAGCACGGCGCAGCTGATCACTGCGGTCCACGTGGTCTTTCCTGCGATCGATTCTCTGCTCACGATTCCGCTCCTCCTGTCATCGGACGCTCTTTTCACGTGAAACGGCGCACAGCGCCTCTATTCTTGCGATCACGGCGTCCGGGTCCGTCTGCGTTCTGACCGCGTCGCGCATCGCCAGAACGTTCCTTTTGATCTCGCCGTCCCCGGCGACCTCGCACACGGCACGGTAAAGCTCCTTCCCCCGGCTGGGGAAAGACCTCACCCGTTTCCCGAGGCCCAGCTCCGTGATCCGCCGGGCGTTGGTGATCTGGTCGTTCACAAACGGCATGGCCACCATGGGCACGCCCTCGTACAGGGCCTCGTTGACGCTGTTCATACCGCAGTGGGTCAGAAACACATCCGTATGGCGCAGCACCTCGATCTGCGGGACAAAGGAACAGGCATAGATATTGCCCGGTATCCGCCCCAGCGTCTCCGGGCGGATCTTCCCCGTGTTCAGGATCACGGAGAGAGGCTTTCCTCCGAACGCGCGGATGCATTCCTTGCAGAAACCCCGGTTGCTGATGATGCTGCCCAGCGAGATATACACCACCGGTCCGTTCATCCGATCCCAGGGGATTTCCCTGTCGGAGGCGGAGGGAGCGGCGGGCGGGACCAGGAACAGATAGCTGTCGTCGAAGGAGCCCCGGCAGTCCTGGAAGGCTTCCGGCACGTATACGAGGTTCAGCTCCGGCCTGCTGTCGAGAATGCCGCGGCGCAGATCGGACCGGGCAAAACCCATGGACCTCGCGTCGGTATCCGTAAGGACCTGCCGGTCGATCAGCTTCGCCGAGATTTTGAACAGGGCCGGGGCGCGGCGCCAGGTCTCCCCGGACCAGGCCGGCTGAGACCACTGCCGCACGCAGGGGATCCCCCTTCTCCTCGCGATCTCTATGCCCGGGTAGAAGAACATCTCATAAATCAGCAGATCGTAACTGTCCGGCAAAGACATCGCCGTATCGAATGCGGCGCGAAAACATTTTCTTTTTATCTGTTCGTCGCCGAGACTTTCCGGAAAGTCTACGTACGGGATGAAGTCCGCCCCGGTCTCCCCGATCCTGCGGCGAAAGCTCTCCGCGTTCACGTATGTTACCCTGTGCCCCCTTCCGACCAGGGCCTTTGCCAGCGGAAGCGTCGGGTTCGTATGCCCCGAGTAGGGCAGATTGACCATCAGGATCTTCATTATTCCTCCGATCCGCGCGCTCCGCGGCTCACGGCGGCACCGTCCGCGGCGGATCCGCCGCGACGTGGCCGCGTATCGGCGCAGGCCCTCTCAGTTTCCGGGTTCGGAATTATCCTCAGCCAGGAGAAAACGCAGAAACTCCGGCAGGTACTTTCCCCAGGCCGCCTCGCTGTGGGTCTGGCGGGTATCCATCAGGAGCATCATGTCCTTTCGGGTCAGGCCCTTCTCCTTGAGCTTCCTGTATACGGCGATGACATAGCCGAAGCTGGTCACGTCGATGCCCTGATCGCCGTTATAAAACGCCAGCCGGTGTCCCTTCAGTTTTTCGACGTCGTATTCATCCAGCTCCCGGAGCATGTTGTCGAGATCGAACATGGGGAAGCCCGGCGAGCAGATGATGGCGCGTCCGAAAACCTCGGGGTACTTGAGGATCATATAATACGAGCAGGAGCCGCCCGCGGAGATGCCGCCGACACAGGTGTTGTCCGGGTCGCTCAGCGTCAGGAAATTGGCGTCGATCATCGGCTTGAGCGTACTGACGATAAATTCGGCGTAAAGGTCCGTGGTGCTTGGCTCGTCGATGACCGGGATCCGGAAGCCGTTGACCTCGATGCCGCGGCCGCCTCTCTTCAGCGGGGGCGTCAGCTCCGCGCCGCGGTCCTCGCCCGTGTCGACGGCCACGACGATGGCGGAAATCCCCTCGGCCCGGAGTGAGGTCAGCGCCCGGTCGGCGTGAAGCTTGTATTTTCCGTCTCCTGTCTCGAACACGCCCTGCCCGTCGTGCAGATAGATCACGGGGAAGCGCTTCACCCCGTCATAGTCCTCGGGCAGCCACACGCGGATCGTACGGCGGCGGTGATCGGGATAGGGGATCATTTCCGTCTCAAAGGTCTGCAGGGTGCCGCTGGGGATCAGCTCGGGGGATCCGAAGGGAGTCAGTGTCATTTCCGGTCGCGTCCTTTCCTTTCTTTTTTACGGTCCTATCTTAGCACACACGGCGCGGGAGAAAAAGCCCAAAACCGAAAAACCGGCGCGGGAAGCCTTCCTGCGCCGGATACCATATTTATATTATATCGGCACGGGAACAAAGCCCCGGCCGGTCAGCTCCCAGATCTCCCGGAAACCCGTTTCCCGCAGCAGGGCTTCCGCCCGGGGAAAAGCGCAGGCCACCGTGTCGGCGCTGTGCGCGTCGGAGGTCACCAGGACCCGGGCTTCCCGCGCCTTCAGTTCCCGCAGCAGTTCTGCCGATGGGTACGGAACGCTGCGCCGGCCGCGGGCGATCGCGCCGGTGTTCACCTCAAAGATCTTGTCTGCCCTGCACAGCAGCTCCAGGGCTTCCATGGCCGCCTCCCGAAAGCGGCGGGAGCCCGCGTCGAAGATCCCCGGCCGCTCGTCGAATTTTGTCAGCAGGTCTAAGTGGCCCACGATATCGACGAACCCGCATCGGGCCAGCGCTTCATACTGCGCGAACCAGGCCTCCGCCAGGGAGTCCCTGTCGCCGCCGAAGACCTCGTCGATCGCCCGCAGCGTCACCTCCGGAGACTCGTCGACCGTCAGATGCGGCGCCGCCGGGCCGAGATGGTGGATCGAGCCGATCACATAGTCGCAGCCCTCGGGCGGGGCAGACAGAAGATCCCATTCCAGGCCGGCAAAGACCTCGAGCCGGCCGGACATCGCGCTTTTCGTCTCCCTCACCTTCGCGAGCCATTCCACCCGGGAGCGCTCCGTCATCGCCCAGTCGTTCTCATAGGGCAGCACGCTGTGGCCGGAAAAGCCCAGGCTCGTCAGTCCCGCGTCGGCCGCCGCGATCGCCATTTCCATGGGGGTGTTTGCCCCGTCGTCGTACACGGTATGGGTGTGCAGGTTCTGACGGATCACTTCATTTTCTCCTGTTTGACCTTGCTGTCGATAACGTGGCGCGAGGCAAGCTCCGTTTTCAGTTCATCGAGGGAGATCCCCGCCTCCGTCATCAGCACCATCGCGTGATAGGCGAGATCCGCCAGCTCATAGACCGTATTGGGTTTGTCCCTGTCCTTGGCCGCGATGATGACCTCCGTACACTCCTCCCCGATTTTTTTTAGGATCTTGTCCAGGCCTTTTTCAAACAGATAGGAGGTGTAGGATCCGGCCGGAGGGTCCTCTTTTCGGCCCTTCAGCAGCTCCATAAGCGACTCATAGCGGAACGCGGGCGGTGTTTCGCCCTGGAATATACGCTCGCCGAAGCAGGAGTCCGTGCCGAGATGACAGGCAGGCCCGTCCTTTACGACCTCCACGACCAGCGCGTCCCGGTCACAGTCGGCGGTGATGGAGACGATATGCTGATAGTTGCCGCTGGTCTCGCCTTTAAGCCACAGCTCATTGCGGCTGCGGCTCCAGAAACAGGTAAGACCCTTCTCCATGGAGATGCGCAGGCTCTCCCGGTTCATGTACGCAAGTGTGAGGACCTTTCCGCTCCCGGAATCCACAACGATCGCGGGAATGAGGCCCTTCTCGTCATATTTCAGTGCGTCGATATCAAACATGGCTTATCTCCTTACCGGAATGCCGCTGCGGGCAAGTTCCTCCTTCAGGGCCGGGATCTCCACCTCGCCGAAATGGAAAATAGAGGCGGCCAGCCCCGCGTCCACCTTGGGCAGGGTCCGGAACAGCGTGACGAAATCCCCGGCGCTCCCCGCTCCGCCCGAGGCGATCACGGGAACGGAGACGATATCGCACACGGCCGCGAGCATTTCCAGATCGAAGCCGCGCTTTACGCCGTCCGTGTCAATGGAGTTGAGAACGATCTCTCCCGCCCCCATATCCACGCCCCGGGCGATCCACTCCAGCGCGTCCAGCCCGGTGTCCTCCCGTCCGCCCTTGGCAAATACGCGAAAGCGGCCTCCGACGCGCTTCACATCCACAGACAGCACCACGCACTGGCTCCCGTAGCGCCGGGCGGCGGCGGAGATGAGCCCGGGATCCCGGATCGCGCCGGAGTTCACGCTGACCTTGTCCGCGCCGCACTTGAGCACGCGGTCGAAATCGTCCGTCGTATTGATGCCTCCGCCCACCGTGAGCGGAATAAACACTTTTGACGCCGTCTCGCGCAGGATATCGGTGAACAGCTTCCGCCCCTCGGCGGAGGCCGTGATATCGTAGAAAACCAACTCATCCGCGCCGCAGCGGGAATAGTATTCGGCCAGCTTCACCGGGCTCGACACATCGGCGAGCCCCAGGAAATTCACACCCTTGACGACCCTTCCGTCCCGGACGTCCAGGCAGGGGATGATGCGTTTTGTGATCATTTTGCTTCCCTTATGGCCTCCCTCAGGTCGATCGCGCCGACATAATACGCCTTTCCCACGATGGCTCCGTGCATGCCCATGTCCCGCAGCGCGCGGACATCGTCGAGAGAAGATACGCCGCCCGAGGCAATGATATCCAGATCGAACCGCTCGCTGAGCTCCCGGTACAGAGCCCGGTTCGTGCCGCTCATGGCGCCGTCTTTGGAGATGTCGGTACAGATCAGCGTACGGATCCCCAGGCTCTCCAGCCGGCCGCAGAAATCGAAGCAGGACACGGAGCTCGTCTCCGTCCATCCGCGCACGGCGATGAAGCCGTCGCGCACGTCGACCCCCGCAGCGACTCTCCCGGGGAACAGCCGCGCCATGTTCTCCAAAAAGTCCGGGTTTTCAATGGCGGCGGTGCCCAGGATGACCCGGGAGGCGCCTGCGTCGAGATACCTCCGGACCGTTTCCTCCGAGCGCACCCCGCCTCCGATCTCTACCCGGAGCGACGTCTCCCCGGCGATCTTCGCTACTGTGGCAAAGTTCGGCGTGGTGCCGTCCTTCGCCCCGGCCAGATCTACCGTATGGACGTATTCCGCGCCGGCCGCCTCAAAATCCCGGGCCACGGAGAGCGGATCGTCGCTGTAAACGGTCATTTGGGCGTAATCGCCCCGGAGCAGCCGAACGGCTTTGCCGTCGTACAGATCGATGGCGGGCAGGATCAGCATTTCGTCACCTCATTTCACAAAAAGCCCTCAGGATGTTCAGCCCCACCTCTCCGCTCTTCTCGGGGTGAAACTGACAGCCCAGGATATTCTCCTTCCCCACCGCGGCGGTGAGTTCCGCACCGTATTCCGTCACGGCGATCACGTCCGGAGCGCAGTCTGAGGCGAAATAGCTGTGCACGAAGTACACGAAGCTGCCGGGACGGATATGCTTCCACAGCGGATGGTCCGGAGCCGTAAGAGACAGGGCGTTCCAGCCGATGTGCGGGACCTTGAGTCCCGGGCCGATGACCGGCGTCATATCCACGACCTTCCCGCCG
>CACXMX010000068.1 GCA_902768805.1 Oscillospiraceae bacterium
AGGAAAACGTCCGCGCGCTCATCGGATTTGCCCGCGACTTTGAACAGGACGGCTACCGCGGACTGTTCCGCTTCCTCGCCCGGATGAAGCGTCTCGCCGACTCCTACGACGAGCCGGTCACCGGCGGCGCCGAGCAGAGCGACGCGGTGCAGATCATCAGCATCCACCACTCCAAGGGGCTGGAATATCCGATCGTCTTTCTGGCGAGCGTCACCCACCGGTTCAACACCCGCGACACCGGTGCCGCCGTGCTCACCGATCCCAAACTCGGCGTGGCGGGGAAGCTGGTGGATCACCGCCGCGGCGTCCGCTGCCCCACGCTGGCCTGGACCGCCGTACGCGATGTCACCTCCGCCAAGGCCCTCTCGGAAGAACTGCGCGTGCTCTATGTGGCCATGACACGGGCCAAGGAGCGCCTGTACATCTCCGGGACCTGGCCGGACGCGCAGAAGGACATGAAAAGAAAGGGAGAGGGGCTTTGTTCCCCTCTGCCGCCGGAGTTGCTGCTCACGGACAAGTCCATGGGCGACTGGCTCCTCAGAACAGTCCTTCTCCCCTCAAGCCCCATTGAGCTCGAGATCGTAAAGGCGTCCGATATTCCCGACGCCGGCCCCGCCCTTCCTGCTCCTCCGGAGCCGCCCTCCGAAGAGCCGGAGGACGCCCCCTCCGCATTATGGCCGGACTATCCCATGGCCTGGGCAGCCTCGCTCCCCGGCAAGCTCACCGCCTCCGGTCTTGAGGGCACCGAGCCCCCCGACGGCGACGCCGCGGAGCTTGCCCCCGCCGTGAAACGGAGCGCCTCCCCCCGCCGCCCGCGTTTGGGCGGAGGCGAGACGCCGCTCACCGCCGCGGAAAGGGGCACGGCGGTGCACACGGCGCTGCAGTTCCTGGACTATGCGCGCTGCGGCACTTTGGAGGATATCCGCGGCGAGACGGAGCGTCTTCGCGCCGAAGGCCGTCTGTCCGAAGCGCAGGCGAAGGCCGTGGACCCCGAGATGATCCGCAATTTCTTCCGCTCGGAGATCGGGCGAAGGGTCCTCTCGGCTGAGAAGGTGTGGAGGGAACTGCGCTTCTCTCTTCTGGCGGAGGCCGAGCTGTTCTTCGACGTGCCCTCCGGCGAGCGCGTCCTGCTGCAGGGTGTGGTGGACTGCTGCATCCTCGAAGACGGCGCTCTCACCGTGGTGGACTACAAAACCGACTACGTCACGCCCGAGACCCTCGCGGCCAAAACCGCGGAGTATACGCCCCAGCTGCGCGCCTACGCGCTGGCGCTGGAGCGGATCCTGGGCCTGCCGGTGCGCGAGGGCGTGCTGTTCTTCCTTCGCGCCGGCCGCGAGTCCCGGGTCAGCCTCGGCAGCCGGTAAGTCCGCTTTGCACACCGCAGCTGTTCATTCTTCCCTATTCACCATTCATTATTCATTAATACACAAAGGACCCCGATCGGTAAGGATCGGGGTCCTTTGTGTTTTTATTGTCAGTGCGTCTGATAGAACGTTCTTCCGTAGGCGTCGTACTCCTCGGTGATCCAGCGGGCCTTGTTCAGGAAGTCCTGGTCGTCCTGAGCGCCGTAGGAGCTGGCCCAGAACACGAAGCCGCCGCCGGGGGCGTAGGTGTCGATGCAGTCGCGCACGGCCTGACGCACCACCTCTTCCGGAGCTCCGGGCCATCCGGCGGGGCCGGAGGAATCCCAGCATCCGGTCAGCACCAGCTTGTTGCCGTACTTTTTCTTGATGCCCTTCAGGTCGTTCATCACCTGCGCCGGGTTCCAGCAGGTAACGCCGAAGCTGATCCAGTCGTCGATGAAGTCCTCGCACCGGCCGCAGTCGTGCATGTCGATGGGGATGCCCATTTCTACGCCGAACTTGGCCTCGCTGGCGTGGAAGGGCATGACCAGCTCACGGTACATCTCCGGTGAGAAGAAGGGGTTGTTGGCCGTGGCGGTGTCGTCGGTGATGCCCCACACGTCGGGCTTATAGTAGTCGCGCAGCTTCTCGCAGATGGGCAGATAGAATTTGTTCAGGTAGTCGAAGAGAGCCATGACCTCTTCGGGCTCCTCGAGCATGGCCATCAGGCCGTTGGTGAATCCCATGAAGTTGCACAGGGTCTGGAAATAGCCCACATGGAGCGAAGCCGTAACGGCGGTCTGCGTGCGGTCGATGCGCGAGAGATCCTTCTTGGCCATCTGCTCCCAGTCGACGTAGGAGTAGTCCGGCGCCTTGATCACGTCGCGCCACTTGGTGATGTCGTCCAGCAGGAACTTGCCGGGCACGGGCAGCGCCATGCCGCCGGTCTCCTTGGTGGCCACGAATTCCACGCCCCAGATGTCCTTGCGGCCCGTCGGGGTCATCTCGCCGAACATGATGCTCGGCATGGCCATGCCGGTGGCGGGGGGATGTCCGGGAGAGGCGTACATGTTCCGCGGCACCCACTCGGGCACTTCGCCGCGCAGCGTCATCAGGTAGTTTTCTTTTTCGGTAAGCATGTTGATTCCTCCTCGATAGCGGATGTCGGGCGGTTTTCTCCTCTTCGCGTATACTTCTCTGTATTATAGATTATTCAACCGATCCTGTCCGAAAACAAGGGCCCCGCCGCACAAGAACTCGGCGGCGGGGAAGGCTGTTTTTCATATTTATCGGAAACCCGGAACCCTTTTCCCGCGCTCTATACGCTCGATCAGCTTTCCGCCCGTCTTTTCCGGCGCCGGCTCCTCCGGGACCGAGCGCTGCTGGTGCCGCGCGGCGTAGCAGATCGCCGCCGCCATCACCCGGTCATCGTGCTTCCCGGCGATCGCCTCGGGGCGATGCTCCTCGTTGTACCGGAAGGTCAGCATTTCCGCGAGCAGCTCCCGGTCCGAGAACAGCTCCGGGTGCCCGGCGAAGATCTCCACCAGGCCCGCGATGGCGCGCGGGCGCGTCAGACGGTCGGTGCGCCATCCGTAGCTTTTGCGCAGCTGATGCGTATAGGTGTCCTCCCGCTCCCGGGTGTACTGGAAGGGATATCCCAGCTCGTCGAGCTTCATGACGGGGTATGTGGAATAGTTGGTCTCCAGCGCGATCAGCGCCCGGTTGTAGTAAAGCCCGAGTGCCATCACCTGGCGCACGTACTCCGGCTCGGAATACTGCCGGCACAGCGAGGCCGCCTGTTCCCCGGTCACGTTGTCGATCACATGGGCCGTGAACCGGTCCGATCCGTCGCCGGCCGTGTCCCCGCCCAGCACATAGGGCCGTCCCGGCGCCGGCTCCTTCCAGATCTTTATCTCTCCCGCCGGATCGTCCGCCCAGCGGTATGCACCCGCGCCGGGCTCCGGTCCCGGCTCCCCGTCCCACACAAAGCTTCCCCGCCGGACCGGCTCCGGCGCTCGCTGCATGCGCTCGATCACCAGGTCGTTTTCGAATACGCCGACACCCGAGTCCCGGAACGCCTCCTCCGGGCAGGAGGGGTACTCCCGGCGAAAGGTGTCCTCCCTGCCGCCGCAGTTGTTGGCGATGCACCATCTGCGCCACTGCAGCTGCGCCTCCGTAAGGGAATAGAGCTCCGCCATCCTCCGTTCCTCCGGGGTCCACTCCGTCCCCGGGACGGGCTCCATGGCGTATTCCGGGTTCTCGAACCAGGCGAAGAATACGGCCTCAAAGTCGTTTTCCCCCGCCATGGCCGCATCCCAGCGCTCCTTGAAATCCTCGTATCCGTTGGCTGTGGACTCTATGATCACCATGGTGGCCGGATCGGAGGGCACGGCCTGCAGGATCCCGGTGAGCGTTTCCGCCTTGCCCGCGCCGGCCGACGGCCAGAAGGCGTATTCGGATATGTGCACGCACTGCAGCGTATCGGAGCGGCCCACGCCCTTTCCGCCCGCCGTGGCGCAGCGCAGCCGCGAGCCCAGGCCGGGGTTTTCCGCCCTTTCCTTGCGGTCCGGGTTGTCGAACACCAGCTCCCGGCTGTTGGAAGCGCTCAGCATCGGCCGCTCCTCCTCGGGCAGCTCATCGTAAAACAGGCGCGACATGCGAAACAGGTTGGCCGTGGCGTCCTCCCGGTGGGCCACCACCAGCGCGTTCACCCCTTTCCGCGTGACGCAGCTGAAAAACAGCAGCGCCTCGGTGAGCGTGGAAAAGCCCATCTGCCGCGCCTTGAGAATGATGATGCGCACGCCCCGCCCGGCCTCCCGCTGCCTCAGCGCCACGTTATAGAGCTTTCTCTGCGCCGCGTTGAGCAGGAACGGCTCCACCGCTCCCTTTTTTGTCCGTATCTTCAGGCGGCTTTCGATATAGTCCGCGGCGTCCGGCAGATCCGTGCGCTCGCCCCCCTTCTCCCCGTGATCTCCGGCACATGCCCGTCAGATCACAAACTTTTCGTAAAACTCCCTGCGCAGTTCGTACACGCGCCGCAGCGGCACGCCGATGCGCAGATACACCGACTGAGGCGTGGCGTCGCGCACCACCATGTCGTACAGGGTCCGCCCCTCCTCTGGCGTGCGCGCGATCCGGCCTATCAGCGCCCTCACCTCTTCCCGGCGCTGTGGCGGCAGCTTGTTCCACACGCGCATCGCCGCCCAGATATACTGCTGCTCCGCCGGCGTCCGGCGGCACCTGGCCATTACCTTGAAGCCCATTCCGTCGTCTCCTTTCATAAAACACGAAACGTGTATACAATGAGCAAAATAATCCGACGCTTTTGGCGTCCTTCGTATGTTAGTCTCCCTTGATACACGTTTCGTGTGATTCATATATACCACAGTCTGCCTGTCTTGTCAACACATTCCGTGTACTTTTTCTTGACTTTTTTTCGATACCATGCTATGGTATGAGTGAGGTGATGAACTTGTCCGCTTTCAGTGAGACTCTGTCCCGTCTCCGCCGCGAGCGGGGGCTTACTCAGGCGGAGCTCGGCGCCCGGCTGGGGATCTCCAAGTCCGCCGTCAGCATGTATGAGTGCGGCAACCGGGAGCCGGAGCTGGATCTGCTCCGCGCCATGGCAGATCTGTTCGGCGTGAGCGAGAGCGTCCTTCTGGGGCGTCCGGAGAGCGATCTGGTCAACGCCGATCCCGAGCTTACCGAGTACCTTCAGCAGCTGCGCGACCGTCCCGAGCTGCGCATGCTCTTCTCCCTTACAAAAAACGCCACGAAGCAGGACGTGGAGGCCGCCGTGCGGATCATTGAGGCCCTGCGCGCGCCCGATGCGGATACCTGACCATTACGTCCGCGTCGTCGAGCTGCCCGCCGCCGTGCGCGGCGTCACCGTCCCCAACGACGACGGGACCTTTTCCGTATACATCAACGCCCTGTACGACGACGAGTCCCAGCGCGAAACGCTCGAGCACGAGCTGGAGCATCTGGCCCGCGACCATTTCTACGCCGACACGCCCGTCGCGCGGCAGGAGGCGGAGGCCTCGGGCGAGTCTCCCGCTCCCTCTCTCCCAAGTGAGGAGCGCACGATTCGCCTGTACGCGAGCCTGAAAGATCTGGAAAGCTATCTCCGCCGGATCGGAGCGCTGGACAAGCCCATCGAGGACCTGGGCAGACCCCTTTGGTGATAAGGACGGGCCCTCCCGTCACAAATCATAGATCACACATTACATAAGGAGGTACACACACATGCAGAGAGCCTATGATTTTCTGAAGAAAGCCGGCACCTATTATCTGGCCACCACCGACGGCGACCAGCCCCATGTGCGCCCCTTCGGCACCGCGAACATCTTTGAGGGCAAGCTGTACATCCAGACCGGCCTGGTAAAGCCTGTCGCCAAGCAGCTGCTGGCCAACCCCAAGGCCGAGATCTGCGCCATGACCGGCGGCAAGTGGATCCGCATCGAGGGCAAGCTGGTCCTCGACGAGCGCACCGAAGCCCAGAAGGCCATGCTGGACGCCTATCCCAACCTGCGCGGCATGTACTCCGAGAACGACGGCAACACCGCGGTGTTCTACTTTGAGGACGCCACCGCCACCATCTCCAGCTTCACCGATCCCCCCGAGACCTTCACCTTCTGAGATCCAAAACATACACGACGCCCCCCGGACGGTCCTTCCGTCCGGGGGCGTTTTCCGATTAAGGCGCCTCGCGCTCTCACGCCAGCGCGATCCGGCTGTATTTATACATATACTTATACAGGAGCTCGCTGCCTCCGTAGTTTACATAAGCCACCGGCAGCGTGCCCCACGTCTCCGCGAATTCCCGCGCCGTCTTCTCTGCGAGCTCCTCTTCCCCGGGCATGCCCGGAGCCACGATCGGCACCGTGACCCCGAAGGTGAGGCCGCTGTCCCTGTACCGCTCGGCCAGGCCGCGGATGTCGTTCATCGGCTGAGGACACCACAGGTCCACCCCGGCCTCGATCATGTGCTCGGTCAGCCCCTCGGCCTTTCCGCAGCAGTGCAGCTCGAAGCGCATGCCCAGCTCGTGCGCCTTGCGCACAAAGCGGGAGAAATACGGCAGGATCATCTCACGGTGGGTCTCGTTGGAGAAGAACTGACTGCGCTGATGACCCCAGTCGTCGTGCATCAGGATCAGCTCCGCGTGATAGTACTTCCGCACCCGCTCCAGATAGTCCTCGTAGAGGTCCGTCAGCTTGTCAAAGAAGGCGTGCACCGCCCCCTTCTGGTCCTCGTCCACCAGAGCCACGGCGGCCAGGTCCACCTCCAGGATCGACATCAGCCGCTCCCAGTACCCGGTGGGGATGCAGAACTCCACCGGCAGCCCGCAGTTGATGTAATCATGGTTGCGCTCGGCGCTGCCCTCCCAGTCGTAGTCGTCCAGATCCGGCCAGGTCAGCTTCTGCCAGTCGTTCATGTCGTCGATCTTCTGACTGCCCGGCTCTATCATCGGCCCGCCGACTGTGTTTACATAACGCCATTTCGTATCGAACCACCCGGTCTGGACCGGCGGCAGCGAGGCGAAATCCATGGGCGGCTCCCCGTCCATGGCGTCGTGCGCCACCAGCAGGTCGGGGAACATCCGCGGGCGCAGCGGGCGGTAGTCCCCGCCGATCATGCCCACCATCGGGTACCAGTACGGCTTTTCGCCGTTCATCATCAGCAGGGTATTCTCCCGCGTCGTGATCGGGGAGGCCAGCTTCGGCACGCCCTCCCGGACGGGGATCACGTGGGTATAGTGGCCCAGAACGGAAAGCTCTTCTTCTCTGAATGCGGGTCTCATGCTGCAGCACCTCTCTGTCGTGTCCGTAAAAATCATGTCTGATTCAATTATACGGGACCTCCGGCGCGTTTCAAGGGTCCGCGCCTACAAACAAAACGGGCCGGACGGCGCGTGTTTTCATGCACGCCGTCCGGCCATGGCTGTGGAGTACGTTCCGAAACGGATAAAGCGCGAAAAGGTCCTGTACCGGCCGATATCCGTTTCCGAAAAATATTGAACCTGTGGTTTAAAGTACTTGCTTTTTTCGGAGCATTCTGTTATGCTCTCGTATCGCGATCATAATAAAGGGGCGATGCTTTTGTTCTTGAAGGACTACCCCGTGATCGACCTGATTGCCACGGGGGACAACATCAAGCGGCTTCGCGTCGAACGTGGACTGACCGTGCGGGACCTTCAGAAGTACTTCGGCTTCGAGGAACCCCAGGCGATCTACAAATGGCAGCGGGGTCAAAGCCTTCCGACGGTAGACAACCTCTACGCGCTCGGAAACCTCTTCGGGATCACAATGGATGAGATCCTGGTTCCGGTACGAAACCAACTGTATATCGACGGAGAGCAGCAGGGTGAGCCTTGCTGCTCTCACTTATTATACGGCACGTTACAGCGTGACCCGCTTCGCGGTGGGCGCCACCATGCTCCAGAACCGGTTTTCGTCGATCGCGGTGAAATCCCGTTCCGTGTCGAGCCCGGCGGTTTTCGCCAGCGCCCGGATCGTGATCGCCGCCGCGAGAAGGTGCTTGCAGAGCCCCGGATACATGCACTCGCAGTACATGCCGGTCATCATGTCGCCGTTGAGCCGGAAGTCGATCTCATACCATTTTGAGCCCTCGATGAACGCCTTGCCGACGCCGTTGATCACAGAGATATACGCGACCTTCCCGCTCCGGCAGTACTCCACGGCTTTGTCCAGGGCTTCCCGCTCGGTCTCTTCGTCCTCTTCCAGGTTCGGAAGGCTCAGCTCGTATCCCTCCCCGGTCAGGATCTCGCCCTCCTCATCGCCCTCCGCCTGCTTCGGCGGCAGGATCCAGGAGCGGAACTCCTCCGGTGTCATAGCTGACCATCTTGTCGATCATGGCCTCGTAGGTCCCGCGGATGGAGGTGCAGGTCTTTGCGATGACCCGCTTGTAATCCGCCGTGTTGATGCGGAACTTCGTGGTGATCTTCTCCACGATGCCCGGCTTCCCAGCCAGCTTGCCGCTGACGAACACACGGTCGCCGACCGCCAGGTCGAACAGATCGTTGTAATAGGTGAACGCCCTGCCGTCGCCGATGAACCGCACCAGCGCCAGCGACCGGACGGGAGTCTGCTCCACCGTCGGCGCCGGCGGCGTCTCGGCGGTCTCCTCGGTCTCACCGATACCAAAACCCAGAATGCTTTTCATAAAGCCCCTCTCCCCCTTCTCTCTGTCTTTCGCTTGTAATTATCCCATTTCGGGTGTCCTATTTACGGGCTTTCGGTCATGCCCGTGGAGACGTCGATAAAGTGTCTTTTGCCGGCGACAGCAGCAGGGATCAACCTGCTGCTGTCGTTTCTCTCACTCTGCCGCTTCCGGCATCCCGATGATCCGGAGCTCGAAGCGGATCTGCTTCTCACTTTCTCCGGCGGGCTCATCCGGGCTGCCGATCGGCTCATCCGACTCCCCGCCGCCGTCCTCGTCGACCGCCTTCCTCACCAGGGCGTCGATCCTGTCGGCGAGCTCGTTGTGCCTGCGGACCAGACTCTCGCTGACTCTCTCGATCTCGTCCAGCTCGTCCTTGATCCTCACGTCCACCTCGGCCAGGGCCCTCACCAGTCCGATGATCTCTTCCGCGTACCGCCCGCCGACTTTCCGGATCTGTTCCTCCAGTCTCTTTTTGTCTCCCATAGCTGTCCCCCCTGCTGTATTGTATTCCGCTGTTCGGTTCTGCCCCGATCATAGCGGAAAGAAGGGACAAAGTCATTGAACCGGTGGTTATTCAACCGGCGGTTTGATCACGCCGTGCGGCGTTTCCCGTTAACTGTCGGCCGTAATGTGCCTGCTGTACTGATCTGCGGTTGACTTTTTCGTCCAAAACAGTATAATATTGGACGAAAAAGAAGAGAATTGGACGAAAGGTGATTCCCTTGAGAGTTTTTGACTATGGCAAACTGGCAGAGCGCTCCTGGCCTTCGGATATTCTGAATCTCGCTGCAAAGATTCATGAATACAAGGGCAGACAGGAAATGTACGCCCGGCAAAAGCCTGTGGAACTGGACCGATTGACGGAAACAGCCCGGATACAGAGTACAGAGGCTTCGAACAAAATTGAGGGCATCGTTACCACGGGCGCCCGTATGAAGCAGCTGTTTATGGAAAAAACCTCTCCGAGAAACCGTGATGAGGATGAGATAATGGGCTATCGGGATGTTCTGAATACCATCCACGAGAGCTATGAATACATACCGGTCCGCCCGTCGTATATACTGCAGCTTCACCGCGATATGCTGCGGAGAACCGGCGCATCCTACGGCGGCAGTTTTAAGAGTGTCCAAAACTATATCAATGAGACAAGGCCGGACGGGACCGCTTTTACCCGGTTCACGCCTGTCTCGCCTTTTGAAACCCCGGCAGCCGTGGAAGCGCTGTGCGAAGCGTACGAAAAGGCCCTTGCGGAGGCGCGCATTGACGCGCTGATCCTTATCCCCTGCTTTATTGTTGATTTTCTCTGTATACACCCATTCAATGACGGGAACGGCAGAATGAGCCGATTGCTGACGTTGCTGCTTTTGTATAAAAACGGGTACAGTGTCGGCAAGTATATCAGCGTGGAAAAGCAGATCGAGAAGACCAAGGATCGCTATTACGATACCCTGGAAGCTGCGGACGCGGGCTGGCACGAGGGAACAAATGACCCCACACCTTTTATCCGCTACATGCTGACGGTGATCCTTGCCTGCTATACGGAATTTGAGGAACGGGTCGGGCTGCTTCAGGATACCGACCTGCGCGGTTCTTCCTACGACATCGTGAAAAGATATGTGGAGAACAAGGTCGGAAAGATCACCGGCGCGGACGTGGTCGCGCACTGCCCGGGCATCGGAAGATCATCCGCGCTGGCGGCGCTGAAAAGGCTGACGAGCGAGGGTATCATCCTGCGGATGGGATCGGGCAGGAATACTTATTATATCCGCTCAGACAGCGACCTGTGACAACGCGCCGGAATTCCGGTTTATCCGGCGTTCGGCACTGTAAGGACCACATTGAATGCCTGTGCCTCCCGGACAAAGCAAAAGAGCCGCTGTGCGCGGCTCTTTTGCAGTTCACTGGGTCACTTTTTATTCAACGCAAAAGAGCCGCTATGCGCGGCTCTTTTGCTGTTCACCGGGTCACTTTTTATTCTCACGCTGTCCGCCGTTTTCCAGCCGCGCGATCCTCGCCGACAAATCGTCGACTTTCCTCATCAGCATGAAATTCTGGCAGATGATGGCTTTGCAGAGATTGAAAAGATTGGCGTCCAGGGCTCCGACGGCCTTGGCCAGGGAATCCTGCTCTTCGGCCTCGATGTTGTTCTCTTTCAGCACCCTGTAAAGCTGCTCCACCGTCTTCTTATCGACGTCCGACTTGCAGCGGATATGCTCGTCGCCGAAGTAGGCCATCGCCCTGTCGAAGCGCGTCTTCGGCTCGGGTCTCGACGACGGGTTCAGCCACTCGTCGCTCTCCCATTCATCCTCGGGTTCATTACTAAAAAACGATCCCACTCTCTCTGCCTTCCTTTCTGTATATAAGCTGTTATTCCTCTTTCCCGTACAGCGTGACCAGCAGGAAGAAACTCCCGCCGAGAAACAGCGCCGCGAAAAGGCCGTCCCGCAGGACGTCCGCGAGCTCCGCCGCCCTGTGCATCAGGCTGTAGATCAGTTCGTACAGGCTCAGCGCGCCGGGGATCATCGTCCATATCCCCAGCGCCGTCCCCACGCCCTTCACTGGCTCTCCTCCGGCCGCTTTCCTGCGAAGGAACAGGTTCAGTATCAGCCCTACGACACAGTACACGGCCGCCATGATAAGGAAGATCACCAGCAAACCGATCAGTACTTTGCCGAATAAACCGCCCAGAAATCCGATCATGGAAAAGATCGTGGCCCAGCCGGATACGGTTCCGTCCCCGTAATTGGTAAACTCCGGCTGCAGCTCGCGGTTGAACGCCAGCAGCGTCACGATCAGCGACGCGATCAGCACCAGCGCCGCCGCGGCGACGACCGTGTACACCGTGGTAAAGATACCGATCCGTTTTCCGCGTCTGTCATCCCGATTCATATCTCCGCTTCCTCCTGCCCGATGGTCGGGTGCTGCTCCGCGCCGAGGCTCCGGCGCATATGCGAAGCGTCTCAGTCGGTGTCCTGTTCCGTCTCCGTGAACACGAAGAAGAACCGGTTCATGAGCGGGATGTAGCTTGCCATGAACACGGCGATCGCGC
>CACXMX010000069.1 GCA_902768805.1 Oscillospiraceae bacterium
AATGGCGACGGCGTACTCATAGTCGGTCTTGTGCACGTCGCTTACGATGCGGGGCGCTACGGAGCTGATTTTGCCGTCCTCAATAAGGCCGAGAACGGTATGGGTGTTGCCGACGTCAATGGCGAGGATCATGCTTTTTCCTTTCTTCCGATGCGGATCAGACGGACGATGACCGGGCTGAGCACGATGTTGGTGAGCAGCTCGAACACAAAGTTGCCGCCGACAAGACCGTAGATCATGTACTTGCCTACGCTCTCAAAGCCCATGGCGGCGCCCCAGCCGGCGATCGTCTCCATGAAGAAGAGACGGCAGCCCACCAGGAACAGACCCGTATTGACAACGGGGCAGGCGATGGCGGCGCACACGGCGGCCACCCACACGTTTGTTTTTTCCAGAGCCTTGAATACCGCGCCGGCGGCCAGGCCGGCCAAAGTGCCCTTCAGGATCACGGTGAGGATCGTGCCGATCGCGTTCACAACAAGAAACGCCCCTGCGTCTCCGGAAATGAGTACGACCATACTGAAAACGAATCCGAGCCAGGCGCCGGCCCAGGGACCGTAGAGCGCCGCGCCGACCACGATGGGGATCAGCGTGAGCGAGATGGAGAACGGTCCGAATCGGATGAACGCTCCCAGAAGCTGAAGGACGATGACGACGGCCGTGAAGATGCCGACTCCGGTGATGACATGAGCGTTGGTTCTGCTGTTATTCATTTTTACCCTCCTGCTGTCGCCCTCTGTATAGTGTGAGGTACGGCGCAAATTCCTCTGCATTATATACGTCCCGCCGCGCCGCGTCAAGAAAAAAGCGCCGGGACAGCATAGGCTGTACCCGGCGCTGGCAAATGCGGTTATTTACGCGGATTGCCGGCGCTGGCATAGTACGCGTTCCCTGCGCTGGCATAATACGCGTTTCCCGCGGACGCGTAATAACGCGCGTTGCCGGATGAGGCGGTGTTGCCGCCGCAGCCGGCCAGCATGCCGAGAAGAAGCAGGGCGGACAGTACCGCGGCAAGCTTTCTTTTCACGATGACAGACCCTCCTTTTCTTTCAGATTTATGAGATCCCGGGAAGAAGGGCCCTTTCTTCGCCGGGTCATCCGCTCAAATCAGGCGTTGTCAAAGCCCTCCGTGATGGCGTCGAACAGACTGTTTACCTCGGCCTCGCCCAGACGGACGAACCGGTAGTCGCGCACCAGCCCCGCGCTCCGGCCGTCGACAAGCTGCAGCCCCGCGGAGCGCAGCTTCTGCAGACTGCCGAGAAAGCTCTCGGTGATCACGTAACGGTGCGCGAAGAGCTCCGCGTCCTCCCGAACGGCGGCGGGATCCTTTTCCGCGTCGGTGTACCAGTCCAGCAGGGAGCGGGTCCAGCGCGCCGAGACGACGCTGCCGGCGGCAGTGGGGTCGTACTCCAGATAGATCTTCTCCAGCAGAGCGGCCAGCCCATCCAGTGCGGGCAGCTCATAGGTGCTCGTCACCGGGGGCTCTTCGGAGCTCACCGGCTCCTCCGGCAGAGGAAGCCCGTGCTCCGCCAGCCACGCGTTGGTGCGCTTCGCGTCCTCCGGCACCGTCAGACCGAGACCGTCATAGTCCACGGCACCGTCCTCCGCGCCGCGGCGGGCAAAATAGATCCCGATATTGATCTGCCGTTTCGTTCCGTCGTATCCCGGTTCGGGCACGAGACGGACCCGGCCGATCGAGGAATCGGCGGCGTCGGGCAGTACGCAGTCGTGATAGAGCTCCCATGCCTGAGCTCCGGTCAGGTCCAGGTTGAAGACGATCTCTCCGTTCTCCGTAACAAAGACATAGCCGTTTGAGGCCGTATAAGCGGAGGGGGCGAACAGCCGCAGCGTCAGCCGCTGCGCCACAGCCTCCCCGCAGTTCATCAGCTCCTCCAGAGAAGCCAGATCCGGGTTGGCGCTGCCCCAGGCGCTGCCGTCGGTGGCGTAGGCGTTCCCGCCGGAGGACCAAGCCATCGCTCCCGAAGGGGCGGAATAGGCGCGGTTGAGCAGCAGCTTTCCCTCGCGGTCATAGTAGCTGATCTCCAGCCAGCTGCTTCCGCCGCCGTAGCGCTCCGTCCGCTCGAACAGAGACTTGTGCGACACGATGCTCCTGTGCAGGTCCAGGGCGGAGGCGATATTTTCCGGCTTCTCCAGCCTGACCTCGTACACATTGCTGTACGGGTTGTATACAGAGACGTATCCCACGTCTTCAGGCTTCGGAAACGCGCGCTCAATGCCGAATACGTCCGTCTCCAGGCCCAGAACGAAGGCCGCCAGCAGCGCTGCGAACACGCCGAAGCCCGTCCAGCCGCCGCCGAACACGCGAAAGGTTTTGTGCATCAGCCCGCGCGCGCCGAACCAGCCGAGAAACGCGCCGATCAGCATGATGAGCAGCAGGATCATCGCCCGGGGGAGATCTCCGCCCACGGAGACATAGCCGCTGTACCCGAACACCATCCGCAGCGCGAAGTAGCTCAGCGTAAAGGCGCCCGCCAGGGCCGCTCCCACGGGAAAGACCCTCCGGATCTCCGTCACGGCCACGACAGAGCCGGAGTGCTCCATTCCGCGCCGCTTCAGCAGGGCGGCCGCCGCGAGCAGAAACAGCGCTCCCGCCGCCGCGTAGCAGGCCAGGAGACCCCAGCCGTGAAAAGCGGAGAATTCGGCGCTCCCGAATCCGGCGGCGTCCTCCCGGTACACCGTTTCCACCATGGCCTCGCCGTAGACGCGCAGATGATAGACCGGGGAGAGAAACGTGAACAGCCGGCGCTGGCCCGTAAGGCCGAACACCAGAAACTGAGCGGTGAGCCGCACGCTGGCCTCCAGTGCCACGGCGGCGTAGAGCAGCACCGTGTACACCGCCGGCAGGATCGTAAGGCTGCCGGTGAGCATGGCGCAGAAGGAGGCAAAGCCGAAAAACAGGATCGTCAGCAGCGTCATCACGGCCATCCAGTACGCCATGCCGCGGATCCCGAAGCCTACGGGGCTCATCACCGACGCCGCCAGGATCGACAGCAGATTGCCGGCCGTGAGCAGCAGGAAGCCCGCGGCCGCCTGTATAACGGGCGCTGAACAGCCAGCGGTAGAGCAGCATGGCTGTGAGCACCGCCGCTGCGGCGCAAATCACCGTACACTGGGTCAGCGTGGTCTGCAGCAGATAGGCGATGCCCAGGGAATCGGGAACCATCCGGCCGCTCCGGCTGAGAAACTGGAGCAGGCGGAAGGTCATCGCCACGGCATAGACGGGCGCGGCGAACCAGCTGCGTTCCAGAACGCTCCGAAACACGGTTTTATCAAAGAAGGAGCTCTTTGACCGCATAGTCGGCACCTCCCATCTCGTAAATAAAGATCTCCTCGAGCGTCAGCGGCACCGTGTCCATGAACAGGGGGGAGACCGACGCCAGCCTTGCGCGGGCCAGCTCCGTTCCGCCGCGGATGATCAGGGTGTGCAGCCGGCCCGTCACGCTGTGGTGGAGGATATCCAGGCCCTCGGGCAGGACCGCGCCGTCCGGCAGCGCGACCACGGCCTTCACCAGATTCGCCTGGAGCTCGGCGACGCCGCCCTCCCGCAGACAGCGGCCGTGATCGATCATGCCCACATGGTCGATCACATCCTCCAGCTCGCGCAGGTTGTGCGAGGAAACCAGCACCGTGGTCTCGCTCTCCGCCACGTCCTCCAGGATCAGGCTCCACACCTGCCGGCGCATCACCGGGTCGAGACCGTCCACCGGCTCGTCCAGGATCAGCACCTCCGGTCTCACCGACAGTGCCAGCCGGAAAGCGGACTGCTGGCGCATGCCGCGGCTCAGCTGCCGGATCGGACGGGCGTCGTCGAAGTCAAAGGCTTCGCCGAGACGCGCGTATCGCTCCGCGTCGAAGCGGGGATAGACCCGGGCATAGAAGCGCATCATGTCCCGGGTCGAAGCCATGGGGAAGTAGAACGGCTCGTCCGGGATGCAGAAAAACCGTTCCTTGACCGGGGTGTTTTCGTAAACGCGTTCCTCCGAGAGCAGGATCTCTCCCTCGTCGGGACGGAGCATGCCCGTCAGGCAGCGGATCGCGGTGGTTTTTCCCGCGCCGTTGGGACCGATCAGCCCGTAGACCGCGTTCTGGGGGACATTCAGCGCCAGAGCGGAGAGGGCCTCAAAGCCTCCGAAGCGCTTCGTGACGGAACGAAACTCAATCATATTCATCCGTGTCCCCTCCGATCTCCGCGCGGATCTCCTCCGCGCTCATTCCCAGCCACATCAGCTCCCGGGCCGTCTCCCGCAGAGTGCGGAGCAGCTCGGCTCTGTGCGGATCGTTTTCGGCTTCTCTGGCTGTGACAAAGCTGCCCCGGCCCGGGACCGAGACGATATACCCCTCCGCCTCCAGCTCGCGATAGGCGCGCTGGATGGTGTTGGGATTGATGGCCAGCTGCCCGGCCAGATCCCGCACCGAGGGGAGCTTCTCCCCGGGAGGGAGCACTCCCGTCACCACCAGCCGGCGGAGCTCCGCCTTCACCTGCTCATAGAACGGGCGGCTGTCTTTATAATTGATCGTGACCATTGCCGTCACCCTTTGTATTAACTGTATTAAGATAATTAACACAGTTGGTACAGTTTGTCAAGCCCTCATGTCATATGACGCGGGTCCGGGCGAAAAGATTCCCTATGGAGAGGCGAAAGATTAACACAATATAATATTATGTTAATTATAAACAAATAAGCGGAGCCGGGTTGATACCCGGCTCACACGATCTGGAACAGCCAGAATTTCAGATACTCTGTCTCGGGAACGCCCCATAGGATCGGATGATCGGGGCTCTGCCTCCGTTCCTCGATCTGCCGGAGGGACACGGACGCGTCGCGGGCCGCGTCGAAGAGCATGGCGCGGAAGAGCTCGGCGGTCATGAAGCGGGAGCACGAGCAAGTCGCCAGATACCCTCCGCGGGGGAGAAGCTGCATGGCCCGCCGGTTGATCTCGCGATAGCCCCTGCGTGCGGCCTCCACGGTGGCGCTGCTTTTGGTAAAGGCCGGGGGATCGAGGATGATATAGTCGAAGGGCCGCTCCTTTTTCTCCGCCAGAGCGGTGAGGTATTCGAAAACGTCGGAGCGGAGAAAATCGATCCTGTCCTCAAGGGAGTTGAGCCTCGCGTTGTCTTCGGCCTGCAGCAGAGCATCGGCGGACACGTCCACGGCCGTAACGCGTTCGGCTCCCGCGGCGGCGCAGTTCAGGGCAAAAGCGCCCGTATGGGTAAAGCAGTCGAGCACACGCATTCCCGGCGCGAGGCGGGCAGCGGCGGCACGGTTATATTTCTGGTCCAGGAAAAATCCCGTTTTCTGCCCGTTGATGTAGTCCACGTCGTAGAGTATCCCGTTTTCCCTGATGCGGACGCGGCCAGAAGGCTCACTCTCAAGCCCGTCCGCGGCGTACGGCCCCTTCAGAGCGGACATCCCTTCCTTTTCGCGGATGGGGGATTCGCTGCGTTCGTAAAGAACACGCACTCTCTCGCCGGCTTGTTCCAGCTCCCGAAGCACCAGGGAGTAGAGCATGTCCTTGCGCTGTTCTATGCCCAGGGACAGCACCTCGCTCACCAGCACGTCGCCGAAGCGGTCCAGGGTCCAGCCGGGGAAGCCGTCCGCCTCGCCGAAGATCAGACGGCAGTCGGCAAAATCCTCTCCCATAACCCGGCGGCGATAGTCCAAAGCGTAGCGGATGCGCCGGGCGAAGAACGCCTCGTCCATGCGGTCGTTCGTGTTGCGGGTGAGGAGGCGGACGCGGATCTTCGAGCGGCTGTTGTAAAAGCCCGCGCCGAGCCAGCGGTCCTTGGGGGAATATACGTCCGTAACGGCGCCGTCGGGGCAGGGGTCTCCGCCGGTAAGCACCTCGCCCTCGTAGACCCAGGGGTGGCCCGCTCTGAGCGAACGCGCGGCTTTTTCCGTAACGGTCAGTCTGGCAAAGGGTCGGTCCATATCCTGCTCTCCCGTTTCCGCCCGGGAACTCCCGCGGCTGTTTTGGGGAATTATATCATACCGCGTCCCCCTTGAAAACAAAAAAACTCCGCCGGCCCTTCGGCCGCGGAGAAAACCGCCGCAAAAAAGAGTTAAGCCCTGACCGCTCATCATCTCACGCGACCAGGGCTTAACTCTGTGAATTCTTGTTATCTAACATCCATGGTTACCTCTCTTTCTACAGATTTTTCGCTGCCGTGCCATCGTTCGGGACTCTCTTCGGCTTACTCACGGGGCCTTGTTCCCCGCATCACGCTCAAAAAGTGAGCTCTCTCTGTGCCGGTACTTCCCGCTGATCGGTCCCCGGTCAGCTTCTGCGGCCTCCTCTTCCGTGAGGCCCTTCGTAAAGATCTCCTTTACGGTTCTTACTATACAGTACGGAACGGGAAAATGCAAGGAGGAAATCTGTATAAAATTAACAACCGATTCTTGTTTACTCCGATGAGAATAGGTTATAATAACGAAAACCGTTGACAAAAACACCGCAAACAGGCTATAATCAACAATTAGGTAAACGGTGATCGGTCCTGCGCCGGGTTTGATCGGAGCGGGGCCGGCTTTTTTTCGGAGGGATCGTCATGCAGTACAGGAAAGACAAATACGGAAACCCGATCTCGGTGCTGGGCTACGGGTGCATGCGCTTCACCCAAAAGGCAGGGCGGATCGATATCGACAAAGCCGAGCGGGAGATCCTCGCGGCGGTCGAGGCGGGGGTCAACTACTTTGACACAGCCTATGTCTACGGCGGCAGCGAGGCCGCCCTGGGCGAGATCCTGGAGAGAAACGGTCTGCGCGACAGGGTGAACATAGCCACCAAGCTGCCGCATTATCTGATACGCAGCCGCAATGGGATGGAGAAGTACTTTGCCGAGGAGCTCCGCCGCCTGCGCACCGATCACGTGGATTACTATCTGATGCATATGCTCACCGACGACAAGACCTGGGAGCGGCTGTGCTCTCTGGGCATCCGGGAGTGGATAGCGGAGAAAAAGGCGTCTGGGCAGATCCGGCATATCGGCTTTTCCTATCACGGGAACTCCGACACCTTCAAGGCGATCATCGACGCCTATGACTGGGACTTCTGCCAGATCCAGTACAACTACCTGGACGAGCACTCCCAGGCCGGGCGTACGGGTCTGAAATACGCGGCCGGCAAGGGCTTGGCCGTGATCATCATGGAGCCGCTGCGGGGAGGAAGGCTTGCCAACGCGCTCCCGCCGGAGGCAAGAAAGCTTTTCGCCGCCCACGAGCCGAAGCGCTCTCCCGCGGAGTGGGGCTTCCGCTGGCTGTGGGACCAAAGCGAGGTCACCTGCGTGCTCTCGGGCATGAACTCGCCGGAGATGGTGCGCGAGAACACCGCCGCGGCGGACGCGTGCCGTCCCGGTGAACTCACCGAGGCCGACCGGCAGCTTTACGCCGACGTGGTGAAGGCCATCAACGCGAAGATGCGCGTGGGATGCACGGGCTGCCGCTACTGTATGCCCTGCCCCCACAACGTGGACATCCCCGGCTCCTTCGCGGCCTGGAACCGCGCCGCATCGGACGGGTGGTTCCGCGGGGAATACGACTATGTGATGTGCACCGCGCTGCGCAAGGTCTCCACCGCGGCGTCCAACTGCGTGGAGTGCGGCAAATGCGAACGGCACTGCCCACAGCACATTCAGATACGCCAGGAGCTGAAAAAGGCGCGGAAAACGCTGGAGGGTCCCGCCTACTCCGTCGCGCGCGCAGCCATCCGGCTCATAAGAATGTACTGAAAAACGGCCGGGGACCGAATGATCGGTCCCCGGCCGGTACATAGAAAAGCAGTTTTTCAGTACAGCCTTTGGCACACCCGCTTCGCCTCTGCCCGCAGGGCGCGCAGATCCACAAAGGTCTCGGGGCGCTTGCTCACGTCGCGGAGCAGGGCGGCGGGATGATACATGGCCATGGCGCGCGCTCCTGCGGCGTTGAACCAAACGCCGTGCTCCCGCGTGATTTTGAAGTCCGGCTTGATGACGGCCGCCGCGGCGATCCGCCCGAGACAGACGATCAGCTTCGGACGGATGACTGCCAGCTGGCTGTCCAGCCAGTGGCGGCAGGCCTTCTGCTCCTCGTTGAGCGGGTCGCGGTTGCGGGGAGGACGGCATTTGACCACGTTGGCGATGTACACCCGCGAGCGCTCCAGGTCGATCATCTCCAGCATGTCGTCGAGAAGCTTTCCCGCCGCGCCCACGAAGGGCTCACCCTGAAGGTCCTCGTTCTCGCCGGGACCCTCGCCGATGAACATGAGCTCGCTCGTCGGGTCGCCCGTGCCGAAAACCACATTGGTGCGCTCGCGGCACAGCGGGCACTCCCGGCAGGAGAGGCACGCCTGCCTGATCTCATCCAGCCGATCCATTTTCCCATCATCTCCCATGAAGAGTATAGCATCCGGAGCGGGACAAATCAACCGGCGAACCGAACGGGGCGTTTTTGCGTCTATAAAAAGGTGAAGCGCGAAAAACAGGGAGGAGGCCTTCGCATGTACTGTCCGCACTGCCGCATCCTTACGGTGAATGTCCGCTGCCCGGTCTGCCTGTCCCGCGCCGTCAGGGAGCCGGAGAGGGGAGACTGGTGCTTCCTCGCCGAAAAAGAAAAGCCCTGGGACGGCGCGCTCACGGAGATCCTAGGCCAAAACGGCGTGCCGTTCCTTACCGAGAGCGTGCTCGGCGCGGGACTCAGCGCGCGCCTGGGCTCGTCGTTCGAGCGGGTGCGCGTGTACGTGCCCTGGGAGCGGTATGAGACGGCCCGGGAGCTCGAGCGGGGCTTCTTTTCCAACGCCTACGCTCCCGACAGCGAATAAAACATTCCGGCCCGGCGGCCGGAAGCAACAGATAAATACTGTCTTCGTGACGGAAAGAGAGGAACAACGATTGAGTCATCTTAAGGAAATGCATCCCGCGGGCGTGGTCGTGATCGTGGTCATTCTGGCCCTGTTTGCCGCCGCGGTCGCGCTGCTGTGCTACGTCGCGGCGCGGTACAAGCACCTTCAGGATATGATCGGCGAGGACGCGGAGGAGAATGATTTTCTCAGCTATACGATCCGCGAATACGCGGCAGCCTACAAACGCTTCGGTCAGGACGTGAACACTCCCGGCATCATCGCCGACGCCATGGGCGTACGGCTCACGGGGCTGCTGTTCGCCGAGCGGTTTCTCAACAACGCGGTGTCCCTGTTTGTAACGCTGGGCCTGTTCGGCACGTTCCTGGGGCTGAGCCTGTCGGTGACGGCGCTCACCCAGCTGATCCGCTACTCCAACACCTCCGAGTGGCTGAGCGTGCTCGACAGCGTGGGCGGCGGACTGATGTCGGCCCTGGCGGGCATGGGCGTGGCCTTCTATACGTCTCTGGTCGGCGCGGGCTGCTCGATCCTGCTCACGGTGCTGCGCACGGTCATTTCCCCCCAGGCCCGCCGCGAGCAGTTGGCCACGGCGCTGGAGCTGTGGCTGGACCACGACGTTGCGCCTACCCTCACCACCGAGAGGGCCAAGGACGACGGGCAGCTCATCCATGAGATGATCGGAGCTCTGGACAAGGCCTCCGACAGCATGGAGAAAACGCTGAAGACCGGTTCCGCTGCGCTGCAGAAAACCGCCGACGGCGCCTCGGCCGCTCTGCGCGAGACGATGGAGAGCAGCAAGCCCTATCTGGTGGCCTTCCATCAGACCGTGGAGAAATTCAACACCGGCGTGCGCGACTTCGGTGAGGTGGACTATAACCTGCGCGGCTCGGTGGAGCGGCTGGATGTGGCCGTGCGCGACCTGACCCGCGCTCTTCGGCAGGCCTCGTCCTCCGCATCCGGGGAGAGCGGGCGATGAAGCGCGTCCGTTCCGGCGGTACGGCGGGCCTTGTGACCACCTCGGAGGGGGAGCAGGGCTTCTGGCCGTCCTACGCGGACATGATGTCCGCGGTGGCGCTGATCCTGTTCTTCCTGATGCTGCTGAGCTATATCCAGAATCTGATCACCGGCAACGATCTGCGCAACACGCAGGAGGTCCTTGACGAGACGAGGCTGCAGCTTTCCTCGACCCTTTCGGAGGTGGAGGAGGCCCAGGCCCGGCTGAAGACCGTGTCCGCCGATCTGGAGAGCGCGCAGCAGACGCTGACGAGTCAGCAGGAGGAGATCACTCTCTATGCCGGCCGCATCGACGAGTATGTAAAAGAGCTGGACGCCTACGCCGAAGAGATCACCGGCCAGCGCGAGACCATAGCCGAGCAGCAGACGCTCATCACCGAGCAGGAGGAGTATCTCGCCGCGGCCAACAGCGATCTGCGGCAGATGCGCAGCCAGATGCAGACCATCGCGGTGCTGCGCCTGTCCATCCTTGAGCAGATCCGAGACAGCATCGTGGAGGTCATGGGCGATGCCTCTAAGGTCGCCATCGGGGAGAACGGGAACATCATCCTGAGCGAAGGCATCCTCTTCGACGTGGGAAAATCGGACATCAAGCCCGACAGCCGCGCCGTGCTGGACCAGCTGATCGACGTCTTTTCCCGGTTCCTCTCCAACAGCGAGAACGCCCAATATGTCGACAGCATCGTCATCTCCGGCCACACGGACAGCACCGGGGACGAGAGCTCCAACCGCGAGCTCTCCACCGACCGCGCCAATTCCGTGCTGGATTACCTGCTCACCGGCAAAAACGGCGCGCTGACCCGATACGCCCAGTATTTCTGCGCGGCGGGCTACGGGGAGACCCGGCCCGTGGAGTCCAACGACACCGACGCGGGCCGCGC
>CACXMX010000070.1 GCA_902768805.1 Oscillospiraceae bacterium
CGACTGCCTGTGCGTGCTGGATGTGGGGGGAGATTATATCGGCGCCCGGTCCGTGGGCCGCTACGCGAGCGCCTTCCGCTCGAAAAACACGGCCGTGTACTATGTGATCAATCCCTATCGTCCCTGGTCGGACACCACGGAGCGCATCGACGCGGTGCTTTCGGATATCCTTGCGGTGACTCATCTCTCCGTAGGGGACCTGCGTATCGTCGGCAATCCCAATCTGGGGCCGGAGACGACGGCGGAGGAGTTTCTGGAGGGATGCCGGATGCTTCGGACGACCGTGGAGCCCTACTGCCCCATTTTCTTTTACTGCGCCCGCGAGGGCATCGTCCCGGTGGAGGACGCCCCGGGACCCGTTATGGAGCTGAAGCTGTATCTGTCCTATCCGTGGAACAGCTGACCGTTTCCGGTCCACGGCAGACCACTCACAACATACCAAGGAGGAGGAACATGGCAAAAATCATTGTGATCGCCGAGCGCTGCAAGAGCTGCGGCTACTGTGTGAAGTTTTGCCCCAAGGAAGTTCTTGCCATCGGCTCGGCCGTCAATTCCAAAGGCTATGAGATCGCGGAGGCCGTACACCCCGAGAAGTGCAACGGCTGCGCGATCTGCGGACGTATGTGTCCCGACGGGGCCATAGACGTCTATCGGTGAGGAGGAGAAAATGGCCAGAGTATTTATGAAGGGATGCGAAGCCATGGCGGAAGCGGCCGTCCGCGCCGGCTGCCGGTTTTTTGCCGGCTATCCCATCACGCCGCAGAACGAGATCCCCGAGTATATGTCCCGCCGGCTGCCGGAGGTGGGCGGCCACTTTGTACAGGGAGAGAGCGAGGTCGCCTCGGTGAGTATGGTGTACGGCGCCGCCGCGTCCGGCACCCGCTCGATGACCTCGTCCTCGAGCCCAGGCATCAGCCTCAAGAGCGAGGGCGTGAGCTACTGCGCCAGCGCCCGCGTGCCCATGGTGTACATCAACGTGGCCAGAGGCGGGCCGGGCGTGGGATCGATCCAGCCCGCGCAGATGGACTATCTGCAGGCGACCAAGGCGTCGGGCAACGGCGGGTTCCGCATGCGCGTTTTCGCGCCGGCCACGGTGCAGGAGGCCGCCGATATGGTCTATGCCGCGTTCGATTACGCCGACCGGGACCGCAATCCGGTGCTGATCCTCTCCGACGGCGTGGTGGGCACGATGATGGAGCCGGTGGAGCTTCCCCCGATGAAAACGGAGGAGGAGGTCGCCGCCATCAAGGAGAGCAAGCGCTCCTGGGCCATCGTGGGGCATAAGCTCGATTACGCGCACCGCGCGTGGATCCAGCCGGGCCAGTGGTCCACTCTGCTGCAGCAGAAGGAGAACGAGGCCGCCGCGGCCCTCTACGAGTCGTGGAAGAGCGACGCCCGCGCGGAGGAGTACCTGCTCGAGGACGCGGAGATCGTGCTGACCTCCTACGGCATCTGCGGGCGGATCGCCAAAAGCGCGGTGAACGTACTGAGGCGCGAGGGCGTGAAGGCGGGGCTGATCCGGCCGCTCACGGTCTATCCCTTCCCCTACGGGGCTTACGACCGCATCGATTATCGCCGCGTCAAGGGGATATTGGATGTGGAGATGTCGATCCCGGCCCTGTTCCTGGAGGATGTTGAGACGGCTGTGGCCGGACGCGCGAGGATATCCACGTGTCTGTGCTCCGGCGGCAATATCATGAGCCGCGACGCCGTGCTGCGCGCCGCCGCGAAGATCATGGAGGGGAACTGAGATGGCTGAAAAACTCGTATATACCCGTACAAAGACCATCCAGGAGGATAAGGTCTCGGGCTTCTGCCCGGGGTGCATGCACGGCACGGTCATGAAGCTCATCGGCGAGGTCATCGACGAGCTGGGCATCATCGAAAAGACCGCCTGCGTGCTGGGCATAGGCTGCTGCGGTCTGCAGATGGACTATATGGCCTACGACAACATCACCTCGCCCCACGGCCGCGCCTGCGCCGTGGCCACCGGCATCAAGCGCACGAACCCCGACACCTTCGTGTTCACCTATCAGGGCGACGGCGACCTGGCGTCCATCGGCCTGGCCGAGACCATGTCCGCCGCCAACCGCGGCGAGAACATCTCGGTGATCTTCATCAACAACGGCATCTACGGCATGACCGGCGGGCAGATGGCTCCGACCACCCTGCTGGGCATGAAGGCCACCACCGCGCCTAAAGGCCGCGACCCGAAGGAGCACGGCTATCCCATGCACATGTGCGAGATCCTCGATAAGCTCACGGCGCCCGTCTATCTCGAGCGCACGAGCTGCAACACCCCGCAGAATCTGATGCACACCAAATCCGCCATAAAAAAAGCCTTCGTCAACCAGCTGGAGGGCCGGGGCTTCTCCATGGTGGAGATCGTGACCACCTGCCCCACCAACTGGGGCATGGACGCGCTGGGAGCGCTGGACTATCTGGAGAAAAACATGCTTGCGGAGTTTCCCCTGGGCCTGATCCGCGACCGGACGAAGGAGGCGTGAAGCAATGGAGACCAATCTTTGCGTAGCCGGCTTCGGCGGGCAGGGCATTATGGCGCTCGGGAAGATCCTTGCCGAGGCCGCCTGCGATTCCACCGACAAAAAGGTGACGTTCTTCCCCTCCTACGGCGCGGAGCAGCGCGGCGGGACCGCCAACTGCTACGTGGTGATCTCCGACGAGGAGATCGGCGCGCCGCTGGGCGACGTGATGGACGACATCATCGTGATGAACGGCGCCTCCCTGGCCAAATTCCTGCCCCGGGTCCGCCCGGGCGGACGGCTGTTCGTCAACAGCTCCATCGTGAAGGACGAGATCGGCCGCGGCGACATCACCGTCGTGCGCGCCCCCGTGACGGAGCTGGCTTTGGAGCTGGGAAACGCCAAAGTGCTCAACGTGATCATGCTGGGCGTTTATGTGGGCTATACCCGGATCATCGCCCCCGACATCGTGTGGAACGCCATTGAGCAGACGCTCGGCAGCAAGGTGTCCCTCCTGCCGCTGAACCGCGAGGCCTTCCGCAGGGGACTCGCTTTGGGTGAAGCCGCCCGGGAGGACCGCTGACGATGGCGCTCGTATCCTTTGACGAGATCCTCCGCTCCGCCGGGGAGCTCCCCGAGCGCGCCGTGATGGCCGTGGCGGCCGCCGCGGATCCCCATTCGCTGGAGGCCGCTCTGGAAGCGCGCAGGGCGGGCATCGCCGAGCCGCTGCTCGTGGGAGACCGCGGCGCGATCCTCTCCCTTCTGGAGGGGCTCGGGGAGTCCGTACCCGATGAGGATATCATCGATGCCTCCGGGAGCGCGGAGGCCGCCGCCCGGGCTGTGGCTCTGGTCCGCGAAGGCCGCGCCTCCTTCCTGCTGAAGGGCGGGCTGGACACCTCCGTGCTGCTCAGGGCCGTGGTGGACAAAGAGCGCGGGCTGAGCCGGGGGCGGCTGATGAGCCATTTTACGATCTTCCAGATCCCCGGCTATCACAAACTGCTCGCCCCCGTCGACGGCGGGATGGTGACCTATCCCACGCTGGAGCAGAAAAAGCAGATCATAGAAAACACGGTGGAGATGTTTCACGCGCTGGGTTACGAGTGTCCCAAGGTTGGCGTGCTCGCCTGCGTGGAGAAGCTCAATCCCAAAATGCCCGAGACCGTGGAGGCCGACGCGCTCAAGCAGATGAACCTCCGCGGCGAGATCCCCGGCTGCGTCGTGGAGGGGCCCATCTCCTACGACTGCGCCGTCTCGAAGGAGATCGCCGACTATAAGGGCTTCGAGAGTCCCTGCGCCGGCGACTGCGATATCCTGCTCGCGCCGAACATCCACGCGGGCAACATCATGGGCAAGATGCTCACCGTCACCTGCGGCGCGAAAATGGCCGGCTTCATCGTGGGCGCGGCCTGCCCCATCGCCATGACCAGCCGGGGCTCGAGCGCCGAGGAGAAGTTCGATTCGATCGTGCTGGCGGCCGTATGCGCCGCGGGCATGAAAACCGCGGAGGCGTGAGCGATGGAAAAGCTTCTGGTGATCAACCCGGGCTCCACATCCACCAAGATCGCGTATTTCGAGGGGAACGAACGGATCTGGCAGGAGGATATCTCCCACAGCCGCGCTGAGCTCGAGCGCTTTGACGACGTGCTCGATCAGCTGGAGATGCGCTGCGCTCTGGTGAAGGACGCCATGGCCGCCCACGGAGTGCGCGCGGAGGAACTGACGGCGCTGGCCGCCCGGGGCGGGACCATAGCGCCGCTGCGCAGCGGCGCCTACGAGGTCAACGACGCGATGGTCGACGTGATCCTCCACCGGCCTCAGGACCGGCACGCCTCCCTGCTCGGCGCGCTGATCGCCCGCCGGATCGCCGGAGGCGCCGGCCTGAAGGCCTATATCTACGACGCGGTCACGGTGGACGAGCTCGACGATATCTGTCATATCACGGGCCTTCCCTTCATTCGCCGCGTGGGCCAGGGCCATCAGCTGAACATGAGGGCCGCGGCGCTCAAATACTGCGCCGACAGCGGTATGGACTATGCCAAATCAACTTTGCTGGTGGCGCATCTCGGCGGCGGCATCACGGTGAGCCTGCATATCGACGGGCGCGTGGCCGACATGTCCAACGACGAGGACGGTCCCTTCGCCCCCGAGCGGGCGGGCTGTCTGCCGGCCACTCCGTTCATGGATCTGTGCTTCGGCGGAGAGTATACGAAAAAAGACGTCGTCAGGCTCCTGAAGGGAAAGGGCGGCCTCGTGGCCTGGTTGGGCACCGGCGACACCCGGGAGGTGGAGAGGCGCATCGCGCAGGGCGACGAGAAGGCCCGGCTGATCTACGACGCCATGGCCCTCGGCGTCGCCAAGGCTCTGGCCAAGCTGACGCCCCTGTGCCGGGGTAAGGTCGATCAAATCATCCTCACGGGCGGGATCGCGTACTCGGAGATGTTCACCGAAATGATCCGCTCCCGTGTCGACTGGATCGCGCCCGTCACCGTGATCCCCGGCGAGAACGAGATGCAGGCCCTGGCCGACGGCGTACTGCGCGTGCTGCGCGGCGAGGAGACGGCGCGGCTGATGGAAAAATAAGATGATTTGAAACAGGAAATGCCCGGCTATCATAGACAAATTCACTGCCCGCCCTGTCTCTCTAATGTAAAAAGAGTTGACATATAATTATTATATAATTAAAATATACTTATGGATGAGTTGTGTTTTGAATGGGACCCAAACAAAGATACAGCAAATCAGAAAAAGCACGGTATCTCATTTGAGGAAGCAAAGACTGTTTTTTACGATGACTGTGCTCTTCTGATCGACGATCCCGATCATTCCGGGGAAGAAGAGAGATTCATTCTTCTCGGTTTCAGTCTTCGGGCTAATATGCTCGTGGTGTGTCATTGTTATCGACAATCTGATTCCGTGATCCGCATCATATCCGCGCGTAAAGCGACAAAGAATGAGGCGCATGTATATAACGACCGGCTGGAATGAGGTGAGCAAAATGAGAGATGAATATGATTTTACCGAGGCAAAGAGAAATCCATATGCCAAAAAACTGAAAAAGCAGATAACGATCAATATTGATACGGAGACTGTCGATTATTTCAAGTCCATGGCTGCCAGTACCGGTATCCCGTACCAGACGCTGATCAATCTGTATCTTACAGACTGCGCGACAAACAAACGGCAGCCGGCAATATCATGGAATTGATCCCGCTCCTATCGTTCTTCAGCGAAACAGAGCCTGCTTCTCCAAACCGGAGCTGCAGGCTCTGTTTATATTCCGAGTTATAATACTGCCAACTCCCCTTCGCCCGGATACTTGCAGGCAACGAAATGGGATAGGTGAACAGCAATCCCTTTGGCATACGGCAGGGTTTTTGCAGCGATCCCTTCCTTTGGAACAGAGTAGGACAGGGGCGGTCCCCTGTCCCGCTCCCGGTCAGCCTCTTCCCAGATCGAACCAGGCGATGTCGCTGCCGGCGTCGTAAAGCTCGGTGATCTCGCTGCCGACCTTTATCTCCAGATTCTCGGCGATCTTCTCCAGCGTCTGCATGGAGTCCGTTCCGCCTATGTAGATGAGGCAGTTGTTCTCGGGGCTGAAAAGGATCAGATAGTTTGCCGTTTCATAGCCGTAAGGCGTGCCGGTATAGTCCACTTCGATCTCCGTTCGCTCGAAGCCTCTCCATTCATCCTGTTTTACCAGCGTCTCCCTGCCGTTAAAACAGTACCGGATCCCCTGTATGTCGGTTTTGTTGAAGGTGTTGATATTGTACGGCAGGATCGGTCCCTCGCCGTCGTCGCTCAGATAGTCTGTATACACTCCGAGGGATCCGACTGTCGGTTCGCTGGGCAGCCAGTTGGCTTTGATCAGGACCTCATGCCTCGGCGAGTCGCTGTCGAAGGTCATATAGAGCTTCGCGTTTTCAAAATATACCGTATGGTTCCCGTCCTTGGCGTTCCAAGTCCCCGTCAGCCCGTCGGCGGGCTGCACTTTTGTGCGGAACACGACGATTGCCAGGGCTGTGACAGCCAGCGCCGCGGCGATCACAGCGGCGAGCAGAGCCGTCTTGCTGAGCTTGCGTAAGATTTTTCCGTTCATGACTTCCTCCGTTCGTTTTGAGGAAGAGCCCATTTCATCCAACAGTCCGAGCCGCTCTCCGGCCGCGATGATGTATTCGGAGTCTATCTCTCCGATGACACGCTGCAGTTTTTCCGCGTTCACAGCCATCCCTCCTTTTTGAGCTGAGTATGCAGTTTTTTGCGGGTCCTGTGCAGCATGGCCGCGGTTTTCACTCGGGTGAAGCCGAAGCGCACTGCGGTCTCCTCTATCGGGGCCATGTACCAGTAACGGCTCACAAAGATAAGCCGTTCCGTCTCCGGCAATGTGCGCAGGAACCTGTTGATCCGATCGGCCAGTTCCTTAACCTCGGCCGCACTCTCGGGATCTTCCCCGCCGGGCAGGCATTCGGCGAGCTCATCGAGCACCGCGTCAGTCTGATCTCCTCCCCGTTTGGCCGCTCTTCGCGCCGCAAGGCGGTCCAGCGCCAGGTTTCGGCTGATTTTTCCCAGATAAGGCGGGAGCGTCGCGGGGCGGTTGGTCGGCATGGAATTCCAGGCCGCCAGCCAGGTGTCGTTGACGCATTCCTCCGCATCCAGCGTGTTTGAGAGAACGTTGTCCGCGATCGCCCGACAGTATCGTCCGTATTTGCTTTCCGTTTCGGGTATGGCATCTTCGCTCCTCTGCCAGTACAGATCTATGATTTGGGCGTCTTCCATAGTGTTGATTCCTTTCTTTGTGAAAGCTCTCACACTCATACAGACGGTTTTTAAGCGCCGATGATGCGCTCAAAAATAAAAAAGCCGCGGGATCTCCGCGGCAGGCCTTTGCAGGGCATTTATTCTCCGATGTGCTCCATGCCCATGGCGACGATGGTTTTGATGTGCTCGTCGGCCAGAGAGTAGATCATCTGTTTCCCGGAGCGCCGGGAAACGACGAGCTTGGCAGATTTGAGGAGCTTCAGCTGATGGGAAATGGCCGACTGGTTCATCTCCAGATCGGAGCATATCTCGGAGACGTTTTTCTCGCCCCGAAACAGATCGTAAAGGATCTTGATGCGGGTGGAATCTCCGAACACCTTGAACAGCTCGGCAAGGTCGCTCAGGGCGTTTTCACTGATGTTTTCGGTGGCATGGTCTTCATGCGTATCCGTCTCCTTTGCGGTGTCTTTACCCTGATAAATTATATCTTTCCCGCGTTTTGTTTGTCAAGGCGGGAATTCCGGAGTGATTGACAATCGGCCCTTTTGGGCTATAATATACCCATCCTTATCCTATGTGAAACGGGGGATAACAATGAAAAACTTTTCGGTAAAAACCATCGTTGCCACCGGCATCGGCGCGGCTCTGTTTTTTGTTCTCGGCCGCTTCGTCGCCATTCCCAGCGGCGTCCCCAACACCAACATCTCCATACAGTACGGCCTCCTGGCCTTTATCGCGGCGGTCTACGGCCCCGTCGCCGGACTGCTTTCGGGCCTGATCGGGCATTTTCTCATCGACTTCAGCTACGGCTGGGGCGTGTGGTGGAGCTGGGTCATCGCTTCCTCCTTCTTCGGCTGCGCGATCGGTTTCCTGACCCGCAAGTATACGCTTGAGGACGGCGAGTTCTCCAAGCACGACGCCGTCGGCTTCAATGTCGGGCAGGCGGTCGCCCATCTGCTGGCCTGGGTGCTGGTCGCCCCCGTGCTGGACATCGTGATGTATGCCGAGCCCGCTAACAAGGTCTTCCTTCAGGGACTGGTCAGCGCGGGCATCAATATCCTCGCCACCGGTATCGTGGGTACGCTGCTTCTGTTCGCGTATGCCGCCGCCAAGCCCAAGAAGGGCAGCCTGAAAAAAGAGAAATAAACCGAAAACCCTCATACGGCGGGGATCTCCCCGCCGTATCTTGCTTTTGAAAGGAACGGACATTGGAACCCATACTGCGTTTCAAGGACTTTTCATTTCAATACAATTCACAGGCGGAGCCCACGCTTTATCATATCGATTTCGCGCTGCACAGAGGTGAGAAGGTCCTCATCGCAGGGCCCTCCGGCTGCGGCAAGTCCACCATGGCGCACTGCATCAACGGGCTCATCCCCTTCTCTTATCGCGGGACCATGTCCGGCAGCCTGACGCTCAACGGCCGTGAGACGAAGGATATGAGCATATTCGAGATCTCCAAGACCGTGGGCACCGTGCTGCAGGACTCCGACGGGCAGTTCGTAGGCCTGACCGTGGCGGAGGACATCGCTTTCGCCCTGGAAAACGACTGTGTTCCCGACCCCGAGCTGCATGAGCGCGTGAATGCCGTGGCCAAAACGGTGGATGTGTTCGATCATCTCCGCCACGCTCCCGGAGAACTGTCCGGCGGCCAGAAGCAGCGCGTATCCCTGGCGGGCGTTCTGGTGGACGACGTGGACATCCTTCTTTTCGACGAGCCCCTGGCCAATCTCGACCCCGCGACGGGCAAGCAGGCCATGGAGCTCATAGACGAAATGCAGCAAAAGACCGGAGCGGCCGTAATCATTATAGAGCACCGGCTTGAAGACGTACTGCACAGGGATGTGGACCGCATCGTCCTCATGCACGAGGGCCGCATCATCGCCGACTGCCCCCCGGATGAGCTTCTGTCCGGACCGTTGCTGGCCGAAAACGGGATCCGCGAGCCGCTGTATATCACCGCTCTCAAATACGCCGGCGTGCCCATATCCGCGGACATGCTGCCACACAGCATACGCTCTCTGACTCTCGACGAGAACGCGAAGAAGAAGGTACGCGACTGGTTTTGTGCCGTATCCCCCGCTCCT
>CACXMX010000071.1 GCA_902768805.1 Oscillospiraceae bacterium
GCTCTGTTTGAGCGGCTGATCTTCCAGCGGCTTACCTATAAAAAAGAGCCGCGCAGCTATGCCGAGCGGAGCATCCCGACCCTGTTCATCCTGACCCACAACGCGCCCGACGGCGCCTACGACGAACTGACAAAACGGTACGCGGGCATGCTGAGCGCTTTCGTGGGGCCGGCTAAAACGCTCACGGCCGGGGCCACTCTCCAGGTCAATGATTACGGCCGGTACGGCTGGGATATGTTCGACCCGGAGGAGAGAAAGGCAAGGCGCGAAACCGTGTTCCCGGGCATTGAGCGTCAGGCGTTCGAGCTCGGCGCCGCCATGGCCCGCGGGGACTGGGCGTAACACGCCGGATCCGGAGGGGAGAAAACCATGAAAGAAAAAATAGAACTCAGGGACTGGGCAGGGCATATCACGGCGATGCTGCCCCGGGGCATCCTTCTCAACACCAATGGAGAAAAGTTCAACTCCATGGTCATCGGCTGGGGAGCGCTGGGCACGGTTTGGGGAAGGCCCGCCTTCACGGTGTACGTACGTCAGAGCCGCTATACCAAGGCACAGCTGGACAGCACCGGCGAATTCACGATCAGCGTCCCGCTGGAAAAACCGGATCCCGAGATCACGCGCGTATGCGGCACACAGTCGGGATATACGGTCGACAAAACCTCTGTCCTCACTCCCGCGCAGCCGGGCACGACAAAGACGCCGGGGGTGAAGGAGTACCCTCTCACTCTCGAGTGCAGGGTGATCTACGCGCAGGACCAGGATATTTCCCTGCTGCCGGCCGAGATCCGGGACAGGAACTATCCGCAGGACGTGCCGGGCGACAGCCCGATGGCCAACCGCGATCATCACACGGCCTATATCGGCCAGATCGTGGACGCGTATATCATCAAAGAATAAACGGTGAAATAGAAAGACGTCCCCGGCCGATCCGGCCGGGGACGTCAACGTTCGGGGATGGGATTATTTGGAGACCAGCTCCAGCGTGTCGCGGGCGATCATCAGTTCCTCGTTGGTGGGGATGACGTACACGTCGACCTTGCTGTCGGCCGCGGAGATCTTCCGCTCGTCGCCGCGCAGCTTGTTCAGCTCGGGATCGAGCTTAACGCCCAGGTACTCGAGACCTTCGCAGATGCTCGCGCGCATGGAGGCGGAGTTCTCGCCCACGCCGGCGGTGAAGGTGAGCATATCCACGCCGCCGAGCGCCGCGGCATAGGCGCCGATATACTTCTTGACCTCATAGGCGAACTTGTCAAGGGCGAGACGGGCACGCTCGTTGCCGTTGTCGGCGGCGTCGTCCAGATCGCGGAAGTCGGAGCTCACGCCGGAAATGCCCAGCACGCCGGACTTCTTGTTGAGAATGTTGAGCATCTCGTCCACATTGTAGCCGTACTTGTTCATGATGAACTGCAGCAGGGCGGGATCGCAGTCGCCGGAACGGGTGCCCATGGGCACGCCCGCCAGAGGCGTCAGGCCCATGGAGGTGTCCACGCACTTGCCGTCTACGCTGGCGGAAACGGAGGAGCCGTTGCCCAGATGGCAGTTGATCACGCGGGTGCCGGGCTTGCCGGCGATCTCGCAGGCGCGGGCGGAGACAAAACGATGGCTGGTGCCGTGGAAGCCGTAGCGGCGCAGGGAGTCGTTCTCGTAGTACTCGTAGGGCAGCGCGTAGATGTAGGCCTTGGGAGCCATGGACATACCGAAGGAGGTGTCGAACACGGCGACCTGGGGCGTGCCGGGCATGACGGCCTGGCAGGCCTTGATGCCCATCAGGTTGGCGGGATTGTGCAGAGGCCCGAGCGGGAAGCACTTTTTGATGGCGGCTTCACAGGCGTCGTCCACCAGACAGGATTCGGTGAACTCACTGCCGCCGTGCAGCACGCGATGGCCGACAGCGCCGATCTCGCTCATGGAATCGACAACACCGTATTCCGCGCTGGTGAGCTTTTCCAGAACGGCCTCGATGGCTTCCTTGTGGGTCGGGAAGGGGACGTCCGCCTCATAGGCGGGCTTGCCGTTCTGAGGCTTATGGGTCAGGCGCCCGTCGATGCCGATGCGCTCGCACAGACCCTTGGCCAGCAGAGACTCGTTGTCCATGTCGATAAGCTGGTACTTGAGAGAGGAGCTGCCCGCGTTGATGACAAGAATTTTCATACTGTGCTTCCTTTCATATTGAAAATGTTTTAAACTGAAGGTACCATGTCAGGTGACATTACATTTATTAATTGTACCTTCTGAGGTGCGAAAACGCAAGAGAAAACCCGTTTCCGGGGAGGTGTTTTTTACGAAAGCCGCAGGGATCGCCGCCGAGTACAACCCGTTCCATTTGGGGCATCTGCGCCAGATCGAGCGTATCCGCGCCGGGTTCGGCGAGGATACGGCGGTCGTCGCCGTCCTTTCGGGAGATTTTGTCCAGCGCGGAGAGGCGGCCTGCTTTTCCAAGTTCGCCCGCGCCGAGGCGGCGGTGCGCTGTGGCGTCTCGCTCGTGCTGGAGCTGCCCCTGCCCTGGTGCCTGTCCTCGGCGGAGGGCTTCGCCCGCGGGATGATGGGCCTTCTGCGTGCCGCGGGAGTGATTGACATAATATCCTTCGGAAGCGAATCCGCCGATCTCGAGGCCATGATAAGGTGCGCCGAAGCCATCGACAGTCCGGAGTATCCGCCGATCCTTCGGGAGTATCTGACGAAAGGGATCTCGTTCGCGTCGGCCAGAGAACGGGCTGTGATTGACATAATAGGAAAAGAGGCCGCGGCGTGCCTGCGCTCGCCCAATGACCTTCTGGCTGTGGAATACATCCGCGCCGCGGGAAAAGAAACGGTATTCTTTCCTGTGGAACGCGGCGGCTCCCTTCACGACGGGGCCGGGGGCGCTTCGGAGATCCGGGCGCGTATGGCTTTGGGAGAGGACTGGGCGGACGCTGTTCCGGCGCCGGCGGAGGCGGTATTCCGGCGGGAGACCGAGGCGGGGCGGGGCCCCGTGACCGGGGCGGGACTGCGCGCGGCGCTGCTTTCCCGTCTTCGGGAGCGCACCCGGGAGGACTTCGCCCGCCTGCCTGACGCGGCGGAGGGACTGGAGAGCAGGCTTTTCCGGGCGGCGCGGGAGCTGGATTCGCCGGAGGAGATCGCCGCGGCGGCCAAGTCCAGGCGCTACGCGCTCTCCCGGCTCCGGCGAATGGTGATGTGCGCCGCGCTGGGGCTTGAGAAGGGCATGGCGGACGGGTTCCCGCCGTATCTCAGGGTGCTGGGCATGGACGACAGGGGAGAGGCCCTGCTCAGAAGGATGAAAAAAAGCGCCGCCCTGCCCGTGATCGTAAAAAGCGCCCGTATCCTGAAGGAGGACGGACGCGCCCGGGATATATTCGAATTGACGAGCCGCGCCCACGATCTGTATGTGCTCGGATACGGGGAAGCCGCTTCCCGACGCGGAGGAGAGGATTACCGACGGTCCCCGTTCCGCCTCGGATCGGTCACGGATCCGGAATAAAAGGAAAAATGAACGAAAAACGGCCTGCTTTCCTGTTGATTTTTCCCCCGGGCAGTGGTACACTGACAGCAAATTCCGGGGAAAAACACAATTGTCCGTATATCGCGGACAAAAAGAGGAGGAAAACGAAATGAAAAAGGCCCTGGCTCTTATCCTTTGCGTATGCATGGCCCTGTCTCTGGCGGCCTGCGGCGGCGGCAGCTCCGCTTCCGGCTCCAAGACCGTGACCATCGGCGTGTTCGAACCCGCCTCCGGCGACAACGGCGCCGGCGGCAAGCAGGAGACGCTGGGCGTTCAGTACGCCAACAGCGTACAGCCCACCGTGGATATCGGCGGGGAGACCTATAACGTGGTCGTGAAGTATGTCGACAACGAATCCAGCAACGACAAGGCGTCGTCCGCCGCCGCCGAGCTGGTCAACGCCGGCTGCTCCGTCGTTCTGGGCTCCTACGGCTCCGGCGTGTCCATCGCCGGCGGTCCGACCTTTGAAAACGCCGGGATCCCGGTGGTAGGCATCACCTGCACCAACCCCGCCGTTACCGAGGGCAACAGCTACTATTTCCGCATCTGCTTCCTGGATCCCTTCCAGGGCACCGTGCTGGCCAACTACGCGTTCAATAAGCTGGGCGTCACGAAGGCCTACTGCCTGAACAAGCTCGGCGACGACTACTCCGGCGGCCTGGTGAATTACTTCATCGAAGCCTTTGAGAAGCTCGGCGGCGAATGCGTCCATGAGGAATTCCCCGACGGCAACTCCGACTTCACCTCTTATGTGGCCAACGCCAAGGCGGCCGGCTGCGGCGTGTTCTTCAGCCCCGTTTCTACCGAGGCCGCGCAGCTGATCATTGACCAGGCCGTGGCGCAGGGCGTCACCTTCCCGCTGCTGGCCGGCGACACCTGGGATTCCAACGTGATCCTGCAGGCCGCTCAGGGCAAGAACGTGAACATCACGGTCACCACCTTCTATCCCGAAGGCGCCGATGCCGCGTTTGATACGAATATCAAGGCCTGGATCAACGGCGACGCCACCAACAAGGCGAACAACGGCGGCGACGACACCGTGGCCGCTGTCACCGCCATGGGCTATGACGCCTACTTCTTCGCTCTGGCCGCCATGCAGAAGGCCGGCAGCACCGATCCCGCCAAGATCATGGAGGCTCTGTGGAGCACCGAGTACACCGGCGTGACCGGCCCCATCGCCCTGGACCAGACCAACGGCGACGCCATCCGCAACACCGCCTATGTCAAGCAGGTCGACACCGCCTCCGGAAGCTGGATCGCTCTGGATCCCGTCACGATCGGCTGAGTTCTGTCCCGATAATCTGATCCAAGCGGCGGGGAAAACCCCCGCCGCTTCTTAAATCGTATCTGTAAGGAGGCAGTCGCTGTGCAATTTCTGCAGACACCCCTGCCATATCTGCTGGCCGGCATCTCCGTGGGAGGCCAGTATGCTCTGATCGCCATCGGCTATACGATGGTCTACGGCATCCTGCGCCTGATCAACTTCGCCCACGGCGACGTGTTCATGGTGGCCGGCATGTTCATGGTTTTTCTCTCCGCATCCCTTCCTCTGGGCCTTGCCATCCCGCTGGTGCTGGTCATCACGGTGCTGCTGGGATTTCTGATCGAGCGGGCTGCCTACAAACCGCTGCGCGACGCGCCGAGAATGTCGGTGATGATCTCCGCGATCGGCGTATCCTATCTGCTGCAGAACTGCGCGCTGTATTTTACGGGCGGACTGGCCAAGGTGTTTCCTCAGATCCCCTGGATCTCGGATACCGTGGAGGTCTTCGGGGCGGTGACCAAGCGCGTCACGCTCATCACGCCCGTGCTGACCGTCGCGCTGGTGATCGCGCTGGTGCTGTTTATCCGCCATACAAAGATAGGAATGGCCATGCGCGCCGTGGCCAAGGATTTTGAGACCTCCCGCCTGATGGGTATCAAGGTCAACTCGGTCATTTCCGCCACGTTCATTATCGGTTCGTTCCTGGCGGCGGTGGGCAGCCTTCTCTATTTTACCAACTATGCCTCCGTCACGCCGACCTCGGGCGGCATGCCCGGGCTCAAATGCTTCGTCGCGGCTGTGTTCGGAGGGATAGGCTCCATCCCCGGAGCGGTGATCGGGGCGTTTATCATCGGCATCTGTGAAAACATCATCAAGGGCATGGGATGGACCACCTTTTCCGACGCCTTCACCTTTGCCCTGCTGATCGTGATCCTGCTTGTGAAACCCACGGGCCTTTTCGGAGAAAAGGCAACGGACAAGGTGTGAGGTGCGATATGAACAGTCTGACACAAAAATCGGACCGCGCGCTGACCGCCGCCGCCCTTGCCGCACTGGTCGCGGTGCTGCTGATCATGGAAATGACCATGAAAAGCACGTCGATCCTGCTCACCGTGCTGAAAAAAGGCGCCATCTACGCGCTGGTCGCCGTATCGATGAACCTGCTCAACGGCTTTACGGGCCTGTTCTCTCTGGGACAGGCGGGCTTCATGCTCATCGGCGCCTATACGTACGCGATCCTGACCATGCCCATGGAGGTCAAGCTCTCAAGCTCTGTTTATAAATACTACGACTGCGCCGTGCATGTGGAGACGGGGATCCTTCCCGCCCTGCTGCTGGCAGGGGTCGCGGCCGCGGTATTCGCCGCACTGATCGGCCTGCCCGTGCTGAGGCTCAAAAGCGATTATCTGGCCATCGCCACGCTGGGCTTCGCGGAGATCCTGCGCGCCCTGTTCCAGTGGGACGCCATGGGCCCGATCACCAACGGAGCCAACGTCATGCGCCAGTACAAGGACCTCACCGACGTGAAGGTACCGTTTACGGACATCAGATTCCCTCCGACGCTGTTCTGCTTTCTGGCGGCGGGGATCTGCATCGGGATCATCGTGCTGCTGATCAATTCCTCATACGGCCGCGCGTTCAAGGCCATCCGCGACGACGAGGTCGCCGCAGAGGCCATGGGCATAAACCTGTTCCGCCACAAGGAGATGAGCTTTGTCATCAGTTCCTTCTTCGCGGGAGTATCGGGGGCCCTCCTGGCCATGTTCCAGTATACGGTGCAGGCGGCTCAGTTCAAAACGGCCATGACCTATGAGATCCTGCTCATCGTGGTCATCGGCGGCATCGGCTCGATCTCCGGCTCGTGCATCTCCTCGTTTCTGTTCATCGCCTGCAACGAGTGGCTGCTCCGGTTCCTCGACGAATCGAGCAACAACATCCTGGGCATGAATCTGCTTCGCTCGGGCTTCCGCAAGGTCGTGTTCTCGATCGTGATCATGATCATCGTGCTCTTCTTCCCGAAAGGGATCATGGGCGAGCGGGAGCTGTCCTGGAAGCGGTTTCGGAAACGCGCGTCCCGCAGGGGAAAGGAGGCCGGAGCCGATGAGTGAAAACGTTCTTCGCCTGGAAGACGTCACCATGCAGTTCGGCGGCGTCGTCGCGGTGGATAACCTGACGCTCCATGTGGACAAAGGGGAGATCGTGGCTCTGATCGGGCCCAACGGAGCGGGCAAGACCACGGCCTTCAACTGCATCACCGGCGTGTACCAGCCCACCAACGGGCGGATCTTCTTTGAGGACAAAGTCATCGTCGCCGGACACGTGAAGGGCAAAGTCCGGCGCCGTTCCGTCCTCCGTCGGCGGAAGACGGTCGATCATCGGAACACCGAGTTCATATAATGTCATTCCGATATAAGCAAAAACAGCTGCCATGAAGCAAAGCGATACAGCACTGTAAAGAGCGATAGCCGTATTGATATCATGGAATAAAGACAATCCGATCTTGAGGATGATTTTTATGTTACCGATAATGGTCAAAATCTTCGTGGCAGCGATGGTATATTGGGGTTACTGTTTAGAGAAGATGAGAAAGGTGAACCATATATTAATCTTGACGATGTAAATATTGTGTTTACCGATTTGTCAGAAAAAGATATCGATATTACTGCAAAAAAAATACGCGAAAAATACCTTTCAAAAGAAAAATACGGAATATGTTTGCTTGCGATTAATGCTCAGATAAAGGATAAGGGCAAGTATTCTCCATTTTATATAAATTCGGGTAACGGTAGTGTCTCTGTTGTAGAGAATCAAGATTTGAAAAACAGAGTGTATTATATGATTATGATCGGACCGAC
>CACXMX010000072.1 GCA_902768805.1 Oscillospiraceae bacterium
TCGGGAGAGGCCTCGGAGACGCAGCCCACGCCGTTGGTCTCCACCAGCTCCGCTATGGCGGTGACATCGGTGGACGCCACGGGCAGTCCGTAGCTGAGATATTCAAAGAACTTTACGTTTACGGCAAGATCGGTGTACGCGGTCTTCTCTATGGGCAGAACGGCCAGCTCGGCGCGGCGGTAGAGCGGCGTGAGGCCGCTGCCGGAGGTATGGTGGACCTCCAGCCAGGTCCCTTTTTTCAGTTCGGGAGCCACGGCGTCCCACTCCTGCTTCCGGCATACCAGCAGCAGCGGATACCGCTCATCGCCGGCATTCAGCAGCTCGAAGGCCCGCAGCAGGATCTCCCCTCCGTAGTGTCCGCCCAGGCCGCCGACATAGATGCAGGTGTTCCGTTCCGATTGAGGATACGTCTCTCCGCGGTCCTCCCCCGCGGGCGGCAGAGCGCGCATGTCCGCGTAGGAGAACAGCCGCGCGGCGGCCATGGAGGGGAAATAGACAATGTCCGCCTTGCGGAGAAGGCGGTCGGTGAGATCCTGGAGGACATCCAGAGCCTTCTCCTTCAGCTTTCCGACAGGGTCTGCCGGGCCGGGATACAGCTCGGGAAAGCGGCGGTAAAAATCACGGTAGAAGTATCCCACGGGCACGCCCATGGCGTGTACGCGCGCGATCAGCCTCCGGTCGGCCGCCCACATAATGGGATATACGGGAGACTCTATGTAGCACAGGTCCGGGCGGTGGGAATCGAGCCAGCGCTCTGTCTCCTTTACACGCTGAAGCCGTGTTCCCCGGGTACGGAGGTTCCCCTGAGCTCCCGAGAGCAGACGGACCTCGTGCCCTTCGGAGAGAAGCGCATCATACATTTTCCGGGGGCGAACACCCGAGCCCGAGGTGCCCCCCTCAAGATCGACATAGGTGATGTAGAGAATCAGCATTCGGTCAGCTCCCCGTATAAGGCGGTAAGCGCTCCGGCCACGGCGTCCGGAGAAAACCTATCCCGGGCCGAGGCGGCCAGAGCGGCTCGGTCATATCGGCCGGCGAGGCGCGGCATGCGCTCCATGGCGTCCGCGAGGGCGGCGATGTCGTCCGCCGGAACGAGCATTCCGTTGGAATCGTCCACAAAGTCCTCGGGTCCTCCGCTGCGCGCGGCGATCACGGGCAGGCCGGCCGAGAGCGCCTCGATGAGCACGACGCCGAAGGTCTCCGACCGGGAGGCCAGAACAAAGGCGTCCGCGTTCTTATAGAGCTCTGCCATGGCGGAGCGTTCCAGGCGTCCAGTAAAGGTGACCGAGCCGTCCGTCCCCAGCGTGCGGGCCAGCTCTCTCAGGCGGGCCTCCTCCGGCCCGTCCCCGATCACCGTGAGAGATACGCTCTTCCCCGTGCGAGCGCGAAGCCGGGCAAAGGCGCGAAGCAGTACGTCAAAGCATTTGGACGGGATCAGATTTCCTGCGGAGACGAAGCGGAAACCCTCATGGGGAACGGCTTCTTCGGCCCCGGCAGAGAGAAATACCGGATCGGCAATGTTAGGGATCACAACGGGCTCCTCACCCAGACGGGACGCGACCCTGCGGGCCAGGGTACGGCTCACGCACACCAGGCGGTCGGCAAGGCCGTACTCCTCCCGCTCCCGGCTCTCCTCGGCCGCCGAGACGGTGTCCGCGTTGGCGCGGGACGAGTGCTCGGTGTATACGGTGGGGATGCCGCGCCGGCGGGCCTCCTCCAGCATGGCGGCGCCGAAATGGGCGTGAACGATGTCCGGCCGCCAGTTCTCCGCGTCCAGACGGCTCCAGATCCGCTCCGAAGCGGAGCGCTGCGCCTTCTTCGAAAGAAAAGCCGGCTTCGCGCCGGCCGGGATCGCGCAGTATACGACCTTCATCCCGCCGAGCACGTACTCCCGAAGACCGGGAGGGCGGAGCCGGCGGATCGATCGCGTATCCGTGGCCGCGAAGCGCACGTCGTGGCCCATGGACAGCAGCGCGCGGGCCTGGTCCGCTTCAAACGCTCCCGTCTCACGGCGTGAGAGAGAATCAAAGCCTCTTCCCGCGATGAGGATCCTCATCCGATCAGCTCCCGGTAAAGCGCGAGAAGCTTTTTCTCCTCGGACGCCCAGTTGTACTTGGATTCGGCCCAGCGCCGACCGTTCATGCCCATGCGCCGCGCTTCCTCGGGATGCCCGGCCAGATAGCCCACCGCGTCCGCGACGGCGTCGATATCCGTCGGCTCCACGCATAAGCCGCAGCCGGTCTCCTCCACGAGCTCCCGCCAGAGCGGGATATCCGAAGAGACCACGGCTATGCCCGAAGCCATGTACTCAAAGGTTTTTACGCAGTACGCGTTCACGGCGTTGCCCGTGGGATACTCCACCACCATCCCGATCAGAGACGAATACAGCGCTTTGAGGACCTCCTCCTGAGACACCAGTCCGTACACCCGGACAAGGCCCTTTTTATCGCGGTTTTCGATCTCGCGGTACATGGCGTCGTGCATTTTTCCGAACAGATGCAGCGGAAGACCGGTGCGCTGAGCGCATTCGATCATCTCCACGATGCCCCGGCTGTAGTCCACGCGGGCTCCGGAGCAGACCATGCATTTCTCCCGTTCCGCCGTTTCGGACGGGGGCGGGAAATCCGCCAGGTCCGGGAAGTTGCACACCAGCACGGCTTTGCATCCCAGGTCCGCGTATCGCTTTGTGAGAAACGGCGTGACCGCCACGATCGCGCTCATTTTTTTCGACATGGCCAGATCCGCCCTGCCGGAAGCAAAGGCCAGCGCCTTCAGCAGAGGCATGGGCAGATAATCCCGGTCCGTCACCGTGTCGGAGATGCTCTCGTGCACGTCGTAGATCACGGTCTTGCCTCGCCGCCTGAGGCGAACGCCCACCGGCAGCAGCTCGGGATCGTGAAAATGATAGATGTCCGCCCGCTGAGCGAGCGCGGCGCGGTACATGGCCAGAGCCGTGCGGGTCATGCGCTCCACGCGCGAGCGGGGCTTTTCATCGACGACGGAACGGATGCGCACGCCGTCAACGGTCTCCTCCGGCAGGCCGTCGGCAGTGAGCAGCGTGACGCTGTGGACCTTGGCGAGACTTCGAGCTTCCTTGCTGAACACGCGGGTATCGTAGCGGCGGTGGACCGTGGTCATGATGCACACTTCAGCCATCGGTCTGCCTCCTAAAAGATCCAGCGGACGGTCTCGAACGCCTCAGCGTAATCGCGCCCGATCTGCACGCCGCGGCAGCGCGCCAGGCTGAGGAAAAAGCCCTCGTCCGCGTAGGGGCGCTCCCTTTGCGACACGTAGCAGGAAAAGGCCTTCGCCTTGGCGCGCACATGGCGCTCCTCCAGAGTGACGAACACCTGGTTGTCGAAGGTCAGGTTGTTCCAGGGCTCCTCATATCCGAGGATCGAGGTCTTTTTGAAGGCGCGCAGCGCCTCGTTTGCGATGGTGGAGTGGTCCTGGTGGATGTCGTGGAGCGAGGGGGCCAATACCAGTTCCGGCCGGAGCGAAGCGTTGAGCTTCACCAGCTCCTCCAGGATCTCCTGCCTGTGGTCCGGGAATTTCCGCACGGGAAAGCGAAAGAAAAGCACGTTCTCCTCCGGCAGTCCGAGAGAAGCGGCGGCCTCCAGCTGCTCTCGGCGGAGCAGGTCCCGCGGGTATTTTTCATCCAGAGACTCCTCGCACAGGGAAAAAACCGCGTAATGGACATCGGCTCCCTTCTCCAGCAGGAGGCTGATCGTTCCGCCCGCGCCGATCTCGCCGTCGTCGGTGTGGGGGGCGAGCACCAGAACTCTTTTGACCGCGTCCGTAAGACTCATGTTTCGTTCTCCTGTTCACGGGAGACATTCTCCCAAAAAATCTTCCTTGTACCCTCGATGCCGCAGTTGAACAGAATGTCCAGAGCGCTGATGCCGGGCACAAAGGAAGACGCGTTTTTCTGCGGATACTCGGGCAAGACAAAGTTCTGATACCGCACGCGGATGCCCGCGCGGGCGAACATGTCCATATCCATGTATTTGCGCGCTCCGGCGCCCGAGAGATATTCGTCCGCGCCCAGCTGACGGAGAAGACCGATAAGGAATTCGCTCTTCTTCCCCCCGGCGCTGTTGAGTTCGCTCTCGTATACCAGCGGGGTATTCACGTCCAGAAGGCGGCGCATGATGCGCACCGTATCGTCCGTTACCTGCCAGAGCAGCTCGTAGTGCTTTGTGAACACAGGCTCGATCTGCGCCCATATCTCGCCGAAATACGGGTGACGGCGGTAGTTGTCGGTGATGAAATTTCTCTGCCTGGTCTGCCAGTCCACCGCGCCGTTGAGCTCCAGCTCGTTGTACGCTCGGTCCATATAGCCCTTTTTGTGAAAGGGCACGGTGATGTATTTCTCCTCGCCGTTCTTGTCCAGCAGCCGGTGGCGGAACATATACGACGCATCAGTAAGCTGCACACGGTCCAGCAGCAGAAACACATCTGCGCGAGCCATTTTGTCCATATAGCCCAGCCAGGGAAAATAGTGGTGCTGATGGATGGCGGCAAGCATATCGGCTTCCTCTTTTCGGGAATGTTTTACCGCGCGAGCGCGGTTTTCGGGCTCTTGGGCGGCACGCCGTCACAACGACAGCAGCATGTCCAGATACCGGTCGGCGATCACCCGGTAATCGTACTGTTCCCGGATGAGGCTCTTCCCCCTCCGGCCCATGTTTTCCAGCTCCTCGGGAGAGAGCGCCTTCACCCGTTCTATGGCCTCCGCCATGGCCTTGCGGTCTCCGTAGGGGACCGTGAAGCCGCCCGCTTCCCCCACGACATTATCGGCGCTGAACGCGAAAACCACCGGCTTGGCGGAATAGAGGTAATCGTAGAGCTTGTTCATGCTCAGCCCGAAGCGGTAGACGGGATAGTCGGGATGGGCCGCCACACAGCAGCGGGCCTTTTCCAGCGCCAGGGGGATCTGCTCTTTTTTAATGGAGCCGAAATGCCGGATACGGTCTCCTCCGATCCGACGGATCATGGCGTCGACCGCCGGGGACTCGTTCCCGTCGCCGATGAGCGCGAAGCAGATCTCCGGATCTCCGACCTGTTCCCAGGCCTCCACGAGATACTGCACGCACTCGCTCTTGACGATGCTCCCTATATAAATGCAGCACCAGTGGGTTTCCAGATAGCGCTCCAGCTCCCCGGGAAGCGAGTCCGCGCCTCTGTCCGCTTTTTCCAGATCGATGCCGTTGGACATCCACCATACCTTTTCGCGGGGAAATCCCAGCTCGTCACAGACATGCAGATACGCGTAGGGCATGGTCCCAACGATAGCGTCCGCCCTGCGGTAGGCCCGTTTCTCCATAGCCGCGAAAAATTTGATCAGCGGATGTGAGGGCGAAACCCCCTGGATATCGATCAGCGACTGGGGCCAGATATCTCTGAATTCGGCAATGAACTTTGCTCCGTACTTCCCGGCGGTCCGCCGGGCGATCTCCCACATGAACGGCGGAGCGGAGGACCCTATGACGAAGTCCGGTTTCCCCAGTTCGGACGCGATGCGGCCCTGACTGCGCAGATAAAGCCTGCAGAAATCCAGCATATTCAGTATACGCTTGCCGCTGTTGGAGCGGTAGGCCGGAGCGGACTTCAGGTATACGAAGTGTACCCCGTCCTGTCTTTTCACGATCTTTACCGGTTCGTCATAGAGATACGTATGCGTTCCGTGATGGAACGAGGATGTGATCACCACGGTCCGGCATCCCCTGCGGGCAAAACCGGCGGCGAGATTCAGGTGCCGTTCTTCCAGATGCGAGGCATACTGATTCACGATCCATATGGTTTTTTTCATCTGTTTCAAGCCTCTCCGTATGACCGGGCCGTCAATCGGCCGCGTCCGGCGCGTTCTCTTCAGCGGCCTGCGGTTCGGCCGGGGCATCCGGAGCCTCGGCCGGTCTGTCCACGCCCTCGGTACTCTCGCGGATGAAAATGATCTTGAGCGTATAGAACATCAGCTGCAGATCCCACAGCAGCGACGCGTGCTGGATATAATACATGTCCAGACGCGCTTTTTCGGCGAAGGTGGTGTTGTACTTGCCGTAGAGCTGAGCGTATCCGGTGAGGCCGGCCTTGACCTTGAGACGGTACTCGAACTCGGGATACTCCCGGCAGAAGATCTCGTAAAACTCGGGCCGCTCCGGCCGGGGTCCTACCAGACTCATATCGCCCATGAGGATGTTCCACAGCTGAGGCAGCTCGTCGATGCGTGTGGCCCTTATGAACCGCCCGACCTTAGTGATGCGTTCGTCCTCCTTGCCCGCCAGCACGGCCCCGGTGGCGGACTCGGCGTTCACGATCATGCTGCGGAACTTGGTGAGCATAAAGCGCTTTCCGCCCCGCGTCAGGCGTTCCTGCCGGTAAAAGACCGGGCCGCCGTCCTGGGCTTTTACGGCTATGGCGGTGAAGAGCATCAGCGGGCTGAGGATCACCAGCCCCAGGACCGACACGACGATGTCGGTCAGGCGCTTGATCGTGCGGTAGGTGCGGTCCATCCCCTCGGTTTTCAGGTCGTAGACCAGCGAATCGCCCATCACCATGGGCGCCGCGCTGAAGAGCATCACATCCGACATATCCGGCAGCAGCAGGGCTTCGCGGCCGGTACGGTAGCAGTAGCTCACTATCTCGCGGCGGGTATCGGGGTCCATGTCGCCGATCAGCACCGCGCTGAACGGGCCGATGGCTGTTTTCATGTCCTCCCAGTTGATCCGGGAGGAGATCTGGCCGCTCACCTTGAAGCGGCTCCGGCGGGAGTCGAACATGCCGGCCAGGCGGTCCTCCGCGTCGTCCCGGCGGATGTAGAGCATCGGAAGGGCCGGCTCCACCATGGGCAGAACGATGCGCGAAACAATATACAGTCCCATCCCGACGGCCATCTGAGCCACGCTCGCCAGCACCACGCCCCACACACGGAGCATGGCGCGGGCGATCATGCACATGACGAAAAACATCAGGAAGTTCGTGATGAAGACCGCGATGGCG
>CACXMX010000073.1 GCA_902768805.1 Oscillospiraceae bacterium
CGTGCTCGCCGGAATGATCACGGCGCTGCTGGCCCAGGGCTTCGATCCCCTGTTCGCCGTCCGCTGCGCCGTGTTCCTCCACGGGCTGGCCGGCGAGATCGCCTGCCGTGAAAAGGGCGAATACTGCGTGGCTCCCTCGGATCTGACGGCCGCTCTTCCGGAGGTGTTCCGCGCGGTCTGCGAAGAGGGCGTATGAGCTTCCGGCCTTAAGACGCAAAAAGGACCCGGATCGTAAGATCCGAGTCCTCCGTATTTGTTTTTTCTCAGGGCTCCGTGCCGAAAATGCGGATATATTCGCTGCGGTTGAAGCGGGCGCGGCGACCCACGCAGTCGTACTTTTTGCACAGCGAGCAGTTCTGGTATCCGTCGCCGGAGAAATGGATATGCGATCCGGAATTCCAGGGCTTGATGTACCCCGCTTCGGTGAGCGACATGCCGATCTCGGCCACATTCCCGATCATGTCGAACAGCGGGAAATTGTTCTCAATGGGCCAGTCGGGCAGAGAGCCCGGAGAGAGCATGGAGCTGCCGTCGAAGCCGAACTTGTCCTTCATGTACTGCACCATGGTAATGGAGGCGTGGAACAGCAGAGCGGCGTTGTAGGTGTTCAAAAACGGGTCTCCCTCAAATTCCCCGCTCCGCTCCAGGCCGTCGCCGGCGGTGACCACAGACAGGAATACGCGGGGCGTGTGCCGCAGCTTGTCCGCCACGACCTTGCTGCGGAAGGTGACTCCCTCGATGGTGGTCTCGTCGCCTTCGATCCGCTCCACATTGGCCCAGCGGATGATGGCGCCGGGCGTGCCGTACTGCCGGATGAGCGGAAGCGCCTCCTCCAGCTCCTCCCATGCCGGGGAATCGGGCTTGACGCGGCACAGCGCGGCGAACTGCTCCAACGTGAAATCCATGGGGATGTCCAATACGATACGCTCGGACCCGGATGTCTGAATGCTTTTTTCTTCCATAGCGCTCCTCCTCCGCCCTCGTCGGGCTATCGCTGCGGACTTCGTTTTGCCGGTCGGACTATTTGATCGTTCTCTTTGATTGTATCATATGTTTCGCGGGAATCAACATCCAAACGCTTCCCGCCCCGGGATGCGCTGAGCTCTTCTTTTCGTTGCGTTTCGCGCTTTTCGGTGATATCATCGTCCGGCAGACCCGTGAACAGAAAGGAAGAACTCTCATGACCGACTATAAGCTTCTGTGCCTCTCCCTCCGGTCTCTGATCGAGAACGTTCCCCATCCCGTTGCCGATCTGGCCAACGCCTCCGCCCTTCTGTGGGATACTCTGGAGGATATCAACTGGGCGGGGTTTTATCTTATGGAGGGCGACACCCTGGTGCTCGGCCCGTTTCAGGGAAAGCCCGCCTGCATCGAGATCGGTCCGGGAAAGGGCGTGTGCGGCGCGGCCGCGGCCCGGAACGAGACTCAGCTCGTGGCGGATGTCCACGCCTTTCCCGGACATATCGCCTGCGACAGCGCCTCCAACTCCGAGATCGTGGTACCGCTCCGCCGCGCGGACGGATCGGTTTTCGGGGTGCTGGATATAGACAGTCCCCTGTTCGGCCGTTTCACGCCCGACGACCGCGCCGGGCTGGAGGACTTCGCCGCGATCCTTTCGGAGGAGCTGCGCGCGTATTATTCCTGAGGATCCCGAAAAAGACGATCCCGCAAAACCCATTCTATAACGAATAACGAAACGAATAAGGACAAATCACTATGAAGAACGCGAAGCTGAGCGACCTGTTTCTCGCATTCGCCCGGGTGGGCGTGATGACCTTCGGCGGAGGATACGCCATGCTCCCCATGCTGCAGCGCGAGATCGTGGAAAAACGGGGCTGGGCCACCGATGAAGAGCTGACCGACTATTTTGCCATCGGGCAGTGCACGCCCGGCATTATCGCCGTGAACACCGCCACGTTCATCGGAAGGAAAACGGCCGGGATCGCGGGCGGGATCGCCGCCACGCTGGGCGTGGTGTTTCCCTCGCTGGTCATCATCACGCTGCTTGCCTCCCTGCTGAGCAATTTCGCCTACATCCCGGCCGTGCAGCACGCCTTCGCCGGCGTGAGGGTATGCGTGTGCGTGCTGATCGGCAACGCCGTGGTGAAGCTGTGGAAAAAGACCGTGATCGACCGTTCCACGCTGCTTATCTTTCTGGCCGTGCTGGCAGGGAGCCTGTTCACCGGGCTGTCCCCGGCCGTATTCGTGGTCGTCTCCGGACTGGCCGGCCTGGCCGTAAAGGCACTGGAGGCGAAAAAATGATCTATCTTCAGCTGTACTGGGAATTCTTCAAAACCGGACTGTTTGCCGTGGGCGGCGGCATGGCCACGATCCCCTTCCTGCGGGAGATCTCTCTGCGCACGGGCTGGTTCACCCCCGCCATGCTGGCGGATATGATCGCGGTCTCGGAGTCCACTCCGGGCCCTATCGGCGTCAACATGGCGACTTATGTTGGCTATACCGTAGGAGGCGTTCCCGGCGCTGTCGTCGCCACGCTGGGGATCGTCTCTCCCTGCATCGTCATCATTCTGATCATAGCGTCGTTCCTGGACGCGTTCCGCTCCAGTCCCACGGTGGATCGCGCGTTTTACGGCATCCGCCCCGCTTCTACCGCGCTGATCGCCTCGGCCGGCCTGGGCGTGATGCGTCTGTGCCTGGTGGACGAGGCCGCTCTCGCCGCCGGCGCCGGGATCCTGTCCGTTATCCGGCTGCCGCAGATCCTTCTGCTGGCCGCGATCTGGGTCATGACGAACCTTGTAAAGCCGCTGAAAAAACTGCATCCGCTGGTGTTTATCGCTTTTTCCGCCGCGGTGGGGATCCTGCTGTCCATGTAGCCGCGCCGGACGAAACCGTAAAAAACCTGCCCCGCGATCGTTTCGGATCGCGGGGCAGGTATTTTTAGCGGGGTATCAGTCGGAAGCGACGATGTCGCCGTCGTCGAACGGGTCGCCGCACTCGGGGCAGAATTTGGGCGGATGAGCGGGATCGGAGGGCTCCCATCCGCACTTGTCGCAGCGGTACTGGGGAACGCCGGCGGGCTTTTTCGCGCCGCATTCGGTGCAGAACCTGCCCTTGTTGGCCGTGCCGCATTCCGGGCAGGTCCAGGTGTTGGGCGCGGCGGGACGAGCCGTGCCGCACTCGGGGCAGAACTTGCCGTGAGCCACGGTCCCGCACACGGGGCATTTCCAGCTGTCGCCGGCGCCGGCCGGGGCTGCGGCGTGACTCTGGAACAGCTCGGAGGAAACCGACCCGGCGGCGTTCTGGGCCATGTTCATGCCCATGAACGCCATGGAGGGGCCGGCGGACTCATTGGCCGCGGCGCTCTGCATGGCGGCGGCCGTGGCGTTGACGTAGTGCGCCGCGCGCATGTCCGGATCCTTGAGCGCCGCCGTGCGCTGAAGCTCCTTGATGATCCGCTCGTCCTCCTCGTCGGCCTTCAGGCCGGAGATGCCGAAATTGACGATCTCAACGCCGCGGGTATCGCGCCACTTCGCGGAGAGCTCGCGGTTGAGGGCCTCGCCCACCTCCAGCGTGTGGGCCGGCAGAGAGGAGTAGCGGATCCCCTGCCGCGAAATACGGCCGAACGCCGGCTGCAGGGCGGTGAGGAGTTCGCTCTTCATCTGGCTGTCCAGCTGCGAGCGGGTATAGCTCTTTTCCACGTTGCCGCAGACATTGGTGTAGAACAGCAGCGGGTTGGTGATGCGGTAGCTGTATTCGCCGAAGCAGCGCACGGCGATATCCATATCGATGTTGGCGTGCTCGTCCACGACCCGGAAGGGCACGGGAGCCGGCGTGCCGTACTTGTTGCCGACGATCTCCCGCGTGTTGAAGTAATACACGCGCTGATCCTTGGGGATCTCTCCGCCGAAGGTGAAGCGCTTTCCGATGTTCGCGAACACTTCCTTAACGCTCTGCGAGAGGTCGCCGGTAAACACCGAGGGCTCGGAGGAGATGTCGTAGGTGTATTCGCCCGGTTCGGCGCACACATCCACGATCTTTCCCTGTTCGACGATCATCATGCACTGGCCGTCCGCCACCGAGATGACCGAGCCGTTGGAGATCACGTTGTCGCTGCCCCTGTTGCCGCCGCGGCTCCGTTTCGAAGCGCGGGCAGCCAGGACCTCCGTGCTGAGCGCGTCACAGTAAAAGTATTCTTTCCACTGGTCCGCCAGTACACTGCCGGCGGCGGACACAGCCGCCCTGATCAGTCCCATAGATATCTCCTTTCTTCCGATACGATACGATCAGAGGCTTCCGCCGTCGTCGTCGTCATCGCCGCGGTTAGCGCCGGAGTGACGTCCCCGGGCCTGACCCGAGGAGCGGCCCGAGGAGCGGCCGCGGGACGTTTTCCTGGAGTTGAGCAGTCCGGACAGGGTGCTGATGTCCGGCTTTGTCCCGGTGCGGTAGTAGCGGACGTAATAGTACGCGCCCGCCAGCAGCATGGCGATCACCAGCACCAGAAGCGCCACGAGCAGGCCCTTTCCGGAGCTGCGCTGGCTGGCCTGAACGGGGATGATCTGGGTGGTCTGGTATCCGCACACAGAGCACACGCCCACGCGCTCTCCCTGTTTCCGGGACGTGGCCTTCACGGTCTCCGTCCAGTCGTAGGAGTGGGTGGCGCGGTCGGCGATCTCTCCGCAGCCGGTGCAGACATGCCAGTGGTATATATCGTCCTTATCCCAGGTCTCGGAATAGGTGTGCACATGCTCGGGCACCTCGGGCTCGGTGCTGTACGTGACCGGGATCAGCGGGGTGAAGGCGTAGGAGCTCACCGGCGACTCGCTTCCGACGGATTTGAGCCCGGCGCAGTAATACACCGTTCCGTCCTTCTCGGGCGGCACGAACTCCGCCGTGGTGGCGTCGGGGATCAGCGTGGCGTTGGCAGGATTGTTCGTCTCGGTGGAAAACCACTCGTATTTGACCGCATAGCCCGCGGGCGCTTCCGCGTAAACGGAGAGCGTCGTCTTCTCGCCGAAATTCAGATACGCCTTTTGGGGCGCCTGCGTGATGGCGGGCGCCGCGGGAAGCGACGCGTCGACGGTGATGGTGGCCCTCTGGGATACGGTCTCCTCGCCGTTGAGATCCTTGAAGCGGCACTCTACCTGCCAGCCGTTGATCCCGGAGGCCAGCGCGTACAAAGCCAGAGTTTCCGTGCCCTGGCCGGCGGCGCTCATGCCGGGGAAGAGATCTCCGACCTCGTTGACGTCGTAGGACGCGCCGCGGGGCGCCACGAGATACCAGGCGATCTCCGAAGCGTTATCCGCCCTGGCCACGAACAGAGCCGTTCCCAGCTCGCTTCTGTTCTCTCCTCCGGGCTCCTTCGTGATGGTAGGCGCTCTGAGTTCCGCCCGGGCATCCGGTACGATCGCCGTGAGCGCACAGACGATCAGGACCAGAGACAGGACAAGGGATACCGTACGTTTCATGTGGTCCACCTCCCGTTATACAGACGGATCCGCTCCCGGATCGGCTTGCCGGCCGCGGTCATCGTTCCGCATAACAATTTTATGTAAATCCAATATACATTGTCTTTCACAAAAGTGCAAACCAAAATCTCAGTTTTCGCTGTTTTTTTTTGCAGTGTGCGGTCCGTGCTCAGCCCGGCGGCGTCAGCCGGCGCCGGGAGCCGCGCGATACTGTTTTTATGTTAACTCACTTGACCCTTTCTTCCCTTCTCCGGGCTTGGTTTGCTTTGACAAATCCGCCGCCTTGCTCTATTATGAAAAAAACCGCTCCGCGGCTGAGGAGGTATACCATGGACGACGACCGCAAACAACTCCTTCGTTATGAAAAGCTTCGTACGGCGCTTCTCGGCGCGGTGCTGGCCGTGCTTACGGCGCTGCTGATCGGCGCGGTCCTGCTCGCGGTCAATCTGTATCGGTACGGGCAGCGGGTCGACAGGATCGTCGAACGTCTGGACACGGTATCGGAGCAGCTGGAAGAGCTGGATACGGAAAAGCTCGTCCAGACCGCCAACGCCCTCTCCGAATCGCTGGACCCCGAAAAGATCGAAGAGATCGTCACCGCTCTCGATGAGGTATCCAAAACTCTCAACGAGGTGGACTGGGCGTCGCTCTCCGAAAGTCTAAGCGAAGTGGCCGCCTCCGCGCAGGAGCGTCTGGACGATGCCCGCGAGGCGCTGGAAAAGCTCGACAGCGTGGATCTTGATTCTCTCAACGAGTCCATCGCCAAGCTCAAGGAAGTGATCGAGCCACTGACCAAATTCCTCAACCCCTTCGGCTGATGCTTTTCGACACGCTTCTAATCGCGCGGATCTCTGCGGAGATCCGGTAACCGCCCTTTGGGCGACGCGATTTCAGGGCGGGAACCATGTTCCCCCCTGATGCCCCCTTCTTCTTTGGAATATGGTGTTTTTGAAGCGGCGAAGCTGCCTCAATAACAGATCATGATCCTGTTCGCCGCCTGGCCTCGAGCTCTGCGAGGCTTTCTCAGCAGTCCGGCGTCCGGCCCCGGCGGGCCGGGCGCTTTTTGACACCTTTTTATTATTATGTAAACTTATTTGTCCGCCGTTCTTCCGCTTGTGCCTTTTGTCCAAAAACGGCGGACGTTTTTGGGCGATGTGTTCCTCGAAAACGCCGGGCGTTTGTGGTATGATCGCTTTATCGGGATCCGGCTGTTAACCGGCTGAAAGGAGCGCTTCATGGACCGACAGATCCCGCCGGTGCCGGACCGGAACGGCGCGGCGAAGAACTATGTTTTTCTCGGAGAGGCAGGCTGCGGAAAGAGCGAGCTGGCGGTCAACACGGCCGCGCGGCTGGCAAAGCGGGGAGATCTGCCCGTACACTTTTTCGACCTGGACATGACAAAGCCGCTCTTTCGTTCCCGGGAGCTGGCCTCGCCGCTGGAGGAGAAGGGCGTCGTCGTCCACTTTCAGTCCCAGTTTATGGACGCCCCCACCACCGTGGGCGGCCCGGAGCTGCTGCTGCGCCGGGACGACTACTACACGATCCTGGACGTGGGCG
>CACXMX010000074.1 GCA_902768805.1 Oscillospiraceae bacterium
ACGGGAACGGTGCTCTCCGTGGACTATGACGGAGGCGGCGCCGACACCCAGGCCGCGGTCACTGCTCCCACGATGAACGGGATGGACATGTTCTCCTATTTCACCGGCGGGATGAGCTCCGCCGCGGCCTCGGCAGCCCCTGCCGCCGCCGACGAGGATACCGAGGGCACAAAGGTCGTCACCATGTCCAGAGACGAGCGGATGGAAGCGGTCATCAGCGTGGACGAGTCGGACATCCTGGCCCTTGAGGTCGGCCAGCAGGCCATGGTCACCATAGAGTCCATCGGGGAGCGGGTCTTTCCCGGCACGGTCACGGAGATTGACAGGACCGCCGCGAGCACATCGGGCGTCACGGCGTACTCCGCCACCGTCACCTTCGACAAGACCGAGGGCATGCTCGCCGGCATGACGGCGGACGTCACGGTGAACATCACCGGCAGCGAGAACGTGCTGATCGTCCCGGTGGACGCCGTGCACCGCACCCGCGCCGCCGCCTATGTCTATATGAGCTACAACAAGGAAACCGACACCTTCGGCGACGAAAAGGAAGTCGTCACGGGTATTTCCAACGACGAGTACATCGAGATCGTCTCCGGCCTGACGGAGGGCGACGTGATCTGGTACCGCGAGGCGGCGGTCAATCCCTTCATGATGATGGGCTTCGGCGGCGGAAACTACGGAGGCCGCGGCGGATACGGCGGAGGCAGACGATGATCGAGCTGCGCGACGTATCAAAGGTCTATCAGATCGGCGAGGAGCGTGTCCGCGCGCTGGATCACGCCTCGCTGCATGTGCGGCCGCATGAATTCGTGAGCGTGATCGGCCCCTCGGGCAGCGGGAAAAGTACGCTCATGAACATCATCGGCTGCCTGGATACCGCCGACGCGGGCGAGTACCTGCTCGACGGGACGCCCATCGAGGCCTATACGGAAAACGAGCTTGCCCGGGTGCGCAACATCAAGATCGGCTTCGTGTTCCAGAGCTTCAACCTTATCTCCAAGCTGTCCGCGGAGGAAAACGTGGAGCTGCCCCTGATCTATCAGGGGGTGCGCACCTCCGAGCGGCGGGAGCGGGTGCGTCAGGCGCTCGCGAAGGTCGGCCTGGAGCATCGCTCGAAGCACTTGCCCACCGAGCTCTCCGGCGGTCAGCAGCAGCGTGTGGCCATAGCCCGGGCTCTGGTGACGCGTCCGTCGCTGATACTGGCCGACGAGCCCACCGGCAACCTGGACTCCCACACCGGCGGGGAGATCATGGACATGTTCGCCGAGCTGCACGAACAGGGAAACACCATCGTGCTCATCACCCACGACAACGATATCGCCCGCCGTGCCAAGCGGGTCGTGCATATTCTCGACGGGCGGTTAACGGAGGTGACGCTCTGATGCTTTCGATCAAAATGGCGCTCCGAAGCATAGGAGCGAACAAAATGCGAGCGGCGCTGACGATGCTGGGCATCATCATCGGCGTCATGGCGCTGGTGGTGCTCGTGAGCCTGGTCACCAGCACCACCGAAACGGTCACCAACGAGGTGTCCAGCCTGGGCAGCAGCCTGCTGACCGTGGTGGTAAACGACGACAAGGGCGAGACCGTTCATCTGACGGATCTGCGCGGTTGGGTGGACGAGCAGCCCGCCGTGGGCGCCGTCGCCCCCTACGCGCGCGACAGCATCACCGGCCGCTTCGGCTCCGAGAGCGGCACCTTCTCCGTATACGGCACCACCCCGGACTTCCACGACATCAACGCCCAGAAGCTGCTTCGCGGCCGCTATCTCAAAAACACCGACGTGGCCAACGCCAGCCGCGTGTGCGTGCTGGACGAGACCACCGCCGAGAATCTGATCGGCTACAGCGACTGCGTCGGCGAGAAGATCACCCTCAACGGCGTGAAGTATACGGTCATAGGCGTGGTGGAGAACGACAAGAGCATCTCGATTACCTCGCTCTTCTCCGGCACCGCCTACACGGCGTATGTGCCCTTTACCTCACTGATCCGGCTCTCGGAGACGGCGACCACCGCCATCAACGCGTTCTATATCGGCGCGGCGGAGGGCTTTTCCGTGGACGACGCGGAGAAGGCGATGAAGGACGTGCTGAACCGCCGCTTCAACGACGACGAGGACGCCTATACCATCTCCTCGCAGAACCTGATCGAGGAGGCCATGAACAGCATCACCAACGTGCTCACGATCCTTTTGGGCGGCATAGCGGCCATCTCGCTGATCGTGGGCGGCATCGGCATCATGAACATCATGCTCGTCACCGTCACGGAGCGCACCCGCGAGATCGGCATCCGCAAGGCCATCGGCGCAAGCCGCTCCACGATCCTGCGCCAGTTCCTCATCGAGGCCGTGGTGCTGTGCATGTTCGGCTGCGCGCTGGGGATCTTCATCTCGTGGGCGATCCTGCAGATCATATCCATCATCACCGCCAACACGGCTCTGGTGTTCCACCTCCAGGGCAGAGTGGTGGGACTGAGCGTGCTGTTCTGCTTCATTATCGGCGTGGTATTCGGGCTGTATCCGGCCAACAAAGCCGCGAAGATGAAGCCCATCGACGCGCTGCATTACGGCGGCTGAGGAGGGAGGAACGACGATGAAGAAAAAATCCCCGGTCCTGCGCTTCCTCGGCTGGACGCTGCTGGCCCTGCTGGTAGGGGCGCTGGCGGTATTGCCCCGAATGGCCCGTTCCCGGGCCGAGGCAAACTCCGGCGAAGTGCTGATGTCCGCCCGGGCCGAGCGCGGAGAGATCATCGGCACCCTCTCCGGCGGCGGAACGCTCAAGGCGGACGACCCGCTGGAGATCACCGTGCCCTCCGGAGTGGAGCTTACGGAATACCTGGTAAAGAACGGACAGCGCGTGAGCGCCGGCACTCCGGTGGCCTCGGTCGACCCGGTCACCGTGATGGCCGCCGCCGTGGAGGTGCAGGAGGCGCTCGACAAGCTGACGGAGCAGATCAGGGAGGCCTCCAACGAACGCGCGACCCAGACGCTCAGCGCCTCCTCGTCCGGACGCGTCAAGGCCGTGTTCGTAAAAAGCGGCGACGATGTGCGCGCCGCCATGATGAATTACGGGTGCCTCGCGGTGATCTCCCTGGACGGGATGATGGCCGTGGAGTTTTCCACTCAGGCGGCCCTCCGCCCCGGAGAACCGGTCCGGGTCGCCGTTGAGGGCGGCAAGACCTACGACGGCCGGGTGGAGACCATCCTCAACGGGACCGCGTCGGTCACGCTCACCGACAACGGCCCGAAGCTCGCAGACACCGTCCGCATTTCCGACAGCGCCGGCAACGAGATCGGCAGCGGCACGCTCACGGTCCACAGCCCGCTTCGCATTCTGGCCGAGAGCGGCACCGTGAACAAGGTGCTGGTGCGCACGGACGCGAAGGTGAACAAGGACGCGGCGCTGCTCACGATCAGGGATATGGACCCCGGCGCCGAATACGAGAGCCTGTCCGCCAAACGCCGCGAGTATTCCGACACCCTCCGGGAGCTGTTCACCCTCTATCGGGACGGGGCTGTCCTCGCGCCCAAAGACGGCTTCGTGATCGATACGGACGATACCCTTGTGAAAAACCTGAGCGCCGGGGAAGAGGAGTTCCGCGTGGTGCTGCTGGGCGACGAAACCTCTCCGAGCATAGTGCCCGACGGCACGACAAACGAGGTCGGCCTGGTGACCGCCGCGCAGGGCGGAGCCGCCTTCGTGATCGATCTCGGCGCCGTACAGGTGAGTGATTACGCGGATCTCAGCGCCGTGGGCATCGATCTGGAAGCTATCGGCTCCTCTCCTGCGCCGCAGCGCATCCCGCTGCCCGCGTACATATGGTCCGCGGAAAAGGGATGGGAGGAATTGAATACCCTGCAGCCCGGTGACATTGTGCTCATCGCCTCGAAGGGCCCGGAGAAACGGCTGATCTTTGTACGCCACATAGATCTGCCCCAGATCCCGACCAACGTGATCCCGGACAACGGAGGATCGCTCTCGCCGGCCATGACTCAGGAAGAGCTCGAGGCCATGATGCGCGAGCGGTACGGCGATCTGATCGGGAATCTGCCCGGCGGTTTTAAGATCCCGAACTTCACCATGCCCACGGCTCCCCAGGAGGAAGAGGAGGAGCTCTACGATCTTGAAGGCACGGTGATCGCCTCCCTGGTCCCGGACAACAGCATGCAGGTGTCCTTCCCGGTGGACGAGCTGGACATCCTGAAATACGCCGAGGGAATGGACGCCGAGATCACCGTGGACGCCCTGCCGGGGAAGACCTTTGCCGGAAAGGTCACCGGCATCGGCGCCGTGGGCGAGGCTAACGGCGGCAACAGCAAATTCACCGTCACCGTGTCCTTCGACCGCTCTCCGGACATGCTCGACGGGATGAACGCCTCGGTGAGCGTGCGCACACAGACGGTGTCCGGGCTCATGATCCCCACAGCCGCTCTTTACGACAGCGGGAGCCGCACCTATGTCTATACCGGGCTGGACCGCTCCGGCGAGAAGCCCGAGGGACGCACGGAGGTCACCGTCGGCGTCTCCGACGGCGAGACCGCCCAGATCCTCTCCGGCCTGGAGGAGGGGCAGACTGTGTGGTATATCTGGTACGAAGGCGGAGAATCGTCTGCCTCTGCCATGCCGCAGACCGGCCCCTTTGGCAGAATGCCATGATTGCACGGCGGAAATGAGTGTATGATTATGTACTTTTATCCTTGACAATGCATATTCATGCGCATATAATGCATTATATCGCAGGAGGAGATGAATTTTATTCAGAATTCATGCGATATAGTACAGACATTGAAAGGAATTTGGAAAAATGAAAAAGATCATCGCATTGCTTCTGGCGCTGGTGATGGCACTGGCCTTCGCCGCGTGCGGTAATTCTTCTCCGTCGACAGCCGCGGACAGCAGCGCTGCCGAGGCCGGCGGAAAGATCATCCTCGGCACTTCCGCCGACTACGCCCCCTTTGAGTTCCATATCCTCGATAACGGCGAGGACAAGATCGTCGGCAGCGACGTGGCGCTGGCTTATCAGATCGCCGCTGACATGGGCAAAGAGCTGGATATCGCGGATATGAACTTCGACAACCTCCTCACACTGATGGCTCAGGGGAACTGTGATTTTGTCATCGCGGCGATGGAGCAGTCGGAGGAACGTCTGCAGAACGCCTCCTGTTCCGATCCCTACTACACGGACCTGCCGGCCATGATCGTGGTCAAGAAAGACAACCTTGATCAGTATAAGTCCATCGAGGATTTCAGCGGCAAGGTCGTCGGAGCGCAGAGCGGCACCACTAAGGCGGACATCATCACCAACGATATGCCCGGTGCGGTCCCCAACCTGATGACCAATGTGAACGACCTGGTCAACAACCTGGTATATGACAAGTGCGACGCCGTCGTTCTGGACGGAGCGGTGGCCATGCAGTATGCCCAGACCAACGATCAGCTCGCCATCGTTGAGGCAGTCCCGCTGGGTGAGGCGCTGCCCTACTGCGTGTGGGTCGCCAAAGACGATCCCAAGGGCCTGCTCCCCTCCATCAATGAGACGATCGCCAAGGTCCTCGCGGACGGGTCCATGGATTCGTTCATCGCGGAAGCCGATTCTCTGGCTGATCAGGCGCTGGAGTAACTCCCGAGCCCACAGCCCGAAATGAGCAAACTGTGCAAAGCCTTCCCGCGGCTTTGCACAGTTTGCATTACAGTAAACGGAAAAACAGGAGACACCTATGTCTACGCCTTTGTATGCTGCTCTGTCCAGGCCCGGTCCTGCGAGCTTTTTCAATTTCACATTTCTCCCGAAATACGCGACATATTTTGTAAACGGCGTGCTCAACACGCTGTTGCTGAGTATCTTCTCGGTGCTGCTGGCTGTGATCCCGGCTCTCCTGCTGGCCCTGATGCGCCTGAGCAAAAACCGGCTGATTCGAGGGATCTCGGGAGCGTATATCGCGGTTTTCCGCTCCACGCCGATGCTGGTGCAGCTGTCGATCATCTATTTCGGCCTGTTCAACGCGATCAAGATCCCCAATATCGTGATCTTCGGGTTCCTGCGTCTGAACCAGTTTATCCCCTTTGTCGTGGCCCTGTCCCTGAACAGCTCGGCCTATGTCGCCGAGATCTTCCGCGCGGGCATCCTCGCGGTGGATTCCGGGCAGATGGAGGCCGCCCGCTCTTTGGGGCTGAGCCAATGGCAGGGGATGCGGCTGATCGTGCTGCCTCAGGCGATCAAGAACATCCTGCCCGCTCTGGCCAATGAGGTCGTCACCATGGTCAAGGAATCGTCGATCTGCTCGAGCTACGGGTGCATGGAACTGATGTGGGCGGCCAAGACCACCGCCGGCGCCACCATGATCAGTCTCGGGCCGTACGTGCTGATCGCGGCGATCTATTTTGCCATCAACTACCCGGCCTCCAAGGCTATTGAAGCGGTGGAAAGGAGGATGCGCCGTGGCGACAAACAGTGATCTCATCCGCGTGGAGAACGTCACCAAGGAGTACAACAACGGCGAGGTCCGCGCCCTGAACGAGAGCAGCCTCACGGTGGCGCGGGGCGAGGTGGTGGCCATCATCGGTCCCTCCGGCTCCGGCAAATCCACCATGCTCCGCTGCCTGAACCTCCTGGAGCAGCCCACTTCCGGCAAAGTCATTGTGGACGGGGTGGACATCACCGGTCAGAAGGTGGACCTCGATCTGCATCGGCGGAAGATGGGCATGGTGTTCCAGCACTTCAACCTTTTCCCCCACATGACGGTGAAAAAGAACATCACCCTGGCCCCGGTCCGGCTCAAGCTCAAGTCCCAGGCGGAGGCGGATCAGACCGCCATGCGCCTGCTCGAGCGTATCGGCCTTGCCGACAAGGCGGACACGTACCCCGCCATGCTCTCCGGCGGCCAGAAGCAGCGTATCGCCATCGTCCGCGCCCTCGCCATGGAGCCGGAGGTCATGCTCTTTGACGAGCCCACCTCCGC
>CACXMX010000075.1 GCA_902768805.1 Oscillospiraceae bacterium
GCAGAAGCTCGCCCGAACGGAACGGCTGCAGACGGAATTCATCTCCTCCGTTTCCCATGAACTGAGAACGCCGCTCACCGCCATAACCGGATGGACCGAAACGATCAGCTACGACCCGGCCATCAAGGGCGATTCACGCCGCGGACTGGAGATCATTTCCCGGGAAGCCGCCAGGCTCTCAAAAATGGTGGAGGAGCTGCTGGAGTTTACGAGAATACAGGACGGGCGCTTCACGCTGCAGGTATCCACGGTAGATTTCCCCGCTCTGGTGGAGGAATGCATGTATACCTACAACGAGCTTTTCCGAAAGGAAAACATAGCCGTCCGGTATATCCCCTCCTCTGAGGACATCCCCGAAATACCCGGCGATCCCGAGCGGCTCAAGCAGGTGGTGCTCAACATACTGGACAACGCGTGCAAGTACGGTAAAAGCGGCCGCCGCATAGACGTGAGCGTGGGTATGGATGATACGAGCGTGTATACCGCGATCCGCGACTACGGACCCGGCATCCCGCCCGACGAGCTTCCTCAGGTCAAAAAGAAATTCTATAAAGGGTCCTCCAAGGAGCGCGGCAGCGGTATCGGCCTGGCGGTCTGCGACGAGATCGTCACCCGGCACAACGGCGTGCTCGATATCGTGAACGCGCCCGGCGGCGGCGTATGCGTCACCGTCAGTCTGCCGCGCAGATCGTGAGGCCCGGAGACTTATATGGGAAAACATGAAGTAAACAGCGCGTCCTTCCGCACAAGCATCGGCGGTCAGGCGCTCATAGAAGGGATCCTGATGCGCGGGCCCGAGAAGCAGGCCATCGTGTGCCGCCGGAGCGACGGAACTCTTGTGACAAAGGTCGAAGAGCTGACGCTCATCAAGGCGAAGCATCCGTGGATGGGTCTGCCGCTGATCCGCGGCGTAGTCAACTTTCTCGACTCGATGATTCACGGCGTACGCGCCCTGACCTGGTCCGCCGAACAGCAGCCCGATGACGCCCGGGGAGAGCCCGACAAGCTGGACGAGTGGATCAGCCGTCACTTTTCCGGAGAGACCGCGGAAAAGCTTATCGTGTACGTAGCCGTGGCGCTCGGCATTGCGCTGTCTGTGGGGCTTTTCGCCCTTCTCCCCACGTTCCTGGCCGGTCTTCTCAACCGCCTGATCCCCCTGGGGGCGCTGCGCGGACTGTGCGAGGGTCTTACCCGTCTGGCCGTCTTTCTGGTGTATCTTCGCCTGGTGAACGCCATGCCGGACATGAAGCGCGTGTGGATGTACCACGGGGCCGAACACAAGACCATTTTCTGCTATGAAGCCGGGCTGCCGCTCACCGTGGAGAACGCGCGCGTACAGTCGCGGTTCCATCCCCGCTGCGGCACGAGCTTTCTGTTCATCGTGATTTTCATCAGCATCCTCGTATTCTCTCTGATCCGTACGGAGGGCACTCTCGCGCGGATGGGACTGCATCTGATTCTCCTTCCCGTCGTGGTATCCGTCAGCTATGAGGTCATCAAATGGGCCGGCCGCCATGACAATGCCCTGACGGCCGCCGTTTCGGCCCCGGGCAAGGCACTGCAGCATCTCACCACCGCCGAACCGGACGATTCCATGCTGGAGGTCGCGATCGAGGCCCTGAAGCTGGTGCTTCCCGAGGAGAAGGGTACCGACATCTGGTAAGGGGGGCGGCGTTTTGGCCCGAACCTATAACGAGATCTATCTGGATATGCGCCGTGTCCTCAAGGAAGCGGGCATGGAAGAGTATGCCCTGGAAGCCAGACGTCTGCTGGCGCAGGCAGCCGGCTATTCCGACGCTGAACTGATCGGGCGGTTTTATCTCTATGCTCCCGAGGAGACCGAACGCTCCGCCCGCGCGCTTCTCGGCCGCCGCATGGCCGGAGAACCTCTGGCGTATATTTCGGGAAGCTGGGATTTTTACGGCTTGAAAATGATCGTGAATCCGTCGGTCCTGATCCCCCGCATGGATACGGAGGTCCTGGTTTTCACCGCTCTGGAGCTGCTTCGTTCCGAGACGGCCGACCCCAGGATCCTCGATCTGTGCTGCGGGAGCGGCTGCATCGGAGTCGCTCTCGCCCATGAGCTTCCCTCCGCGCGGGTATATCTGGCGGATATCAGTCCCGAAGCGCTGTCCGTGGCGCGCAAGAATGTGGCGCTCCACCGTCTCGGCAACCGCTGCGTGTGCATGGACGCGGACGCTCTCTCCTCTCCTCCCCTGCGTATGAGCGGCTTTGACATGATCGCGTGCAATCCGCCGTATATCGCCGAAGAGGAGCTGGAACTGCTCGATCCCTCCGTTCGCGACTGGGAACCCGCACTGGCCCTGGACGGGGGCAAAGACGGCCTTGTCTTCTACAGAGCGGTCCTCGAGCACTGGAAGTCCGTTTTAAAGGATAACGGTATCCTTATATTTGAGGTAGGCGAAGGTCAGAGCGAGCCCGTGAGGCAGCTGATGGCCGAAGCCGGCTTCGGCACCCTGGGCTGCGCGCTGGACACCATCGGGGTGGAGCGCGTGGTGTACGGGAGAAAAATAGAAACGAATAATCAAGACAAGCGAGGTTAAAGACATGGCTGAAAAAAAGAAAGCCCCCGCGCCTTCCGTCGGCGCCGCCGGTGATAAGAAAAAAGCGCTGGAGACCGCGCTGGCTCAGATCGAAAAGAACTATGGCAAAGGCGCGATCATGCGTCTTGGCGACGATATCGCCGTGAATGTGGAAGCCATCCCCACCGGTTCTCTCTCGCTGGATCTCGCTTTGGGGATCGGAGGCGTTCCCCGCGGCCGTATCGTGGAGATCTACGGGCCCGAGTCCTGCGGCAAAACCACGCTGGCTCTGCATATCGTGGCCAGCGCTCAGAAGTCCGGAGGCGAGGCGGCGTATATCGATGTTGAGCACGCACTCGAACCCGCCTATGCGAGAGCCCTGGGCGTGGATATAGACAACCTTCTCATTTCTCAGCCCGATACCGGTGAGCAGGCTCTCGACATCACCGAGGCCCTCGTTCGTTCCGGCGCCGTGGACGTCGTGGTGGTCGACTCCGTGGCCGCCCTCCTTCCCCGCAGCGAGCTGGAGGGCGAGATGGGCGAGAGCAGCGTGGGCGTGGTCGCCCGGCTGATGAGCCAGGCTCTTCGCAAGCTGGCCGGCGCCATCTCCAAAACCAACACAGTCGTGATCTTTATCAACCAGCTTCGCGAGAAGATAGGCGTCATGTACGGTAATCCCGAGACCACTCCCGGCGGACGCGCCCTGAAATACTTCTCCAGCGTCCGGATCGATATGCGCCGGATCGAGACGCTCAAAAGCGGCTCCGAGATGGTCGGCAACCGTACGCGCGCCAAAGTGATCAAAAACAAAGTCGCCCCTCCGTTCAAGGAGGCCGAATTCGACATTATTTACGGCGAGGGCATCTCCAAGGTCGGCGAGATCATCGACCTGGGCGTCAAGCTGGAGATCATCGACAAGGCCGGCGCCTGGTTCACGGTCAACGGCGAGCGCATTCAGGGCAAGGACGCGGTGAAGGAATACCTTCTCTCCAACCCGGACGTCGCCGACCGGATCGAAGCCGAGGTCCGCGCCAACGCCCATAAGCTCATGACGCCCCAGGCACGCAAGGCCGCCATCGCCGCCGGCCGCGCCATCGATATATCCGCCGACGATTTTGAGGGCTGATGAACGAAGCCGCCAGAAAAAGGGCGCTCTCGCTGCTGGATAAACGGGATTATTCCCGTAAGATGCTCATAGATAAGCTGACCGACAAAGGCGTCACGGCCGAGGATGCCGCCGAGGTCGTCGATCGTCTTTGTGCCGTCGGCGTCGTGGACGACGCGCGCTACGCCGCTCTTGTGGTCCGGCACTATTCCGGAAGGGGCTACGGGGAGCGGCGTATCCGCGAAGAGCTCTATCACCGCGGCATCGGCCGGGAACTATGGGACGAAGCCCTGGAGGAGGCGGGCGAACCGGACAGCACCGTTTACCGGCTCCTCTCCGCCAGGCTCCGGGGATCCGTTTCCCCGGAGGATATGGAACGCGCGCGCAGCTACCTCCTCCGACGGGGTTTTTCCCGCGAGGAGGTCCGCGGCGCTTTGGAGAGATATGCCTCGGAGAATGAGGAACGATAATGGAACATAAAAACAGAAAAGTCGCGCTCATCTCGCTGGGCTGCCCCAAGAACCTGGTGAACAGCGAAGAGATGGCCGCGCTCATCAGTGAGGCCGGCTACTCATTTTCCGATGACCCGGCCGAGGCCGACGCCGTCGTCATCAACACCTGCGCCTTTATAGAAAGCGCCAAGACGGAGGCCATCGACCGCATCCTGGAAACCGCCGCTCTCAGAGAGATCAATCCGGAGCTGAAGATCGTCGTTGCGGGCTGTCTCGCTCAGCGCTACAGCGACGAGATCCGCGGCGATCTGCCGGAGGTCGACGGGATCCTGGGCACCGGGAGCTACAGCGAGATCGTAAGCGTCCTTGAGAGCGTTCTGGACGGCGGGCGGCCCACTGTTAAGAACAATATCAGCGCCCCGCTGAAGGAACTCCCGCGCGTCGTGTCCACCGGACCGGCATGGGCGTATCTGCGCATCGCCGAAGGATGCGACAATCATTGCGCGTACTGCGTGATCCCCTCTCTCCGGGGACGTTATCGCAGCCGCGACCGCGAGAGCATCCTCGCCGAGGCGCGCACGCTCGCTCTCTCCGGCGTAAAGGAGCTGATCGTAGTCGCACAGGATATCACGCGCTACGGAACGGACCTTTACAAAAAGCGCTGCCTTTCCGGACTGCTGCGGGAGCTTTGCGAAATGGACTTTTCCTGGATCAGGCTTCATTATCTTTATCCCGAGGAGATCGACGACGAGCTGATCGAAACGATCGCCTCCGAGGAAAAAATCGTAAAGTACCTCGATATCCCCATTCAGCACATCAACGACGCTATCCTCAGGCGCATGAACCGCCGCAGCACCGGAGCGCAGATCCGCTCCCTGTTTCGGAAGCTGCGCGAACGCATCCCGGGCCTTGTGCTTCGCACCAGCCTGATCACGGGTCTGCCCGGCGAAGGCGAGGAACAGTTTGAGGAGCTGTGTACCTTTCTGCGTGAGGCCCGTATAGAGCGGGCCGGCGTATTCCCCTATTCGCCCGAGGAGGGCACGCCGGCAGCCGCCATGCCCGACCGCTGCGATACGGAAGAGGCCGAGCGCCGGGCCGGCCTGTGTATGGAGATCCAGGCGGAGATCATGGACGAGTTCGCGGCCTCGCTTATCGGACGCACGCTCTCCGTGCTGGTGATGGGCCGCGAGGAGGACGGCACCCTTTGGGGACGCAGCGAATATGATTCTCCGGACATAGACGGCAGGGTCATTATTTCCGGCGACGCTTATCCCGGCGAGCTGATCCGGGTGCGCGTCACCGCCGCGGATGAGGGCGATCTCATCGGCGAACGTTACTGAACGAACACAAAAGAGGAGATCTTTATATTATGTATCTGTACAACGACATGAATATGCGCCTTGAGGAATTCGTTCCTCTTGAGCCGGGAAAAGTTAAAATGTACGCCTGCGGCCCCACCGTATACAACTACATCCATGTGGGAAACGCGCGTCCCATCATCATGTTCGACGTGCTGCGGAGGTATTTCGAGTATAAGGGGTATGAAGTCACCTTTGTACAGAACTTCACGGATGTGGACGACAAGATCATCAACCGGGCCAACGAGGAAGGGATCGACTCCTCCGCGGTCGCTGAAAAATACATTGCCGAGTACTGGAAGGACGTGACGGCTCTGGGCGTGCGTCCCGCAACGGTACACCCCAAGGCCACCGAGAACATCGGGCAGATCATCAAGCTGGTAAAGACCCTTATCGAAAAAGGCTATGCCTATGAGATCAACGGCGACGTTTATTTCCGCACGCTTAAATTCAAGGACTACGGGAAGCTTTCCCATCAGCCCATCGAGGAGCTTCGCTCCGGGGCCCGCGTGGATGTAAACGACGTGAAGGAAGATCCTCTGGATTTCGCTCTGTGGAAGGCCGCCAAGCCCGGTGAACCCAGCTGGAACTCCCCCTGGGGCAAGGGCCGTCCCGGCTGGCATATCGAGTGCTCGGCCATGTCCAACCGCTATCTCGGAAAGACCATGGATATCCACTGCGGCGGAAGCGACCTTATTTTCCCCCATCACGAGAACGAGATCGCCCAGTCCGAGGCGGCCAACGGCTGCCGGTTCGTCAACTACTGGGTCCACAATGGCTTTATCAATGTGGACAACAAAAAAATGTCCAAGTCTCTCGGCAATTTCTTCACCGTGCGAGAGGCGGCGGAGGCCTACGGCTACGACTGCATCCGCATGTTCATGCTTATGAGTCACTACCGCTCCCCTCTCAATTACTCCGGCGAGATCCTCATGCAGGCCAAAGCGGCTTTGGAGCGGCTGAGCACGGCAAAGGACAATCTGGACTTTTTCGTGCGCAGCGGCGAGGACCGCCCCCTCTCGGAGAACGAAGCCGCCTTCCTCAAGTCGCTGGATGTCTACCGCGACAGATTCTGCGAAGCCATGGACGACGATTTCAATACCGCAAACGCGATCTCGGTGATCTATGAGCTGGTGCGCGAGATCAATGCCCATGTCAATCCCAACGCCCATCCTTCCCGCGCTCTGGCGGAGGGCTGCCTGTCGATCTATACGGAGCTGAGCGACGTGCTCGGTATCCCCTTTATCGAACGCAGGGATGAACTCACCGCGGAGCAGCAGGCTCTGTTCGAGGCGCGCAAGGCCGCCCGCAAAGAAAAGAACTGGGCCGAGTCCGACCGCATCCGGGACGAACTGAAGGCCCAGGGGATCATCGTGGAGGACACGCCTCAGGGAATGAAATGGAAGCGCGC
>CACXMX010000076.1 GCA_902768805.1 Oscillospiraceae bacterium
CCGCACTCGTCTCTGAGCGCCAGGAATTCCTTCTGCAGGGCCTCGCCGATGGGTACGCCCTTGTCCTTTCTCTCCTGCCAGGCCAGGAATTCCTTCTCGCCGGCCGTGTAGATGCGCTCGGCGCCCGGGACCTTCTCGGAAGCGCGGAGCTCGCGGCAGATCTGGCCGGCCGTATGACGGAAGGTCTCCGTTCCCATGAAGAACTCGGGGTTGATCACAAAGAAGAAGTGGCCCAGACGGTACATCCGGTTGCTGCCGTCGGGGTTCTTCCCGCTGAGCTCCTTCAGGAACGGTCCGCCCGCCAGCGACGCGGACAGGATCTCCACCACGGCGGTGTATCCGTAGCCCTTGTAGCCGCCGTTTTCCTCCCCCGCTCCGCCGATAGGGAGCAAGGCGCAGTTTCCCGCGCGCATTTCGCGAAGGATCGTGCCGCTGTCGGTGAGCGTGCCTCCGTCGCGGGTGATCACGAGGCCTGCGGGCGTGGGACTTCCCTCCCGCTCGTAGTACTCGATCTTGCCGTTCTGGACGATGGAGGTGGCGCAGTCCAGATTGAACGGGAAGGGCTCGTCGGTGGGCATCGTAAACGTGAGCGGGTTCGTGCCCATCATGGGCTCGACGCCGAAGGTCGGCGCCACGGACGGGCGCGCGTTGGTGCCGCTGATGCCGATCATGCCGGCCTTTTCCGCCATGCCGGTCCAGTACCCGGCGATGCCGTAATGGGTGGAGTTGAAGATCGTGCCGCCCGCCATGCCGTAGATCTTCGCCTTTTCGATCAGCTTTTCCATCATGCGATAGCTGGCCACCATGCCCATGCCGTTGTTGGCGTTCATGACCACCGTGGTCGGCGTTTCGAGAACGGTTTCCAGCTTCGTCACGGGCAGGAGCGTGCCGTTTTTGATGCGGTCGAGATAGATCGACTTAAAGCGGTTGCAGCCGTGGCTCTCGATGCCGCGGCGGTCGGATTCCAGGAGCACGTCGGCGCAGATCGCCGCGTCCTCCTGCGGGACGCCGTAGGCCTTGAACACCTCGACCATGAAGCGGTTCATGAGCGCCCAGGGAACGTAGGGTCTGGTTTCCATACTCTGATCCTCCATTGCGGTATTTTATCGTTTTTGTTCCGGGAAAAGCGCGGGGGAAAACCCGTCACACTACGGCCTTCCCCTCCGCGACCAGCCGGTCGTAGTTTTTGCGGGACGCCTCGTATACCTTCCGGCGGTAGCGCGGGTCGAACCCGCCGTAGAAGCCGCGGTTGTCGTATCCGAATTCCTCCATGAATTTCGCCACGGCGGCGTCGATCTCCTCGTCGGAGGCGTCGGGCCGCTCGTCGATCTGGTGGGTGAAGACCAGGCTGTTCGGATACGTTTTCTTCAGCTTCGGCTTGTCGTTGAGAGGCTGTCCTCCCCAGGTGTCGAAGCCCTCCTCGATAAAGAACGGGACAAATCCCTCCACGAACCCACAGCAGTGGAGATCCACATACATCCCGAGATCGTGGGCGCACTGTACGCTCTCCTTCACGTAGGGCACCAGCATCTCCGCGGCGGTCTCGCGGCTGAAGAATTCCGCCCGCTGACTGCCCCAGTCGTCGTTGAAGTTCACCCCGTCGGGGTCAAACCATTTTTTCACCAGGGTGTAGTACTTTTTGCGGTAATCCGTCACGGCCCGCAGGAAGCGGTGTACGCCCTCCTTCTGGTCGTCGTCGACCAGCGCCATGGCCGCGTTCTCAAAGTCCATCACGGCAATGAGGCGCTCGAACAGGCAGCTGCCGAAGGTCACCGTGGTGAACAGAGTGGGGTCGGCGAGAGCGTCTTTCTGCTTTTCATACGCGCCGGCCCAGTCCCAGGTCTCGGGGTCCGGGACCGTGATGTACTTTTCCCACTCGCTGATGTCCGGCACCTTCGGATTGCCCGGCTTGACCATGGCTCCGCCGGCTGTTTTGACGAAGATCCACTCCACGCCGTAGCCGTCGACACCTCCGGAGGGACTGCGCGCCACGTTCTCCGGGTCGCAGTCGACCTTGATGCTCGCCGCCTCCCAGGGCGACGGGATCCACATGGGGGTCTTCCCCTCATACAGGCGCAGCATGTTTTCCCGCGGGGTGATGGGCGTGTTGTACCGCTCCGGCTTCATAAAGCCCGCGAGAGTACCCGTGACCTCCAGCTCGTCCTCGGTAAAATGATCCAGCGACATTTTCTCCTCCCCCTCAAAGTATCGTTGTCCGTATGTATTATACTTCCGCTCACGGCGGTTTGTCACCCGTCCGGCGGCCTATTTTTTTCCCGGAGCGCCCGGGAAAAAGTTGTGCGCGGCGCGGCCGCGGTTGCCGCCCCGGACGAGATATGATATGATCCTTCCGAAAGCGGGTGCGCCGATGGAAGAATACATTTATGACGCCTTTATCAGCTACAGCCACAGGGACATGAAATGGGCCCGGTGGCTCCAGCGCCGTTTGGAGACCTTCCGTATCCCCCGCGGCCTGTGCCCCGGGGCGGAGTCCCGGAGACATCTGAAGGTTTTCCGTGACCAGACCGACCTGGCCGGAGTCGAGTTGCAGCAGACCCTGGAAAAGGAGCTGGCCGTCTCGCGCTGCCTGGTAGTGATCTGTTCGCCGAACAGCGCCGCGTCGCACTGGGTCAGCGAAGAGATCCTGGCTTTCCGGCGCGGCGGGAAGGAGCGCAGGATCATCCCGTTCATCGTGGACGGCGAGCCCGAAAGCGACGATGCTTCCCTTGAATGCTACCCGCCCGCTCTTCGCAGCGGCGAGGGCCATCCGCTGGGCTCCAATGTGCGTGAGATCGGAAAGGACAAGGCGTTTCTCAAGCTCGTCTCGATCCTGCTGGATGTGCGGTTCAACCGGCTGGCGGACAGAGAAAAGCAGCGCCGGCTCCGCACCGCTCTCATCACGGGCTTCACGGCGGCGGCGATCGTGCTGACCGTGTCGGGTCTCGCGTGGCACAACGCCCGGGTCACGAGAAAAAACCGTCAGCTCTGCTACGATATCTACGGCGCCGCCATCATATCCATCGCGCAGAAGGACGTGATCGAGCCCGCGGATGTGGAATTCCTGCGGGTGTCCGCGGAGGCGGGCAACAACCGGGCCATGCTGCTGCTGGCCGACTGCTATAACCACGGCTGGGGCACGGAGCCCGACCCGGAGGCGGCGTTTACCTGGTTTTACAAAGCGGCCGAGGCCGGCGACACCTCCGGCATGGTGGGAGTGGCCAACTGCTACGACAGCGGGGTCGGGACCGCCCGGGACAAGGCGCTTGCCTATCAGTGGGATCTGCGCGCGGCCGAGGCCGGGGACGCCTCCGGCATGCTCAACACCGCCATCTGCCTGGAGGACGGGTCCGGGACCGAAAAGGACGAAAAAGCCGCCTTTGAGTGGTATAAAAAAAGCGCCGAAAGCGGCTACGATCTGGGGATGTACAACCTCGCCCGCTGCTATTTGGCGGGAGTGGGTACCGAACCGGACAGCGCTCAGTCCTTCGAGTGGACCCGCAGACTCGCCGATACGGGAAACGTCCAGGGAATGTATAATCTGGCGATGATGTACCAGTACGGTTTCGGGACTGACGAGGATCCGCGGCAGGCGTATCTGTGGTACCGCAAAGCCGCCGAGGCCGGCGACGCCGACGCCATGTACGCCGCGGGGCAGTGCGCCGAGACCGGATACGGTACCGACGGCGAGGCGGCGGAATGGTACCGCCGCGCCTATGAGGCCGGAAAAACGGAGGCCGCGGCCGACCTGGAACGGCTGAGCCGTCCGTAAGGGTCCGTCCGCTGAAGGAATAAGGGGAAGAGCGCCGCCTTTCGGCAGCGCTCTTCCCCTTATTCACACATATTCCACGTCGGCGGAGCCCGAAACGCGCGCGAGGATCAGGTCCTTCACCAGCGCGAAATCCTCATGCGGCACATAGATCTGCATGACGCCCAGCAGCTGGCGGATCTCGATGACGTCCTCCTCTTCGAAAATGCGCACGCTCCGGATGCTGCGCCATGAATAGCGGAAGTCCGTTCTCCCGACGCCCACCCAGCGCATGTGATCGTCCGTGATCTCAAACGCCTGGTACCGCCCGTTCGCGGCCATGCGGTCGGCAACGGCGCAGACCGCCCCGGCGACCGCCATGACCCCGCCGCAGGCGAGCACCGTGACCAGCAGCATCTGCCGGTCTCTCATCGACGCCGACAGGCCGATCAGGAACAGACACATCGCGCCGACCACCTTCAGGGTGACCGAGATCGCGTGGCGGTTCTCGGCGCGGCTGATCACTCCCGTCCAGCGCCAGACTCCGTCCTCGCCCTTTGTTACCCTGTCGGGGTATTTCACTTTTGTGTCCACCGTCCGCTCCTCCGATCATTTACCATATGAAGTTGGACTTGAGCATTTCTCCGTTGTCGATGAGGATGTCCTCCCCGGTGATGGAGCGGTTCACGGCCGTGAGATACCAGGCCAGATCCGCTATCTCCTCCGGCTCGGCCCATTTTCCCAGCAGGGTCTCCGCCCGGACCGCGGCATAGAGCTTCGCGTCTTCAAGGATGTGCCGGTTGGCGGGCGTGACGACTCCGCCGGGCGAGATGCTGTTGCAGGTTACGCCGCGCCCCGCGAGATACAGCGCCCGGTTTTTCATGTATCCCACCACGCCCGCCTTGGCGGCGACATACAGCGGGAATTCCGCTCCGTTGCGCGCGGAGGCCGAAGCGATAAACAGCACCGAACGGAGCGAGGGGGCGTCTACGAACCGTTCGGTGAAGCGGATCGTCCCCTTGAGATTCACGTCGATCGCGTCGGACTCCTCCAGGGTCCCGGCGTTGTTGATAAGGACCTCCGGCCCGGGCAGCTCGGGCCAGGCCCCGTCGCGGATGTCAAACACGAAATGGCGGTAACGGTCGTGGGAGAGGGCGCTCCCCTCCCGGTCAAAGCCGAATACGCGGTGTCCCTCCCGCAGAAAGCGCTCCGCGATGGCAAGCCCGATGCCGCGGGAGCTGCCGGTAACGAAAATATTCATGCTTCCCCCTTCACATTCCCGGACCCGGCGCGCCTGCCCGCACGGACGGCGGAGGCGACGCGGTAGCCCAGCGGAGAGAATACCACCTCGAACAGGAGTTCCAGCAGCGCGCCGGTCAGCGCGCAGGTAAAGCACTGCAGCGTCGTCCAGCCGAAAAAGTTCCGGCTCACGATCAGCGCGAAGATCAGGTTGTCGGCAAACTGCGCCAGAAATGTGGAGACGTAGGAACGGATCGCGAAGCTCCCGAAGGACTCGTTCTTCCGCAGCAGCGTTCCGATCCCGTAGTTGAGAAAGTTGTTGAGAGCCGCCGAGACCGCGAAGGCCACGGAGCTGCCCAGGATCACGTACCAGGTGCCTCCGAAGGTCCGGTCCAGGGCGGTGTTGATCACCGTCTCGCTGCCGTCGACAAAGCTCTCGCCCCACACGCCGGGGACCCGGGAGGCCAGGAAGAAGATCAGCGCCATCAGCAGATTCAGCCCCAGCGCGGCCAGGGAGAGAACGGTGGCGGTTTTCGGGCCGTAATTATGCGTCAGAACGTCCATGGACAGGAAAGTGAGCCAGGAAAAAAGGATCCCGCAGTCCAGCGCCAGCCAGTCCACGCCGGTGTCGATGCTTTTGTTGGCCAGAAGGTTCATGCCCACGACGGACAGGACCAGCAGCGAGAAAAGCAGGGGCGGGACAGATCTGATGAGACTGCGGTATTCGGAAACGGTTTTTTGCATGGCGATATGCTCCTTGTTTTGTTTCATACGGCGCGCCCGGAGATCCGGTCCGCGGCCGTATCAGGTGGTTTTCAAGAGACACCTGTTCCCGCTTTACGCGAGAAGCGGCGTCATCATAGCACATATAGCCGGGAAAAGCAAGAACGGTTTTCCTTCTTGCGTAAGACGGCGCAATCCCTTACAATATACGAAGATGAAGGTCCGCAGGCCCGCTTTGCGCGAGCCGTCCGGACACCGGGAGGGATCGTGATGATACCGCTGACGTTTGAGGACTACACCGCCCGTTTCGGCGCCGAGCTCCGCCCGGCCGAGCCGTTTTCGCTCGCCATGGCCGAGATCGGGGACACGCCGCTCCCCCGCCGAAAGGCCCGGACCCATAAATACTCCTACGGGCGCGCTGTGCTGATCGCGGGCTGTCTGGGCTATGCCGGCGCCCCCGCGCTGGCGGCGAACGCCTGCGAGCGGTCCGGCGCGGGACTCACAAGGCTGCTGATCCCCGAGAGCATTTACACCGTCGCCGCCGCGCGCTGTGACGGCGCCGTGGTGACGCCGCTGCCGGGCGACAGCGCCGGAGGCTTCGCTCCCGAGGCCTGCGAGCGGGCTCTTTCCGCGATCGAAAGCGCGGATGCCTGCTGCGTGGGGCCCGGGCTGGGGACGGGAGAAGGCGCGGCCGCGCTGACGGACACGGTGCTTCGCCGCGCTCACGCCCCTCTGGTGATCGACGCCGACGCTCTGTCCGTGTGCGTCCGGGAGCCGGAGCTTCTCGCCGCCTACCCGTCCGATGTGATTCTTACGCCCCACGAGGGAGAATTCCGCCGCATCGGCGGCGAGCTGAAAAACGGAAGGCTCTCCGGCGCCCTGGCCTTCACCGCCGCTCATCCGAACGTGATCCTGGTACTGAAGGGGCACGGCACCCTTATATGCCGCGGCGCGGAGGCCGTGGTCAACCCGACCGGGACGCCGGCCATGGCCAAGGGCGGAAGCGGAGACGTGCTCGCCGGAATAATCACGGCGCTGCTTGCCCAGGGATTCGACTCCCTGTTCGCTGTCCGCTGCGCCGTGTTCCTCCACGGGCTGGCCGGCGAGATCGCCTGCCGTGA
>CACXMX010000077.1 GCA_902768805.1 Oscillospiraceae bacterium
CCTTGCGGACGAGCCGCGCGTACAGCAGCAGAGACAGCCCGCCGATCAGGCCGCGGGCGAAGGCCAGCGCGGCGGAGGACAGCGGGATGTGCCGCCGCAGAAGCCCCACCGTGCCCACAATGACCAGCGACGCGATGAGCATCGCGGCCGAAGCGCGGCGCGAGGGGGAAGATGAGGTGTCGTTCATGGAAACCCTTCTTAAATGATGAATGATAAACGAGTATAGCAGAGCGGACGGGGAGAAGCAAGAACAGAGACGAATGATGAAATGAGGAATGATAAATGATAAGATCTGAAAAAGAAACGACGCTGTTTCAGCGCCGTTTCTTTTTTTCAGTGAAGGCCGCGGGTCATGGAGGACACATACTCGCGCACGGCGTTCGGAGCGTCGGGCCCGCTCTCGTGGATGAGACGGACGATGGCGCTGCCTACGATGGCCCCGTCGGAGAGGCCGGCCATCTTTGCCGCCTGCTCGGGCGTGGAGATGCCGAAGCCGACCGCGCAGGGAATGGACGTGCTTTTGCGCACCAGCTCCACCATGGCGCCGATATCGGTGGTGATCTCGCTGCGCACGCCGGTGACGCCCATGGAGGAGACGATGTACAGGAAGCCCTCCGCCTCCCGGGCGATCATGGCGACGCGGTTCTCGCTGGTGGGGGCGATGAGGCTGATAAAGCTCAGGCCGCGCTCCCGGCAGGCGGGGGCGAACTCCTCCTTCTCCTCGAATGGCACGTCGGGGAGGATCATGCCGTCGATGCCGGCCTCGACGCAGCGGTCGCAGAAGCGCTCTATGCCGTAGGAATACACCACATTGGCGTAGGTCATGAACACCATGGGCACGGACACGTCGCGGCGCAGCTCCTTCACCATGGCGAAGATCTTGTCCGTGGTGACGCCGCCGGCCAGGGCCCGGGCGTTGGCAGACTGAATGACGGGACCCTCGGCGGTGGGATCGGAGAAGGGGATGCCCAGCTCGATGAGGTCCGCTCCGCCGTCCACCGCGGCGCGCACGCACTCGGCCGTGGTGCCGAGATCCGGGTCGCCGCAGGTGATGAAGGCAATAAAGGCCTTTCCGTGACTGAAGGCGCCGGCGATCTTATTCATGGAGATCCTCCCCTCTGTAGCGGGCGATGGCGGCGCAGTCCTTGTCGCCGCGCCCGGAGATGTTGATGACGACGATTTGGTCTTTGTCCATGGCCGGAGCCAGCTTCATGGCGTGGGCCACGGCGTGGGCCGACTCGATGGCCGGGATGATCCCCTCCATGCGGGAGAGGTATTCGAAGGCGTCCACGGCCTCGGCGTCGGTGACAGGCACGTATTCCGCCCGGCCCGTATCGTGGAGCCAGGCGTGCTCCGGGCCGATGCCGGGGTAGTCCAGCCCGGCGGAGATGGAGTACACCGGGGCGATCTGGCCGTACTCGTCCTGGCAGAAGTAGCTCTTCATGCCGTGGAAGATCCCGAGTTTGCCGGTGGCGATGGTGGCGGCGGTCTCGAAGGTGTCGACGCCGCGGCCCGCCGCCTCGCAGCCGATCAGGCGCACGGAGGGCTCCTCAATGAAATGATAGAACGCGCCGATGGCGTTGCTCCCGCCGCCCACGCAGGCCAGCACCGCGTCGGGCAGGCGGCCCTCCTTTTCCATGAGCTGGTCGCGGATCTCGCGGGAGATCACGGCCTGGAAATCCCGCACGATGGTGGGGAACGGATGGGGGCCCATGACGCTGCCGAGACAGTAGTGGGTGTCGGAGATGCGGTTGGTCCACTCGCGCATGGCGGCGGACACGGCGTCCTTGAGCGTGCCGGTGCCCGTCTCCACGGGGACGACCTCCGCGCCCAGCAGCCGCATGCGGTAGACGTTCAGCGCCTGGCGGACCGTGTCCTCCACGCCCATGAACACCACGCACTCCATGCCCATAAGCGCGGCGGCGGTGGCCGTGGCCACGCCGTGCTGGCCGGCGCCGGTCTCAGCGATGAGGCGCGTTTTACCCATGCGTTTGGCCAGAAGGGCCTGGCCGAGCACGTTGTTGATCTTGTGGGCGCCGGTGTGGTTGAGATCCTCGCGCTTGAGATAGATCTTCGCGCCGCCCAGGTTTTCGGTCATGCGTTTGGCAAAGTACAGCCGGCTGGGGCGGCCCGCGTAGTCGTTGAACAGGGCCGTGAGCTCCGCGTTGAAGGCGGGATCGGCCTTGGCCTCGTTATACGCCGCTTCCAGCTCGATGACCGCGTTCATCAGGGTCTCGGGGATGTACTGTCCGCCGTGGACGCCGAAGCGCCCGTTGGGATTGCTCATTTTCCGTCCTCCTCTCCGGGTTCGGCCGGGACGGCTCTTACCGCCTCGACAAATGCTCTCATTTTCTCTGTATCCTTGAAGCCTCCGGTCTCGATGCCGGAGGAGACGTCCACCGCGAAGGGGCGCAGCGCCCGTACCGCGCTACCGACCGTTTCGCTGTCCAGACCGCCGGCCAGGATGTACTCCCGGTCGAAGCCCGCCAGGAGCGAGCGGTCGAAGGCCTCGCCCGTGCCGCCGGCGCCGTTGTCCAGCAGGATGAAATCCGCGGAGCTCTCGCGGGCCGCGGCCAGGTCGGCGGCGGTGTCCACGCGAAAGGCCTTGATGACCGGGCGGTCCGTCATCTGCCGCAGCCGCGCGATGTAGGCCTCGTCCTCGGAGCCGTGGAGCTGGGCGATGTCTATCGTCCCGGCGGCCAGCAGGGCGGCGACGCGCTCCGGCGGCTCGTTGACGAACACCCCCACGGCGCGCACGTCCGGGTCCAGCCTCGCTCGCAGCTCCGCCGCCGTCTCCGGGGAGACGTACCGCCGGCTCTTCGGGGCGAACACGAAGCCGATGAAGTCCGGCAGCAGGGCATTGGCCGCGTCGATGTCCCCGCTCCGCGAGAGCCCGCACAGTTTGATCTTCGTCATGGCGTCCCCCTTAATTCGGCGAGCTTCGCGCGCCGGTCCGCGGAGCGCATGAGCGCCTCGCCCACCAGCACCGCGTCGGCGCCGGCCCGCCTCGCCTCGGCCGCGTCCTGCGCAGTGCGGATGCCGCTCTCGGAGACGAAAAGCACGCCCTCCGGCACGAGAGAGCGGAGGCGGCGGGCGTTGCCGGTGTCCACGGTGAAGTCCTTCAGGTCGCGGTTGTTCACGCCGACGATCCGCGCGCCGGCGCGCAGGGCCGTTTCGATTTCGGCGGCGTCGTGGGCCTCCACCAGGGCGGAGAGCCCCAGCGAATCGCAGACGCGTATGTATTCCGCGAGCCGCCCGCTCTCCGTGATCGAGCAGATGAGCAGCGCGGCCGCGGCGCCCAGGAGCTTTGCCTCATAGAGCATATACTCGTCCACGGTGAAATCCTTGCGCAGGCAGGGTATCGACACCGTTTCGGCGATCCGGCGCAGGTGCTCGTCGCTGCCCAGGAACCATTTCGGCTCGGTGAGCACCGATACCGCGTCCGCGCCCGCCGCCTCATAGTCCGCGGCGATGTCGGCGAAGGGGTAATCCGGCGCGATGAGCCCTTTGGAGGGCGAGGCCTTCTTGCACTCGCAGATGAAGGCGAGAGCTCTTCCCGAGAGCGCCCTCTCGAAGGGGAAGTCTCCCTTCGGCAGGGACTCGGCCTCGCGGCGGAGATCGGAGAGGGGCCGCGCCGCCTTCGAGCGCTCCACGCGCTCCCGGGCGTGCTCAGACAGACGGTCGAGGATGGTCATGCCTCCGCCTCCGGGAGATTGCTGACCTCGATGATCTTCTCAAGGGCCGCCAGGGCCCGGCCGCTGTCCGTCAGCTCGCCGGCGAGGCGCACGCCGTCGGCGAAGGTCTCCGCCTTCCCGTTCAGATAAAGGCCGGCGCCGGCGTTCAGAAGGGCCGCGTCGCGTTTGGGGCCTCTCTCGCCGGAGAGGATCGCGCGGGTGATGGCGGCGTTCTCCTCCGGCGTGCCTCCGACCAGCTCGTCCTTGGTGCAGCGCGTCAGGCCGAAGTCCTCGGGCACGACGGTATAGGATTTGAACCAGCCGTCCTTGAACTCGCAGATGTGGGTCGGAGCGGAGAGGCTGATCTCGTCAAGCTTGTCCATGCCGTACACCACCATGCCCCGGCGGACGCCCAGGTTGATGAGCACCTGCGCGAGCGGCTCCACCAGATAGTCGTCGTACACGCCCAGCAGCTGCACCTTCGGGCTGCCCGGGTTCGTGAGCGGGCCGAGGATGTTGAACACGGTACGGAAGCCCAGCTCTTTGCGGATGGAGCCCACATAGCGCATGGAGCTGTGGTATTTCTGGGCGAAGAAGAAGCACATGCCGGCCTCCCGCAGCATCTCCAGGCAGCGCGCCGGGCTCTGGGAGATGTTCACGCCCAGGGCCTCCAGGCAGTCGGCCGTACCGCTCAGGGAGGAGGCCGCCCGGTTGCCGTGCTTGGCCACCTTTACGCCGCCCGCGGCGCAGATGATCGCGGCGGTGGTGGAGATGTTGAAGCTGCGGGCGTTGTCGCCGCCGGTGCCGACGATCTCGAACACCTCCATGCCCGTGTCCACCCGGGTGGCGTGGTCGCGCATGGCGGCGGCGCAGCCGGCGATCTCGTCGATGGTCTCGGCGCGGGCGCTCTTGGTGGACAGGGCCGCGAGAAAGGCCGCGTTCTGCGTGGCGGTCGTCTCGCCGGACATGATCTCGTTCATGACGGTGTAGGCCTCGTCATAGGTCAGATCGCCCTTGTTCACGATTTTTACGATGGCTTCCTTGATCATGGTTTTTCCTCCTCTTAGGGCCGGGGACGAAAAACAAAAACGTCCCCGACAGATGAATTCTGTCAGGGACGAATGATCTATATCATCCGCGGTGCCACCCCGGATTCGCGGACTCGCGCCCGCGCGCTTTGCGGGATACCTTCATATCCCCGGCAACTGACGTATGCCCCACGTCGCACCATACTCCGCGCCCCGCGCGTTTCCCGTGCGCCCTCAACGGTCCATTTGACGGTTTGTTTCCTGCCCGATTCGCAGCATCGCGGGCTCTCTGTGAGGTCATCGCCGCCGTTATCTCCGTATCAACGGTTTACTGTATTATAGCAGCGCCTTAAAGTGTTGTCAAGGGGAATCCGGACGAAATTGCGGATTTTTCCGAACAATTATCGCCTAAAGCTCGTGATAGTACGGACAGATGTTTTCATAATGTCCATCCCTCATGCGAAAACCCCCGGGAATGGTGCCAAGTTGCGTTAATCCCAAACGCTCATACAGGTGGCGCGCATGCATGTTGCTTTCCACGACAGCGTTAAACTGAAGCACGCGAAACCCTAATTCCCGGCCTTTATTCAAGCAATCCAGAACCAGTTTTTCTCCAATGTGCTTTCCTCGAATGTCAGATGACACAGCATAGCTGGCATTGCAAATGTGACCACACCGGCCCACATTGTTGGGATGGAGGATGTACAGTCCCAGGATTTTCCTATTCTCCTCAGCGACTCCCGTATAGCTCTGGGAGGCAAAGAATGCCCTGCCGGTCTCCATGGTCAGGCACTCCTCCTGGGGAAATGCAATGCCCTCCTCAACCACTTCATTCCAAATCCTAATCATGTCTGATATATCGTTTTGCGTATACTCTCTGATAATCAACTAAATCATCTCCATAATTCCGGTTTGTAATATAGTTCATCGCACCAACAGGTACGTACCAACCACCAGCAGGACGACCTGCACGATCAGCAACACCGGGAAGAACACCTTGAAATACCAGTGCTGCGTCTTGTGATGGAACACCTTCATACCCAACACGCCACCCAGTCCTCCAAAGCACGCCGTCAACAAAAACAGCATCTTTTCTGGTACGCGCCACTTGCCCAAACGGGCACATTTCTTATCATGCCCCATCAGCGCAAAGGCGGCTATGTTCATGATCGCAATGATGGCCAGAACGGCCAGAATAATCGTCTTCTTATCCATGGTATCATTATACCACATGATCAGGCAGTTGTATTGATAATATTTTCACCAGATAATCCAGCAGAATTGGATTATCTGGTGAAATCAGGATGATTCTTCCATATATGACATGAGACGGATCGCCCTGATCCGCCTCTGTGCCCCGTTCTGTCTTATCATTAGCCATGCCTGTGATCATTCATTCCTCTGCCCCGTTGAACAGCTTGTTCAGCAGGCTCTCCCGCTGCTCCAGGAACAGCTTCGTGATCTGATAGCTCTCCGTGTCCTCGTAGCGGATGGGATGGATGCCCGCGTCCGTGAAGCTCAGGATGCGCGCCTCAGGAAGCCCCAGCAGGATGGGCGAATGCGTGGCGATGATCCGCCCCTCTGTCCTGTTCCTGCTGTTCGTCGGTCATGCTCTTAATCCTTCGTATATCCATACTCTCTCATTCATTCACAGCTTCAAAGGTGATGGTCTGAGCTGCGCCGTTGGCGCTGGCAAACTGCTGAACCGCTGTGTCGTCCATC
>CACXMX010000078.1 GCA_902768805.1 Oscillospiraceae bacterium
GTGGCTTTTCCTCGCAAAACGCGCGTCCCGGGAGGAGCCCGGAACGGGCTTCACCGAGGAAGACAGGCCTCTCGTATGGCTGCTGCCGCCGTTTTTCGCTCTGTGGGTCTTTCTTCTCGTCACCCATACTCTCCGCGGAGTGAACGGTGCGCTCTACACCGGGCAGTGCACCTACGGCGATATGCAGATGCATCTGGGATTCATCACGTCTTTGGCCGGGCAGAAGACCTTTCCCCCGTATTACAGCATCCTGCCCGACACGAGGATCTCCTATCCTTTTTTGTGCGACAGTGTCTCTGCCAGTCTTTATCTTCTCCATACTCCCCTCAGATGGGCTTATATGATCCCCATGCTGGCGGCCTTCGTCCAGTTCTGCCTGGGTTTCTGGTTTCTTTCGAGAGAGCTGTGCCGTGAGAAAAAAAGTCCTGTTCTGTCTTTCCTCTTTTTCTTCCTGAACGGCGGCTTCGGAATGATCTATTTTATCCGGGATTATACGATGCGCGATCTGTTCACCGGATTTTATAAAACGCCCACCAACCTCGTCGATAAGGGAATGCGCTGGGTGAACGTGATCGCCGATATGCTTCTGCCGCAGAGAGCCACGCTCTTCGGATGGGCGGCGCTTGCGGCCGCACTCTGGCTGCTTTATCGCGCGGTATTCCGAAAGGATGACCGTCTGGCGCTCCCCGCCGGTATATTGGGCGGGCTGCTGCCGATGATACACACACACTCCTTTTTCGCTCTCGGCCTCATCGCCGCCTGCTGGATGGCCTATACGGCCTTTCGTGACCATATGAGCGCGAAATGGTTCTCGCTGTGGCTTCGCTTCGGCCTCACGGCCGTTTTTCTGGCCGTACCTCAGCTGCTGATCTGGACCTTCCGTTCCGTGGGCGGGAACTCCTCTTTCCTCAGGCTCAGCTTTGACTGGGTCAACGGCGGAGAGGAGAACTGGATCTGGTTCTGGCTGAAAAATATAGGACCGCTGTTTTTGATTATCCCTGTCGCGTACATTTTTGCCGACAGGGAACGCAAGGCGGAATTCTCCGGAGTATGGCTGATTTTTCTGCTGTGCGAGCTTGTCGTATTTCAGCCGAATGTCTATGACAACAACAAACTGCTGTACGCCGCGTACATGTTCGTCTGCTTTATGAGCGCCGACGCCGTTTCCCGCTTCGCGGACAGTCTGAAACCGTCGCCGCGCCGCGCGTTTCTGGTGATGACGCTGCTTCTTTGCTGCCATGCCGGAGTATTCACTCTCGGACGTGAGGCCGTCTCGGGGATCCCGCGCTGGGGTTATGAGGTCTTTTCCGCCGATGAGGCCGCCGCCGCCGATTTCATAACGGAGAATACGCCGCCCGACAGCGTATTTCTCACCGACGATAATCACGATAACACGGTTGCCGTCCTCACGGGGCGAAACATCGTATGCGGGAGCTCCTCCTTTCTCTATTACCACGGCCTGGATTATACCTATCGTCAGAGGACGGCGGAGAGCATGCTCACCGATCCCGAATCCTTCGAGGCGCATAAGGACGAACTGGATGTTGACTACGTTTACATGGGGTATTACGAGAATGCCCTTTCTAATAATATCCGGCCGTACCTGTCGGCGACGTATTCTGAGATCTTTTCCCGGGGCGGTATCTCTGTTTTTGACGTTCGTACTCCCCGGCCCTGAGAGCTTTCTTTACTGACGATACGGCAGGAAGCGCGCCGCATTTTGCGGCGCGCTTCCTGCCTTTCGGGTCATTCCTCTATATAAAAGACAGCCAGTGTTCCGGGTCCGCAGTGACCGCAGATCGTGCAGCCGGCCCGCGCTCGGTGGACCTGCTTTCCGCCGCAGCGGCTTCGCACGAAGGTCTCCAGTTCGTCAAGCTCGCCTTCGTCGATCTCTCCCGAGTTCGCGAAAAAGACATGTTCTGTGAGGAACTTTTTCCCCTCCAGGCGATCGCTCAGGTATTTCTGACGGACGGCCCGGCTGCTTCCCCTGTATTTTTTCGCGACGACCAACTTTCCCTCTCTCATTTCCAGCGACGGCCGGATGTTGAGAAAGCTTGAGCCGATTGCGGTAACTCCGGAGCAGCGTCCGCCCTTCCAGATGAATTCCAGCGTATCCAGTACGAAGGATACGGAGACTTTGTCTCTCAGTGCGGTCAGACGGGCGGCTATCTCTTCGGCGCTCATACCCCTGTCGCGGCATTCCGCGCCTTCTATCGCCAGAAGAGCGATGCCGCAGCACAGCGAGCGGCTGTCGATCACGTACACGCTCCCCATATCCGCGGCAGCCAGACGTGCCGCGTTGTAGGCGTTGGACAGCTCCGAGCCTATATCCAGATGGACGACGCTGTCCCCCGCTTCCGTAAACGGCCGGAAAAAGTCTTCAAATGCCTGCACGCTCGGGGCCGCTGTTTTGGGAAGCGTCCCGTCGGCATGATAGCGCTCGTACATCATTTCGGGTGTGATCCCATCCCCGTCGGGATAGGACTCTTCCCCCAGGATCACGGTGAGAGGGATGATGTGTATATCATAAAGCCGCGCCAGCTCCGGAGGGATATCCGCCGTGCTGTCGACGGTGATCACAACGCGATGCATAGGAAGCATCTCCTTAATAATTCCTGTATATCGGGCCTAAGGCAACAGCCCGCTTCATATCCAGTTTATAATATATGCTTTGTCTGTGAATGTAAATGATTATTTTCCTTCTTGGTTTTTTTCCTGCAATTCGTACATTTGATAAGCGGTTTAGACATTCAAAAGCAGAAAGCAGACCATCTGCATTTTGAGCATTGCTTGCAATAAACCGGGACATCGTGTTATACTGTCTGCGAAAGATGCTCAAAGGAGAGGATCCTATGGAAAACGGGTATGAAAAGCGCGGATACCTGTCCGAGGATTTCCGCCTGTTCCATCTCAAGGACGACCGCGGAGCGACCGTCGGGTTCCATTATCACGAGTTTTATAAGGTCGTTTTTCTTCTCGCCGGCAGCGGAAGCTACCACATCGAGGGCAGCAGCTATCAGCTGGTCTCCGGGGATATTGTTCTGGTGGGAAGCCGCTGTGTGCACAGGCCGCATTTTGAACCGGGTATCCTTTACGAGAGAGTGATCCTATATATCTCCCCCGAACTGCTGAGGGCAGGCTCCGCCGCGGATTTCGCTCTGGAAGACCTGTTTTCCGGCGCGAAAAGCCATGTTCTGCGTTCCGGAGACATGTTCCGCAGAAAAATGCTTGCCATGACGGCGCAGTTGGAAGCGGAAATGTCCTCCTCTGAGCCAGGCGCTTCCGTACTGGCGCGATGCGTCCTGTTTGAAATGCTGGTGCGGATCGCCAGGGAAATGTCGGGCGGACCGGATTCCCTGCCCGGTCCTTACGCTCCGAAGGATGAAAAGATCCGGGAGATCCTCCGCTTTATCGACGATAATCTGTCCGAGGACCTCTCTATCGACGCGCTTGCCTCCCGGTTTTTTATCAGCAAATATCATATGATGCGCCGTTTTCGCGAAGAGACAGGCTCGTCCATCCACACCTATCTGTCCGATAAGCGTCTTCTGCTGGCCCGGGACCTGATTTCTGAGGGTTACTCCGCCACGGACGCCTGTTTCCGCTCGGGCTTTCGAAGCTACTCCGCATTTTCCCGTGCCTACGGAAAGTTCTTCGGCGTCACGCCGACAGGCCGGGTCACCGCGCAGCCTCTCCCCGACGACACATTCGAATAGAATAGGAAAGTGAAACCGGGATCTTTACAGATCCCGGCTTTTTTCATATTCCCGTGAATTCCCGGATCATGGCTGCGGTCTGAGCGCACGCGGTGCCGTTCTCATAAGAGCCCAAGGCTTTGATATGGTCCGCCGCCCGTTTTCGATGCTCAGCGGGGTCAACTGTGGACAGCGATACGTACAGGGCGTCCATGTCGGTGCATACGACACCCGGCCAGCTGTCTATTGGCGTACAGAAGCCGTGCTCCACGTTCTCGTATTCGTGCAGGTCCGGAACATAAAGAAAACAGGGGCGCCCCAGCAGAGCGTAGTCCCATATACTGGATGAGTAATCCGTAATCAGCATGTCCGCCGCGCATAAAAGATCCTGCATATCGGGATAACCGGTCGCATCTATGATACGCTCGCCGAAGGTATAGTCGTTTTTGTCCGCGTAATGCCGGCGGAAAAGGATCACCGCGTCGGGAACGGCATCCAGGATCCGATTGAAATCGGGAAGAGTGTTGATTCTTTTCGTATTACGGAAATTTGTCCCCCGCCATGTGGGCGCATACAGGATCATTCTGCTTCGTACCCCGTAATAGCCCCGTACCCGGCTGTTCGCCTCCGTGACACGCGCGGGATCAAAGAAAATATCGTTTCGGGGCATCCCCGTAAAGCATATGTTTTTGGTATAGCCATAGGGGCTGATGATGCCGGCGTCGGAAAACATTGCCGAACTGGAAAGAAATACGTCGATCTTTTCGCTCAGCAGCCGGTTGTTCCAGCGCACCATGGTACGCTGTGCCGGGGAGTATCCTCGAAAGTCGCCGCCCAGCGTCTTATACGCTCCTCCTCCGTGCCAGGTTTCTATAAACAGCTGGCCTGAACGTTTCGGAAATACGGTTACGGGCAGCGTGTTGGATACGATCACAGCCGAGGTGATCTGAGCCATGAACCATTTCAGGGATTTATACCGCAGCGGACGGGGCCCGGAACCGCTCACTATGGACGAAGGATCCGAAAGAGAACAGTAGCATTCATATTTGTCTCCGCATTCTGCTGACAGATACCGCCATACCTCTCGCGGATTGTCGGAAAAAGACCGTCCCTGAAAGGACTCGAATAGAACACGGTTCTTTTTTACCGGGAAAACATACAGCGCGCGTACAAGCAGCCGCAGAAGCTCCCTTGCAAAGATCTTCAAATATGCTGTGAGCAACGGCGCACCTCCCCTTCGGTCGCGGAAAGCTTATTACCCGACAAGATACTTTTTGCCCCGGTAGATCTCATAGGAATGGTCCAGATCCACGAACTCAAAGCTGTGATAAGAATTCTGTTTCTCCGGCGGCGGAAGCTTCATGTAATCGTTGTAACGCAGTTTCAGATAGCTGTCCCAGTCGGTGGGTGCGGGAAGCGTCATATCTTCAAATTTCACCGGGACAGGCTCCCCGAACCACGAGCGCTCATATCGGATCGTATGGAGAAGATGCACATCCATCCCGTACAGAAAGGCGACATAGCGCGTGTCAGGCGGCTCGGAGCGCAGCTTCCGATGGATCGTGCGCACGATCCTGCGGCTCAGAGAGCGCGGGATCACTCTGCAGGCAACGGTCCCCACGATTTTCGCGGCTTTGCCGTGATTGCGCGGAGCCTCCTCCATCAGCAGCATGCGGTACAAAAGGGATTCCCAGCTGCGCATCTGAGCGCGAACGGGCTCTGCAGGATAACCGAACAGAGGATAAACATCGATGAACACGCCGTGATGAATGTCCGCGTCGATAAAATCCTTTTCCAATATGGTAGTGCCGTTGAGCCGGATCCGTGCAATCATGGTTTTGAATTCTGGGTCGGAATCAATAGTCTGCAGAAAGAATTCCTCTCCGAAATCGGCCCCGCAGCGTATGAAGCGGTCGTAATCCTCCGCGTACATCCCCACATCTATATCATCGTCCCAGGGGATGAATCCGCCGTGACGAATCGCTCCCAGGCAGGTCCCGTTCATGATATAAAAACGGAATCCGTGCTTTTGGCAGACACGGACAAATTCCTTAAGGATCTTCAGCTGCATCAGCTGCAGCCGCCGCAGATCATATGAGTATCCCTCGCTCATTTCCGCTCCTCATAATACAGGCCGCCGGGATTCTGAAACCAGATACACCGCATCCCCAGCTTCTCCGGCGCCGTAAAATCCTTGCTTATGTTGTCTCCGATATAGGCCATGCGTGCGAAAGGCACGCTCAGACGCCGGCTCATGATCTCAAACGCCTCGGGAGAGGGTTTGCGGTACTCCGGTCCGCCCAGCTCGTCGGTGATGATGATCTCGTCAAACAGCACTTCTATCCCGAGCGCCGAGATTTTTGCTCTCTGCCCTTCGGGCCGTCCGTCGGTGATCAGTCCGAGTTTTTTCCGGCCGTGAAGGCGCGAGAGCATTTCACGCACTCCGGGATAGAGACGGATATTCGGAGTATGAGCGCGGTAAACATGCAGTGCTTCCGCCGACCGAGCCGCGCCGAAAACCTCGTCAAAAGCCGGCCGGCCGCTTTCAAAAGCCTCCCACAGCCGGGCTGCCGCATCCGGCCTGTCCGGG
>CACXMX010000079.1 GCA_902768805.1 Oscillospiraceae bacterium
CGGCCGGGATGAAAAGACCGCTCACCCTTCCGACGGGTGAGCGGTCCTTTTGTATTATCTGCCGTACAATTTGGTCATGCGAAGGATCTTTTTTGTGAGCGCCGGGGTGACGGCGCCTTTTTTCATTCTCCAGCACCAGTTTCCGCCGCCGAGAAGGCCGGGGTTGTTCATATGCCCCGCGGCTCCGATCCCCAGCCAGTCCTGCATCTGGACGACGAACAGATCCGCCGGAGCGCTCATTCCGCCGCGCAGGATCCCGTTGGCATAGCCCTCTCTCCTGTTCAGTCCCAGATATTCCCGGGCGAAATCAAGATTCTCCGAGCTCGTGTTCTCGAGCCACTCCGCAAGCGTGTCGTTGTCGTGGGTGCCGATATAACACACGCAGTTTTTCGGCTGATTGTGGGGAAGATAGACGTTGTCCGGATCGAAGGCAAACTGCAGGATCTTCATTCCGGGGAATCCGGAAAAATCGCGCAGCTCGATCACCGCGTCGGTCATCACGCCCAGGTCCTCCGCAATGATGTCCAGATCCGGGAGCGCGGATTTAATGGCCGTGACGAAGGCCTTGCCCGGTCCGGGGACCCAGTGTCCGCCGCGCGCCGTAGTCTCGCCGAAGGGTACGGCCCAGTAGCTCTCCAGGCCGCGGAAATGGTCGATGCGGACCACGTCGAACAGCCGGGCCGCCGCATGGAGCCGCCCGATCCACCAGGCGTAGCCGTCCTCCGCCATCCGGTCCCAGTCGTAGAGCGGGTTGCCCCACAGCTGCCCGTCCTCGGAGAAATAGTCCGGCGGGACTCCCGCCACCTCGGTCGGCCGGCCCTCGCCGTCCAGCTGAAACATGCTCCGGTCCGACCACACGTCCGCGCTGTCCAGAGGAACATAGATCGGCACGTCGCCGATGATGCGGATCCCCTTTTTATGGATGTACGCTCTCAGCTCGTCCCACTGACGGTAGAAGAGATACTGGATGTAGACGCAGCAGTCGATCTCTTCGCGCAGCTCTTCGGAATACCGCTCCAGGATCTTGGGATCGGACCTAAGGCGCGCGGCCTCGTCCTCCCACTCCGACCAGGGCTTCAGTCCGAAGCGGGTCTTGAGCGCCGTGAACAGCGCGTAGGACTCCAGCCAGCCGGCGTTCTCCCGGCGGAAATCGTCCACGGCCTTCCGGTCTCTCTCCCGGCCGCGCTCAAACGCCTTTTTCAGCAGCGCGCCGCGATGGGCGTACAGCGCTCCGTAATCCGCGTGTTCCGGATCGGTGCCCCAATCGCACGCGAGGATCTCTTCTTTTTCAAGGAGCCCGTCCGCGGCGAGAAGGTCAAGATCGATGAAATACGGATTCCCCGCGAAGGCCGACACCGTCTGGTAGGGCGAGTCGCCGTAGCCGGTGGGCCCGAGGGGCAGTATCTGCCAGTATTTCTGTCCCGCGGCGGCCAGGAAGTCCGCGAACGCGTACGCTTCTTTCCCGAACGTTCCGATCCCGTAGGGGGAAGGAAGCGAGGAAATGTGCATCAGGATCCCGCTTGCGCGCATGGGTCTTACCTCCCGATCATTGTTTTAAAAAAGAGGGCCGTTCGCCGGCCCTCTTTACTGTTTTGATCCGTTTATGAGTCGGCTTTCGCGTCCGGTACGGGTTCATGGGAATGGTCCGCGGATCAGAGATCCCAGATATCCTCCGCGTACTGCCGGACAGCCCGGTCGGAGGAGAAATATCCCGCGGCCGCCACGTTCATCAGGCACTTTCCGGCAAAAGCGTACCGCGCGGTCCAGTCGCGAAGAGCGCGGAGGCGGGCGCTGCGGTAGCTCTCGAAATCGCGAAGCACCAGATAGTTGTCCGCGGGCTGCCAGTTCTCTCCGTACAGGAGGGAGTTGAAGAGCTCGCGCTGATCGTTGTCCGTTTCCACAGTCCCGTCCACCAGCGTGTTCACCGCCCGGCGGATGCGCCAGTCGTCGTCAAAGAGCTGCTTGGGATTGTAGGAGGACCGGCACGCCTTGTTCTCCTCCACGGTGCCGCCGAAGATATAGTTGTTCTCAAGCCCCGCGCGGTGCACGATCTCCACATTGGCGCCGTCCAGGGTGCCGAGAGTGACCGCTCCGTTGAGCATCAGCTTCATGACGCCGGTGCCGGAGGCCTCGGTCCCGGCCGTGGAGATCTGCTCGGATATATCGGCCGCGGGGATGATCTTCTCGGCGTAGGAGCAGTTATAATTCTGCACGAACACGACGCGCATCTTTCCGTTCACCGCGGGATCATTATTGATAAGTCCGGCCAGACGGTTGATATACCGGATCACCGCCTTCGCCCGGCGATAGCCCGGGGCAGCTTTGGCTCCGAAAATGAACGCGGTGGGCGGCACATCCTGCAGTTCCCCGTTCTTGATGTCGAAATACATATCCGCGAGCCCCAGCGCGTTCATAAGCTGACGCTTATACTCGTGGGCGCGCTTGACCTGAACGTCGTATACGAAGCCGGCAGGGATCTCCACTCCCTCGGCCTTGAGGATGTGGGCGGAGAGCTGCTGCTTCTTTTTGGCCTTGACGGCGTTGAATCTCTCGCAGAGATCGTCGCTGATATGGTCCTTGAGGTATCCGATGCGGTCCAGATCGCGGAGGAAGCCCTCGCCGATCTCCTCGCGGATCAGGTTGGTGAGCTCGTCGTTGCACAAGCCGAGCCACCGCCGCGGCGTGACGCCGTTGGTGACGTTGGTAAACTTTTCGGGCGTGCGTTCATACCAACCGCGGAACAGATCGGTTTTGAGGATCTCGCTGTGGATCTCGGCCACGCCGTTCACCTTTCGCGACATGTATACGGACAGATCCGCCATCTGCGCCATATTGTCGCGGATGATATGCAGATCGCTGTCGGGGTATTCGGCGCGAAGCTTTTCCTCGATGCGCAGCAAAAGATCGCAGATGTCCGGCACCACGCTGCGCAGCAGCTCCATATCCCAGCGCTCCAGCGCCTCGCCCATGACGGTGTGGTTGGTGTAGCTGAACACGCTGCGGGCGATATCGAAGGCCTCGTCAAAGCCGACGCCCTCGGCCATCAGGAGCCGGATCAGCTCCGGAATGGACATGGCGGGATGCGTGTCGTTGAGCTGGATGGCAAAGATCTTCGTCATCTCGCGATAGTCGGTGATGCCGTAGCTCTTGTAGGTGTTCATAATGTCCTGCAGCGACGCGCTGGACAGGAAATACTGCTGCTTTATTCGCAGCCGTTTGCCCTCCCAAGTGGTGTCGTTGGGATAGAGCACGCGCGTGATGTCCTCGGCGCGGTTCTTTTCGGCCAGAGCGCGGACGTAATCCTGCTGGTTGAAGGCGTCGAAATCCAGTTCCTGCTCGGCTTCGCACTGCCAGAGGCGCAGCGTCCCCACATTATCCGTGAGATAACCGATGATGGGCGTATCGTACGGCACGGCCAGCACGGTCTGATCGGCGAACCGGACCCGGACCGTGTGTTTTTCGCGGCGATAGCTCCAGGGATCTCCGTATTTGGTCCAGTCGTCCGCCGCTTCGCGCTGCGCGCCGTTCTCAAAAGACTGCTTGAACAGGCCGAAGCGATAGCGCAGGCCGTAGCCGCTCAGGGGAATGCCGCAGGTCACGGCGCTGTCCAGATAGCAGGCGGCCAGGCGGCCGAGACCGCCGTTGCCCAGAGCGGCGTCCTCGATCTCCTCGAGGCACGAAAGATCCACGCCCTCGCGGGCGAAGGCGTTTTTCATCTCATCGAGAATGCCCAGATTGAACAGGTTGTTGAACACCAGTCGGCCGATCAGGTATTCGGCCGAGAAATAAAAAGCTTTGCGTTTCCCCAGACGGTGGGAGCGGGCTTTGGACCAGTTGTCGCCCACGGCGAGCATCACCGCGCGGGCCAGAGCGTTGTGCAGGTGCTGAGGGGACGCTTCATCCAGCCGTTCGTCCTCGTCGTATTTGAGAAGGGTCTGGGTAGTGTTCAGTATATCCTGAGGAGAATAGATCATAAAAACAGGGTTCCTTTCCTCTCCGTTATTACAAAATCCGTTATCATCAATAACTGTTAGATTATATGTCATGAAAAGGCATTTTGCAACCTGAGAATGCATAAAGATAATGATGTTTCCCGGGCCTGCGGCTGTGCGCTCTGCACGGTTTTTCTCCCCCTCCGGTCCTTCCCCGGGCGAAGAGGCTGCCGCCCGGGCGGCGCTGTCACGGGAAAGCGAACGCGGCATGACCCGAAGGTCATGCCGCATTCCGCATCTCAATTGGGTCAGCCCGCGTAGGGCAGCCTTTCGAAGAATTCATTTTCGGGGACGCCCTCAACGGTCCAGCCGGAATAATCCTCGCTCCTGCTGAGAACAAGGTCGATCCACCCCCTGCGGCCGTCGGACGTCATAAAGTGCGCCCGCTTGCCTTCTGTCCCACGCAGGAGGAGCTCCGTCCCGGGCGGGAGCATCGACTCTTCGCCGTTCTCCCACGTGACGGGCAGATCCTTCGTCACCGTCAGCCGATTCCGGTTTTTCAGATAATGCCATCCGTCAAATCCGTCCTTTGTGTCCGGGCAGGGCTTTATGACTCCGCCGGAGTACTCGTAGGCGCGCTCGGACAGATAGGTCCCCAGCTGGTGTGTCCAGCTCTCCAGATACAGCGTGTACCCCGAGATCGCCGCCGTCCCGTCCGCGAGAGAGGTGATCTCCGCGCCGTCCCGCCCGCGGCGCGTCTCCCCGGTGAAGGGGATCAGCGCAAGGGTGTCGCCGCGCCACGCGCAGGTGACACAATCGTCCGAACCCAGATCTCCCGAGAACAGGATCTCCGTCCGGCCGTCGCCGTCGAGGTCGGCCAGCAGCAGGCCGGTCGCCGCGGCGTCCGTCGCGTATGTGTCCTCTGCGGGAAGGCCGTTCACGGTGAGCACGCCGTGAGATTGCCCCTCGCTCTGAGCGATCTCCATGTCGATGATCTCCGTCTCCCCGTCGCCGTCAAGATCGTACTCAAACGGGAGCGAGCGAAGGATATCCAGCGGGAGCGCCGGCGCGGCGTCTCTCATCATCACCAGAGACCCGTCCTTCCCGCTTTGGAACAACAGGTATTCTTCCCGGGATCCCCGGGCGTTCGTCCAGCCGATCTTCAGCGTGGGCACCACGTCGCCGAACCATGCGCGCACAAGCAGCGTCTCGCCGTCCGCCATCGCGGAGGCGTACCAGAGCGTTCCGTCGTCGTAAAAACCGAAGCCGTTTTCCCGCTCGTAAGAGGCCACCCGGGTGAGGCGCACCTCCTTCGCCGTGCCTTCGGCCTTGAAGAGCACGCAGGCGCCCTGCCCGTTCGTGCCGTCGTCCAGGGTGATGTCCGCTCCGGGGACCGTATCCGTGATCTCCCCGGACAGGGCCCCAGATCCCCCCGTCTCCCCGGGGAGATATTCCTCCCGGATCCGCCATTGCAGCCACTCGTACGGCAGCGTGAATTCGATGCGGCCCGAAGCGTAGGGCGCGATCTCATAGGGGTTGGCGATCACGGTGAGGCCCTGCGAGTCAAAATACCAGTTTCCGTCGCGCAGCAGTCCCGGAAGATCCTCCTCATATCCCGGAAAATACCCGTCCAGGGCAAGGTCCGTGTATTTTCCTCCCCGGCTGATCTCCCACAGCCGGTCAGCGCACTGCCGGAGAAACTCCTCCGGGTCGTCGGCGAGATCCTCCAGCCGCAGGATCTCCCCCGTGGCAAGGTCGAAATTCACCGCGTCAAGACCGGCGTAACCGTGTACTCCCCCGGAATAGGTATAGCCCAGGCAGGTCAGGCTGAGCACGCGGCCGTCGCCCCGCTTCACATCCAGGGATCGGGAGTA
>CACXMX010000080.1 GCA_902768805.1 Oscillospiraceae bacterium
AGGCGGCGCAGCACGCTCAGCGCGCCGGCGCAGCACACCGGATTTCCGCCAAAGGTGGAGCCGTGGTCGCCGGGGCCGAGGACGTTCTCGGCCTTCCCGCCGATCAGCACGGCGCCCAGCGGCAGGCCGCCGCCCAGGCCCTTTGCGGTGGAGACGACGTCGGGCATGATCCCGTAATTCATGTAGGAGTAGAGAGCGCCGGTGCGGCCGTTGCCGGTCTGCACCTCGTCCACGATCAGCAGGATGTCCTCCGCCGCGCAGAACTCCGCCACGCCCTTCACGAATCCCGGCTCCATGGTGAGCACGCCGCCTTCGCCCTGGATGCACTCGATCATGACCGCGGCGGCCTTGTTCTCCAGCGCCAGCTTCTTCACCTCGTCAAGGTCTCCGGCGTGGGCGTGGACGAATCCGGGCGTCAGGGGTTGGAACAGCTCGTGATAGTGCTCCTGACCGGTGGCGGCCAGAGTGGTGAGCGTGCGGCCGTGGAAGCTGTTCCACAGCGTTACGATGGTGTAGTGGTCGGCGCCTTTCTTTTCAGCGGCGTACTTGCGGGCGACCTTGATGGCGCCTTCGTTGGCCTCCGCGCCGGAGTTGCCGAAAAACACCTTTTTGAAACCCGTGCGGGCGCACAGCTCCTCGGCCAGCAGGGCGCAGGGCTCGGTGTAGTAGAGGTTCGACATGTGCTGCAGCGAATCCAGCTGCGCGGTCACCGCGGCCTTCCACTCGTCGTCGGCGATGCCGAAGGCGGTGACGCCGATGCCGCTGCCCATGTCGATATACTCTTTTCCGGTCTCATCGTACACCAGCGAGCCCTTGCCGCGCTCGAGCAGCACGGGAAAGCGGGCGTAGGTATTGGCCACATATTCCTTATCTATGGATTTGATGTCGTTCATGGTATCTCTCCCCGATATACTCTCGTGCGAAGCGGTTCACGATTGATTTATTTAACTACCATGGTGCCGGCGCCCTCGTCGGTGAGCAGCTCCATCAGGATGGAGTGGGGCACCCGCCCGTCCATGATGATCGCGCTGTCCACCCCGCGGAGCACCGCGTCGATGCAGCACTCCACCTTGGGGATCATTCCGCCGGCGATGACCTCCGTGCGGAAGAGCTCCACCGCCTCGTCGATGGTCAGCTTGGGGATCAGCGTGGAGGGATCGTTCCTGTCGCGCAGCACGCCGGCGATGTCCGTCATCATGATCAGGCGGTCCGCGCCCAGCGCCCCGGCGATGTAGGAGGCGGCGGTGTCGGCGTTGATGTTATAGGTGTTGCCCTCGGCGTCGCAGCCCAGCGTGGACACCACGGGGATATACCCCTTCTCCAGCAGATCCACGATCGGGTCGATGCAGACCTCGGTGATCGCGCCGACGAAGCCCAGCGCCGGATTCTTCTGCCGGGCCATGATCAGGTGCCCGTCGATGCCCGAAATGCCCATGGCCTTGCCGCCCTTGAGCTCGAGCAGCTTGACGAGGGTTTTGTTGACCTTTCCGGCCAGCACCATTTGGGCGATCTCCACGGTCTCGGCGTCGGTGACGCGCAGGCCGTCGACGAACTCGGGCACCTTGCCCAGCCGGGCCATCATGTCGCTCACGTCCGGTCCGCCGCCGTGGATGAGCACCACCTTGACGCCCACCATGGACAGCAGCACGATGTCCTCCATGACCTGCTCGCGCAGGGTCTCGTTGATCATGGCGTTTCCGCCGTATTTTACCGCCACGATCCGGCCGTTGTAGCGCCGGATATAGGGCAGGGCCCCCGTGAGCACGTGGGCCCGCTGGGCGTTGGTGAACTGCAGCTCTTCCATCAGGTTCTGTACTCCCCGTTGATCTTCACGTATTCATAGGTCAGGTCGCAGCCCCAGGCCGTGGCGCTGCCGTTCCCGTCGCCGAGAGTGATGAGGATGTCGATCTCGCTCTCGTGGAGGACCTTTGCGGCCAGCTCCTCGGAGAAGGGGATGCCCGCTCCGTTCTCGCATACCGTGACGCTCCCTCCCGCGGAGCGGAAGGTGACGCCCACCTTCATCACGTCCACGGGCGCGCCGCTGTAGCCGATGGCGCACAGCACCCGGCCCCAGTTGGCGTCCTCGCCGAACATGGCCGCCTTGGTAAGACTCGAGCAGATCACGCTCTTGGCCACGGTCCGGGCCGTGTCGGTGTCGAGCGCGCCGGTGACCGAGCACTCGAGCAGCTTGGTGGCGCCCTCGCCGTCGGCGGCGATGGAGCGGCAGAGATACACGTTCACGGTGTTGAGCGCCTTCATAAACGTCTCGAAATCCTCGCCCGGCGCGGTGACGGGCTCATTGCCCGCCAGGCCGTTGGCCATGATGGACACCATGTCGTTGGTGGAGGTGTCGCCGTCGACGCTGATCATGTTGAAGGTGTTTTGGATGTCCCCCGAGAGGGCCTTTTTGAGCATCTCCGGGGAGATCGCAGCGTCGGTGGTGAGAAACACCAGCATCGTGGCCATGTTGGGATGGATCATGCCGCTGCCCTTGGCGATGCCGCCGATCCGGCAGGTCTTCCCGCTCAGCTCGAACTCCACGGCGATCTCCTTGGCATGGGTGTCGGTGGTCATGATGGCCTCGCAGGCGGCGGCGCTGCCGTTCTCCGAGAGTGCGGCGGCCAGCGGCCCGATGCCCGCGGCGATGGGCGTGATGTCCAGCTTCTGGCCGATAACGCCCGTGGAGGCCACGATGACGTCCTGCGCCTTCACGCCGACCGCGTCGGCCGCGAGGGTGCACATCGCCCGCGCGATCTCAAGGCCGTTGTCGTTGCAGGTGTTGGCGTTGCCGCTGTTGCAGATCACGGCCTGGGCGATCCCGTCGGACAGGTTCTCTTTCGTGACGGTGAGCGGAGCGCCCTTGACCAGGTTGGTGGTATATACCGCCGCCGCCGAAGCGGGGACGCGGCTCAGGATCAGCGCCAGGTCCTTCTTGGTGCGGTTTTTGCGGATCCCGCAGTGGTAACCCGAGGCGGAAAAGCCCTTCGCGGCGCACACGCCGCCCGAAACGATCTTCATATCCATGCTACTCTCCTTGCCTGTATCAAATATCGGCCGTATCAATGTTTGTGATCGACTATAATATTAACCCTGTGGTTTCATCGATCCCCAGGATGATATTCATGTTCTGAACGGCGGCGCCGGACGCGCCCTTGCCGAGATTGTCGAACACGGAAACGAGCAGGATCCGCTCGTCGTTCCCCGTGACCATCACCTGCATGCTGTCCAGTCCCGAGAGCGCGTTGGCCGCGAGCATCCCCTCGGGCGGTTCGGCGGCCGTGACGACGGGGCCTCGGTACCGTTCGGCGTATACGGCGCGGATGTCGTCGGCCGTACCCCGCACATCCCCGGCAAACACCGGGACCGTCACCTCCATGCCGCTGTAGAAATCCGCCACGATCGGGCAGAACACCGGCGCCGTGCTCAGGCCGCAGATCTTCGCCATCTCGGGCAGGTGCTTGTGGCTCTGGGTCAGGCCGTACTGCCGGGGCGAGGAGAGCGCCTCGGGGCGGTCGGGAGATTCGTAATCGGCGATCATGCTCTTCCCGCCGCCGGAGTATCCGGTGAGAGAGAAGCAGGTCAGCGCCGCCGAGGGGTCCAGCAGGCCCGCGCGGACCAGCGGCTCGACGAGAACGATGAACCCGCTGGCGTGGCAGCCCGGGTTGGCGACGCGCCGGCTCGCGGCGATCTTCTCCCGCTGCCCGGTCAGCTCCGGGAAGCCGTAGGTCCAGCCCTCCGCCGTGCGGTGGGCGGTGGAGGTGTCGATGACGGCGACGCCGCTTTCGATGAGCGAGACCGCCTCCTTCGCTGCCGCGTCGGGCAGGCACAGGAACGCCACGTCCGCGCTGTTGAGCGCGTCGGAGCGGGCGGAGAGATCCTTGCGCCGCTCCTCGCTTAGGGTGATCAGCTCGATGTCCCGGCGGTCGGCGAGCCGCTCGCGGATGCGCAGGCCGGTGGTCCCGGCGCTGCCGTCGATAAATACCTTTGTCATGCCTTCAGCGCCTCCCTTACCAGAGCGATCTGCTTTTCCACCGACGATACGGAGGTGCCGCCCTCGGAAATGCGCGTCTCCACGCAGGTCTTCAGGTCGATGGCCTTGTACAGGTCCTCCTCAAATACGTCGGAGTATTCCTGATATTCCGCGAGAGTCAGGTCCTCCAGTGTTTTCCCCGCGGCCATGCACGCGGCCACGATCTGCCCGGTGACCTTGTAGGCCGCGCGGAAGGGCACGCCCTTTTTGGTCATGTAGTCGGCCAGGTCCGTGGCGTTGATGAATCCGGTTTTGGCCGCGCGGAGCATGTTGTCGGTGTAGACGTCCATCGTGGCGATCATCGGGGTCATCACGCTCAGGCACATCTTCACGGTGTCCACCGCGTCGAACACGCCCTCCTTGTCCTCCTGCATGTCCTTGTTGTAGGCGAGGGGAAGGCCCTTGAGCACGGTGAGCAGGCCCATCAGGTCGCCGTAGACCCGGCCGGTCTTGCCGCGGATCAGCTCGGCCATGTCGGCGTTGCGCTTCTGCGGCATGATCCCAGCTCGCCCAAAGGATCAGCTCTTCGCTCAGGCGCGAGAGATGCATCATCAGGATCGACACCGCGCCCAGCAGCTCCAGGCAGAAATCCCGGTCGGACACGCCGTCCATGCTGTTGGCCGTCACGTCCGCGAAGCCGAGCAGGTCCGCCTCCATGCGGCGGTCCGTGTCGTAGGTGGTTCCGGCCAGGGCGCAGCAGCCGATGGGCGAGACGTCCATGCGCTTCTTCGCGTCGGCGAGCCGGCCCAGATCCCTCAGCAGCATCATGACGTAGGCCATCAGATAATGGCCGAAGGTGACCGGCTGGGCCCGCTGGAGGTGGGTATAGCCGGGCATGATGCTCGCCTTGTGCTCCTCGGCCCGGTCGGTGAGCGCCGCGGCCAGGTCCCGCACCAGGCCGGATATGGAATCGCACTCCTCCTTCAGGTACATGCGCATGTCCAGCGCGACCTGATCGTTGCGGCTGCGGGCGGTGTGGAGCTTTTTGCCCGTGTCGCCGATGCGCTCGGTGAGCACCTGCTCCACGAACATATGGATGTCCTCGCAGCCGGGATCCACCGCCAGGGCGCCGCTGCCGATATCCGCGAGGATCTCGCCCAGGCCGGCGCACAGCTCGTCGCGCTCGGCGTCGGTAATGATACCCCGGGCCGAGAGCATGGCGGCGTGGGCCATGCTGCCGCGGATGTCCTGGGAGTACAGGCGCTTGTCAAAGCGGATGGAGGAGTTGAAGTCGTCCGCCAGGGGATCGGTATTGCCGGCGGTTACACCGGTCCACATCTTAGCCATAATAAAGATCCTTTTTGTGGAATATCCTGCGCGCCGTCAGACGCGCAGGATGGTTTTCAGTCTCAGGAAGTCTGTTTCATAGAATAATGAACGGAGAATGGTGAATAATGAAGAATTGCGGTGCCGCTCCGCGGCGATAAGGATAACGGTCCGAAGGACACGGCAATCATTCACCGTTCATTCTTCCGTATTCATTATTATTTCTTTTTGTCCACCAGCGCCTGTACCTTGATGGGCAGGCCGTAGAGGTTGATGAAGCCGGCGGCGTCGGCCTGGTTGTAGTCGCTCTCGCCGAAGGTGGCGATCTCCGGATCGTACAGGGAGTTGGGGCTCCACACGCCGGCGTTGATCATGTTGCCCTTGTACAGCTTGAGCTTCACGGTGCCGTTGACGCGCTCCTGGGTTTTGTCCACGAAGGCGCTGAGCGCCTCCCGCAGCGGGGTGAACCACTGGCCGTTGTACACGAGCTCGCCGAAGGTGATGGCCAGCTTCTGCTTCTCGTGGGCGGTGAGCTTATCCAGGCAGATGGTCTCGAGCACCTTGTGCGCCTTGTAGAGGATCGAGCCGCCCGGGGTCTCGTACACGCCGCGGCACTTGATGCCCACCAGCCGGTTCTCCACCAGATCCAGCAGGCCGATGCCGTTCTCGCCGCCGATGATGTTGAGCTTGTAGATGATCGCCTTGGGGCTGAGCTTCTCGCCGTTGAGCGCGACGGGGATGCCCTTTTCAAACTCGATGGTCACATAGGTGGGCGTGTCGGGCGCCTGCGTGGGGGACACGCTCATTTCGAGGAAGCCGTCCTTCTCGTACTGAGGCTCGTTGCCCGGGTCCTCCAGGTCCAGCCCCTCGTGGGACAGGTGCCACAGGTTCTTGTCCTTGGAGTAGTTGGTCTCGCGGCTGATGCGCAGCGGCACGTCGTGGGCCTCGGCGTAGTCGATCTCCTCCTCGCGGGACTTGATGGTCCACTCGCGCCAGGGGGCGATGATGTGCATGCCGGGGGCGAAGTGCTGGATGGCCAGCTCGAAGCGGACCTGGTCGTTGCCCTTGCCGGTGCAGCCGTGGGCGATGGCGTCGGCGCCTTCCTTGAGCGCCACCTCCACCAGGCCCTTGGCGATGACGGGCCGCGCGTGGCTGGTGCCCAGCAGATAGTCCTCATACTCGGCTCCGGCCTTCATGCAGGGGATGATGAAGTCGTTGACGTACTCCTCCTGCAGGTCCAGCACATACAGCTTGGACGCGCCGGTCTTGATGGCCTTTTCCTCCAGCCCGTCGAGCTCGTCGCCCTGGCCCACGTCGGCCGCGCAGGCGATGACCTCGCAGTTGTTGTAGTTCTCCTTCAGCCAGGGGATGATCACCGATGTATCCAGACCGCCCGAGTAGGCGAGGACGACTTTTTTGATGTCTTCTTTTTTCATAGCTGCGCCTCCTGAATTTTATGCGGCAAGTATAGAATATTTATTCATATAAGTCAAGTTTTATTGATTATTTATTTATATTTCATGAATATGTATGAATGCCGGCGGCATCCCGCCGGTTTTTCGTGCAACTTTTCCCCATCGGGAGCGGCCTCTGCGGGCCGGGAAACCGGGGCGCCGCAAAAGTATACAAAACAGAATGAATAATTCATTTTCCGGTTGTTCATTCTGCCGGGGCATGGTATAATCGATCAAAGACCCGCCCGCAAAAACGACGAAAAGGAGCCGACATGGAACCCTACAAGATCATTGAAGTCAAGGAGAGCATATTTGCCGACAACGACGCGCGCGCCGAGCGGCTGCGCGGCGAGCTGAAGCGGCAGGGGACCTTCCTGCTCAACCTGATGTCCTCCCCCGGCAGCGGCAAGACCTGCACCCTCCGCCGCACCATAGAGGCGCTGCGCGGAGAGCTGCGCATGGGCGTGATGGAGGCAGATATCGACTCGGACGTGGACGCCGCGGCCATCGCCGAAACGGGGATCCGGGCCATTCAGCTCCACACGGGCGGCATGTGCCACCTGGACGCGGACATGACGGCCCAGGGCCTGCGGGAATTCGGCGCGGAGGATCTGGACCTGGTGGTGCTGGAGAACGTGGGCAACCTGGTGTGCCCCGCGGAATTCGACACGGGCAGCGTGAAGAACGCGATGATCCTGTCCGTCCCCGAAGGGCACGACAAGCCCCTGAAATATCCGCTGATCTTCGAGGTGTGCCACGCGCTGATCATCAACAAGATCGACGTGCTGCCCTACTTCGATTTCGACATGGACAAGGTCCGCGAGTACGCCCTGCGCCGCAACCCGAAGCTGGAGATCTTCCCCATCAGCGCGAAGACCGGGGAGGGCGTGGACGCCTGGTGCGGCTGGCTGCGTCGTGAAGTCCGCGCCTGGAAGGCAGAGTAAAGGCACAGATATCTCACCGGAGAGAACGACCCGATCAAAATACAGGAGAGGAGACATCACCCCATGGCGAAGCTGACCCGAGACGAGAAGATCTTCCGGCTCGGCAAGATCATCACCGACCGGAAGGAGATCCTGCTGGGACTGGAGAAAATGTCCCCCGAGGCTCCCGAATACTGGGGCATCGACTGCGGCATACAGTATGCCGAACGGCGCTACGGCAAAGAGGTGGCCGACCACTGCCTCGACCTGGCGCTGAAAATGGGCAAGCGCAAGCCCAAGACCTTCGCCCAGCTCAAAAAGCTCTGCGGCTGGGACGACGAACATCTCGAGACCGTGCTCGAGGCGCTGTGCCAGGCCAGTCTGGTGGAATGGCACTTTGAAAACCTGGACGGCAAGAACCCCAACCACGAAAAGCGCTGGGTGCTGGACATGTTCGTGCCCGGCAGCGCGGAGATCATGGTCATGCGGCCGGAGATCTCCCCGGTCACGCCGCAGGTCGCCGACTTCTTTGAGCGGATGACCTTCCTGCCCCTGGCCGGCATCACCCATCTGGTGCCTCCGGGCGGCGGCGGCATCGGCATGCACGTGATCCCCGTGGAGCAGGCCATCCCCGCCGAGTGCGAGTCGCTGGACATCGAGCATCTGAGCCACTGGCTGAAGAAATACGACGGCCAGATCGGCGTGGGCATCTGCTCCTGCCGCAAGCAGCAGCGCATCCGCGGCGAGGGCTCGGGCGACATCGAGCAGTACTGGTGCATCGGCGTGGGCGATTTCGCGGACTACTGCCGCGAGACCGGCATGGGCCACGACATCACCTACGACGAGGCGATGGAGATCCTCCGCAAGGCCGAGGAGAAGGGCTACGTCCACCAGATCACCAACATCGACGGCGAGAACAAGATCTTCGGCCTGTGCAACTGCGCGGTGGGCGTGTGCAACGCGCTGCGCACGAGCCAGCTGTTCAACACCCCCAACATGTCCCGCTCCGCCTACACCTCCGAGGTCGACCCGGAGAAGTGCGTGGCCTGCGGAAAATGCGTGGAGGTCTGCCCCGCCGGCGCCGTCCGCCTGGGCCAGAAGCTGTGCACCAAGCACGGCGAGATCGAGTATCCGAAGCAGGAGCTGCCCGACGACACCGTATGGGGCGAGGACAAGTGGAACTGGAACTACCGGAACGAGAACGGCGTCATCCAGACCTGGCCCACCGGCACCGCCCCCTGCAAGGCCGCCTGCCCGCTGCACATCGCCATCCAGGGCTACATCAAAATGGCCGGCGAGGGCAGATACCGCGAGGCGCTGGAGCTCATCAAGCGCGACAACCCCTTCCCCGCCGTCTGCGGCGCCATCTGCCGCAAATACTGCGAGGACGAGTGCACCCGCGGCACCGTGGACGAGGCTCTGGCCATCGACGACATCAAGCAGTTCATCGCGGCGCAGGACCTGAACGCCGAGCACCGCTATGTCCCGCCCATGATGTCCACCACCCGCGAGCCCTTCGACCAGAAGATCGCCATCATCGGCTCCGGCCCGGCGGGCCTGGCCTGCGCGTATTTCCTGGCCATAGAGGGCTATTCCCCCGTGGTATTCGAGAAGGACGCCGTCCCCGGCGGCATGATGGTGACCGGCATCCCCGGCTTCCGCCTGGAGAAGGATATCGTGAACGCCGAGATCGACATCCTCCGCGAGATGGGCGTGCAGTTCCGCTGCGGCGTCGACTATAAGGGCTTCTTCGTGGCCATCGGCCTGCAGAACGGCGGCCGGCTGGGCGTGCCGGGCGAGGACGCCGAGGGTGTGATGCCCGGCGTGGACTGGCTGAAGGCCGTCAACTCCGGCACGGCCGCCCCGCTGTCCGGAAAGGTAGTGGTGATCGGCGGCGGCAACATCGGCGCCGACGTGGCCCGCACGGCGATCCGTCAGGGCGCCGGGAGCGTGGATCTCTACTGCCTGGAGTCCCGGGAAGACATGCCCATGGGCGAAGAGGACATCGCCCTGTGCGAGGCCGACGGCGTGACGCTGCATCCGGGCTGGGGCCAGACCGAGATCCTTTCCGCGGACGGGAAGTGCTCCGGCATCCGCTTCCGCCGCTGCCTGAGCGTGCGCGACGCCGAGGGCCGCTTCGCCCCCACATTTGACGACGCGGACACCGAGACCGCCGAGTGCTCCGCGGTGCTCTACTGCATCGGCCAGCGCGCCGACTGGAAGGACCTGCTCGCCGGCACGAAGGTGGAGTTCAACCGCAACGGCACCGCCAAGGCCGACCCCGTCACGCTGCAGACCGCCGAGCCCGACATCTTCGTCGGCGGCGACGCCTATTTCGGGCAGAAGTTCGTGGTGGACGCCCTGGCCGCCGGCCGCGAGGGCGCCGTGAGCCTTCACCGCTTTGTGAACGAGGGCCAGTCGCTTACCATCCACCGCAACACCCGCCACTTCACCCCGCTCAACAAGGACGACATCGTGCTGCCCGTGGACGCCTACAAAAAACCCGCCCGCGCCGTGAAGGGCACCGACCCTGCCAAGGTCCGCACCATGAGCGACGAGCGACTGATCTTCACCCCGGAGCAGATCCGCTCCGAGGCGAGCCGCTGCCTGAGCTGCGGGCGCAGCGTGGTGGACACCAACAAGTGCATCGGCTGCGGCATGTGCACCGTGCAGTGCAAGTTCGACGCCATCCACCTGGTGCGCAATATGGGCGACGCCTACTCGAAGATGGTCCCCGCCGAGGACAAGTTCAAGGCCATCGGCGCCTACGCCGCCAAGCGGGGCGTGAAGATCGTGAAAAAGCTCGCCTCCCGGAAATAAGCCATGCACGAGCTGGGACTGGTAAACTATGTGGTCCGGGAGGTCTCCCGGATCGCGGAGGAGAACCAAGTGCGGAAGCTCCACTCGGTCACGCTGGAGTTCGGCGAGGTCTCGGGGATCGTGCCCTCGTATCTGCACAGCTACTGGGACTGGTATACGAAAAAGTTCCCCCTGTTCGAGGGGACGGAGCTGATCTGCGAGACCGTGCCGGCGATCACCTGGTGCGACGACTGCAAAAAAACCTACCCCACCGTGGAACACGGCAAAACCTGTCCTTACTGCGGCGGCGGCAGCACCTGGCTGCTGCAGGGGAACGAGATGAACATCAAACAGATCGAGGTCGAATGACCCCGAAACCGGCGGGACGGCCCCGCGCGTCACGGACGGCGCGCAGGGGCCGTCCTTACCGTTCCCTTGACAAGGATTCGGGAACGGCGTACTTTTATCTTTGCCGAAGCAAACCGCCCCGTCATCGGAGGAGACACATGGCTTACATAGAATTCGACAACGTATGCAGGGACTACCCCGCCGGGGACACCGTGGTGCACGCGGCGGACCACGTGAGCTTCACCATAGAAAAAGGCGAGCTGTGCGTGATCCTGGGCCACAGCGGCGCCGGGAAGACCACGGTGCTGAACCTGCTGGGCGGCATGGACCGCGTCACCTCGGGGCGCATCACCGTGGGGGACAAGGTGATCACCGACATGAACGATCACCGGCTCACGGACTACCGCCGGCTGGACGTGGGCTTCGTGTTCCAGTTCTACAACCTGATGCACAATCTGACCGCGCTGGAGAACGTGGAGCTGGCCCGGCAGGTGTGCCGCGACGCGCTGGACCCCGAGCAGGTCCTGCGGGACGTGGGCCTGGCCGACCGGATGAACAATTTCCCGCCCCAGCTGTCCGGCGGAGAGCAGCAGCGGGTGTCCATAGCCCGCGCGCTGTGCAAGAATCCGGCGCTGCTGCTGTGCGACGAGCCCACCGGCGCCCTGGACAGCAAAACCGGCGAGCAGGTGCTCGAGCTGCTGACCCGCCTGTGCCGCGACTACTCCACCACCGTGGTGATCATCACCCACAACGCCTCCATCGCCCCGCTGGGCAACCGGATCATCCGCCTGAGCAACGGCGCTGTCGTGTCCGTGGAGCTCAACGAGCGCCCGATCCGCGTGGAGGACATCACATGGTGAAGCGCCGCGGCATGCTCCGGCGCAAGCTGCTGCGGGACATGCGGGAGAACGCGATGCAGTTCATCGCGATGACCCTGCTGTGCTTCCTGGGGACCTGGGTGTTCTCCGGGCTGGACGGCACCTGGCGGCTGATGGACCTCACCGTGGAGACCTATTTTGAGGAGTGCGCCCTGTCGGATTTCTGGGTGAGCGCCTCGTCCATCTCCCGGCGGGAGATCGCCCGCGTGCGCCACACCCCCGGCGTGGCCGAGGCACAGCCGCGCACCTCGATCACCGCGGACGTGGAGAACGTCGGAGACGGCGTGGAGGCGGCGCTGGAGATCTACGAGGGCGAGCCGCTGCTCAACAAGCCCTATCTCCGCTCCGGGACGGCGCTGAAATCCGCCGATACCAAGGGCTGCCTGATGGAAGAGCAGTTCGCCGCCGCGCACGGATTTGCCGTGGGCGACACGGTGACGCTGAACATCGCCGGGCGGTCCATGCGCTTCGTCGTCCGGGGCACCGTGCTCTCGGCGGAATACACCATCACCAGCAAGGAGATCGCCCCCGACCCGGAGCACTACGGCTTTCTTATCCTCTCCCACGCGGCGGTGCCGGACCTGCCCTATACCAGCGTCCTGGTCAAGCTGGAGGATGGCGCCGACGCCGAGACCGTACGCGCGGCCATAGAGGACGCGGTCCCCTCGGCCATCGTGGTGTCCACCGCCTCCCACAGGAACATCTCCCTGGCCCGCGGCTACGCCGGCATGTTCCGGGGCATGACCTATGTGTTCCCGGTGCTGGCCTTCTCGGTGGCTGCGCTGATCGTGGTGTCGACGCTCAAGCGCATGATCGACAACGAGCGCATGGAGATCGGCACGCTCAAGGCGCTGGGCTACACCAACCGCCGCATCCGCCGGCACTATCTGTGGTACGCGCTGCTGCCCTCGAGCGTGGGCTCGGTGATCGGGCTGTACGTCGGGCGGTACACGCTGCCGGACGTGCTGTGGAACATGATGGTGCACAACTCCCGCTACCCCTACATGCTCCGCGCGCCCATCAGTCCCATCGCCTACGGCATGACCGCCATGAGCGTGGCGCTGTCGGCGGCCATATGCATGTACGCGCTGCGCTCCTCTCTGGCCGAGCAGACGGCGGACCTGCTCCGCCCCAAGCCCCCGAAGGGGGGAACGCGCATCCTGCTGGAGCGCTGGACCGGAGTGTGGAAGCGCCTGAGCTTCAACAGCAAGATGATCGTGCGCAACCTGATGCGCAACAAGGGCCGCACGGCCATCCTTCTGGTGGGCATCGCCTGCTGCAACATGCTCATCATCGCCACCTTCGGCCTGCAGGAGTCGCTGACCTGGTTCATGCGCCGCTATTACGGCGGCACGATGTCCTACGAGCTGCGCGCCGAGCTCAAGAGCGGCGAGGCCGGCACTCTGGAGAGCTACCGCGCCCGCCTCAACGCCGAGAAGATTGAGGGCGTGATGGAGCTGAGCGTGTCGCTGCACGGCGGCGGGACCGCCCGCGCCTGCCCGCTGACCGTGATGAAGGACGGCCAGACCATCATCCGCCTGAGTCCCGATCAGACGGTGATGCCCATGCCGGAGCGGGACCTGGTCATGAGCCGCAAGCTGGCCCGGGTGATGGGCGTGGAGCTCGGCGACCCGGTGGAGGTGTATCTCCCCGGCGACACCGAGCCTCTGGAGCTCACCGCCGCGGCCTTTGCCGACACGAACGCCGCCCAGGGCCTGTTCATGAGCGAGACGGCGTGGAAGGCCTGCCGCAAGGGGGATTTCCGGGCGACCTCGCTGCTGATCGTCGCCCCGGACGAAGCGACCCTGCACCGGCTTGATGAGATGGACGAGGTGGAATCGGTAAAATACCTGGAGGACCAGTTCAACCAGGGCATGACGATCCTCGACGCCACCTCCACCGCCTTCTCCATCCTATCCGGCGCGGCGCTGGGCCTGGCTTTTGTGATCTGCTACAACATGGGCCTGATGAACTTCACCGAGCGGGTGCGCGACTACGCCACGCTGAAGGTACTGGGCTACCACCAGCGGGAGATCCGCTCGCTGATGCTGCGCGAGAGCAGCCTTACCGCGCTGATCGGCGTGGCCGCCGGGATCCCGCCCGGGATCGTGCTGGTGGGCGTCATCCTGCGCACCTGCGAATTCGAGAACATGGTGTTCGAAAGCCATGTCAGCCTCCGCTCGGTGCTGCTCGCCAGCGCGATCACCTTTGCCTACACGCTGCTCATCGAGCGCTTCCTCGCCCGGAAGGTCCGCGGCATCGACATGGTGGAAGCCCTGAAGAGCGTGGAATGACCTCCGAAAACCGACCGATCCCCCAAAAGGAGTTGACATAATGAAGAAGATCCTCTCCCTTGTCCTGTGCCTGGTCCTCTCCGCGGCGCTGTGCCTGCCCGCGGCGGCCGAAACGGACCTGAGCGCGTACAATATCGCCAACGGCTCGGTGCAGGCCGCCTCTTTCGAGGACATAACGGCTCCGTACTCCGGGACGCTCCTCCCCTTCGATCACGAGCTCGGGGACGCCGTGAGCGCCGGCGAGACCCTGTTCACGCTGCGGACCGCGGACATCACCGCGCCTGAGGACGGGACCGTGCGCCGCGTCTTCGCCGAGGCCGGGGACAGCGCCGACGCCGTGATGAGCACCTATGGCTCCGTGCTGGCGCTGGAGCCCGCCTCGCAGCTGCGCGTCCGCGGCACCTACGCCGGGGCATACAACCGCGAGAAGAACCGCCACGTGCATGTGGGCGACACGCTGTACTTCCGCCTGAACGGCAAGAACGGCACCTGCGTCGTCATCGCCGCCGGCGAGGGCGGCTATGAGGCGGAGGTCACCTCCGGCAGCTTCCGCTCCGGCCGGAACGTGGACCTGTTCCTGAACTCGAAGCGCCGCTCCGAGGACAAGGTGGGGGTGGGCCGCACGTATTACCGCGACGATCTGCCCGTCCCCGCCGCCGGGCGCGTGGCCGAGATCCTGGTCGCCCCCGGCGACACGGTGAAAAAGGGCGACGTGCTGCTGCGCGTGATGGCCCCGGACGCCGACGCCGGCGCCTCCCCGGACGTGACCGCTCCTTCCGCCGGGGTGGTGGGGCTTCTGGGCGTGAGCCCGGGGGAACAGGTGTGGAAGGGCCGGCTTTTGTGCCGCCTGCTCCACTCCGACGATCCCGAGATCGTCGCCCAGGTGGACGAGATGGACCTGGGCGGGCTCCGTGTGGGCGACACGCTGCCCGTAACGCTGGACACGGACGAGTCGCGCGTCCTCACCGGCACGGTGACCGGGATCTCCGCCCTGGGCGTGACGCGGCA
>CACXMX010000081.1 GCA_902768805.1 Oscillospiraceae bacterium
CGTGGAGGCGCTTATGCCCCAGCAGCCACGCGTAGGCCAGTTCGATCACGCTCAGGCCGCGGAGCGCGGCGATCTCCTCCAGCTGGGCGACGGCGCTGCGGTTGGCGTCGGAGTAATAACGCATCTCATAGCCCTTCTGCAGGGCGAAGCGGCTTCCCTCCACATTCGAACCCTGCTGGTATTTCCCGGTAAGCATTCCGCCGGCCAGCGGGTTGAAGGCCACCACGCCTAGATCGTACGCCTCGGCAAAGGGTATGATCTCGTCTTCCGCTCCGCGGGTCAGCAGATTGTACACGCTCTGAGTCACCACGGGCGGCTCAAGGCCCAGCTCCCGGGCGGTGAAAACCATCTCGCAGATCCGCCAGGCGGGGAAATTGCTCACGCCGTAATGCCGGATCTTTCCGGCGCGGATCAGCTCGTTCATTGTGGTGATCAGCTCCGCGCAGCTCACGTTTTTATCCGGGAAATGGGCGTAATAAAGGTCGATATAGTCCGTGCCCAGCCGGCGGAGACTGTCCTCCGCCTCCTGTATCACATAGTCGTGCTTCAGCCCGCCCGTTTTTCCGGCCTTGAAATCCATGGCGCCGGCCACCTTGGTGGCGATAATGGCCTTGTCCCTCTTGCCCTTGAGCGCCTTGCCGAGCATCTTCTCGCTCTTTCCGGCAAGTCCCGGTCCGGGGGGATATATGTCGGCGGTGTCAAAGAAATTGACGCCCCGCTCCAGCGCCAGATCACAGCAGCGCGCCGCCTCGGCCTGATCCACCCTGTCGCCGAAGGTCATCGTTCCGATGCAGATGCGCGAGACGGTCAGATCGGAATGGCCCAGACGATTGTATTGCATATGGATCCCTCCTATGTTGTACGTAATATAGTAATTATAGCACAATCACCACAAAGGTCAATTGAGTTCCGTCCGGTTTTTGTCACTTTTAACATAGGAAACAAAAATCCGGAGACGGGCCCCGCTTTCGCAGCGGGAGCCGTCTCCGGAGTCGTTATGCCGTTTTGAAGTAGAGATACAGAAACACGCCCGCGGCGCACAGGAACACAAGCCCCACATGCAGAAGGAAGCCGTAGCCTTTCACGCGGCCCTGTTCCCGGCGGCGTTCCACAAACTCGCCGTAGGTCTCCTGCCGGAGCCCCGCGCCGGGGATCAGTCGCCGTACGGTATATCGCACCGCGTAGCCCAGCGCGTCAAAGCTCCCCTCGTTGGACAGCGCCACCAGCGCCGCGATCAGCACCAGCATCAGGCCCGGAACCGTAAAGGCGTCGCAGAGGATACGGTACCGCTCCTCTGCCGGAAGCGTACGGGACCAGCCGTGCAGCCACAGATGCCCCGCGGCGGTCAGCGCGGCCAGCGCGGCCGTGACGGCGTATCGGACCGGGGCTTTTCTCACAGACCGAATTCCTCCCGGTAGGCCGCCTCCTCGGCGTCGTTGCAGTGCACGAAATGGCCCGGGATGATCTCACGGAAGGACGGCTTGTCCGTGCTGTAGTCATGGGCCGCCAGCGCGTTATAGGTGATGCGCACACGGCGCTTCTCCGAGTGCGGATCCGGCAGGGGGATCGCGGAGAGCAGCGAGCGAGTATACGGGTGCATCGGGTGGGCGAACAGCTCGTCGGAGTCCGCCATTTCCACCATGTTGCCGTAATACATGACGCCGATGCGGTCGGAGAAATACTTTACCACGCTCAGGTCGTGGGCGATGAACAGGATCGTCAGCCCCAGCTGGTCGCGCAGCTCGTTCATCAGGTTGATGACCTGCGCCTGGATGGACACGTCCAGCGCGGAGATGGGCTCGTCGGCGATCAGAAGATCGGGGTGCATGATCACGCTTCGGGCGATGCCGATGCGCTGCCGCTGGCCTCCGGAGAACTCATGGGGATATCGGCCCGCGTGCTCCCGCACGAGACCCACCATCTTCAGGATCTCGTAGACCTTTTCGTCGATGTACTCCCTGTCCCGGATCCCGTTGATCACCAGGCCCTCGGAGATGATCTCGCGCACGGTCATGCGCGGGTCCAGCGAGGCGATGGGATCCTGGAAGATCATCTGGATCTGTGTGATGAGCTTGGTGTTCTTCGCCACGCGCAGCTCGTCTTTGTACCGGCGCTTCAGCTCGGCGTCATTGGGACTCTCGGCGAGCAGCTTTGCGTATTTTTCCTTTACAAGAGCGACCTGCTTTTCGGCATAGAGCCGGTCCGCGTTCTTATGGTCGTACTTCGCCTTCCGGATCTCCTCACGGTTGGCGGAGATGGAGGCCTCCAGTTCCTTCCGGCGCTCCCCGTCCGCCCCGGAGCGGAGTTCCTTCCGGGCGGCCTTGATCGCGTCGCGGTAGCTGCGGGTGCCGGCACAGATGCGCTGGCCTTTGAAATAGATGCTGCCGGAGGTGATGTCGTAGATTTTGATGATCGACCGCCCGGTGGTGGTCTTGCCGCAGCCGGACTCGCCCACGAGGCCGAAGACCTCTCCCTTCCGGATGTCAAAGCTGACGTTATCCACAGCCTTGTTCTCGTAGGAGCCCGACTTGAAATACTGGCACAGATTCTCTACGCGCAGCAGGATTTCCTTATCGCTTGCGCTCATCAGATCTCACCTCCCGCTTTTTTCGTCATCCGTTCGATGCGGTCGACGATGATCTTCGGCGGGTCGACGTGCGGCGCGTCCGGATGGAGGAGCCACGTGGCGGCCCAGTGGGTCGGAGAGACCCGGAACGGGGGCGGCTGCTGCTCGAAGTCGATCTGCAGGGCGTATTTGTTCCGGGGCGCGAAGGCGTCGCCCTCGGGGGGATAGATCATGTTGGGCGGCGTGCCCGGGATGGCCTCGAGCTTCTCCTTGGTGTCCAGGTCGGGCATGGAGCTCAGCAGCGCCCAGGTGTAGGGGTGGCGGGGATCATAGAAGATGTCGTCCGCAGTGCCGTACTCGATGATCTTCCCGGCATACATTACGGCGATGTCGTCCGCCATGTTGGCCACCACGCCCAGGTCGTGGGTGATAAAGATGACCGACAGGTTGCGCTGTGCCTTGAGGCTGTTGATCAGCTCCAGGATCTGGGCCTGGATCGTCACGTCCAAGGCCGTGGTGGGTTCGTCGCAGATCAGGATATCGGGGTTGGCGGCCAGGGCGATGGCGATAACGATGCGCTGGCGCATGCCGCCGGAGAACTCGAAGGGGTACTGGTTGTAGCGGATACGGGGCTCGGGGATGCCCACTTCTTCCATCAGCTCTATGGCCTTCTCCTTGGCCATGGCCCGGGTGACCCGGTAGACCATTTGGGAGGCTTTCTCCTTGAGGTAGTCGATAATGCCCACGCTGCGCTCTCGGAAATCCACGCTGTCCGCCGCGGCGATGTATTCCTCATAGTGAGCGATCAGCCTGTCGAAGCAGCTGATGATATTTTCGCGCAGATCGTCCAGGTCGTAGACCACCTTGGGCACGACCTTCCAGTCCACGGTCTTCCCGCGCGCGATCAGTCTCTCGCGCTTGCGGGACTGGCGCTCGAAGCGGGCTTCCTCTTTGGGGTTCTTTTTTACGGCGTCGCAGTAGCGGTCGATCGCGTCGTTGAGGGCGGTGCGGAACGTATAGGCCTGGGAGTCCTTGATGATCTCCATCCGGTCGATGGACTTCTCCACCAGGTCTGCCGCGGCCGCGGCCGCCTTTTTGGCGCTCCCGCGCCGGATCTCCCCATTCCGGAAAGTCTCCCGCGCCGCACCGAGCTCGCTGATAACGGCCTTTTTTCTCTCCAGGGCGGTGCGGAACGAATACTCCGCGCCGCGCTGCTCCATCTCCAGGAAATCCAGCATGAAGCTGCTGTCCAGAAAGGCCAGCGCCTCTTCGTTGAGCTGCTCGATACTCATGGAGTGGAGGTCGGCGTCGGGGTTTTTCAGCTTGTAATAGCCGATGCGGAAGAAATCCGGTTTGGGAGCCGAACAGATGCTCCTGAGGAGCTCGTCCATCTTCCGGACCGCGTCGACGACAGGCGTGGGGACCTCGGAGGCCTTGCCGGGCGTCTTGCCGCGCGCCGTGAACAGCTCACGGGAGAGCGCGGTGATCTGCTCGTCGTATCCCCAGGTGAGGAACTCATTCTTCACGGAACCGAGCTTTTTGCCCATGGTCTGGAGGGTGCCTTTTATATCCAGCTTCTGGTTCTTGGAGGCGAGGAACAAAAAGTCCTCCGCCGAGGAGATCAGCGTCTCCGCCACGGCCCGCGCCTCGTTGTAGGCGGTCTCCATCTTGGTGCCTTCCACGTTGAAATCGTTGAAGGTCTTCACCAGCTGCTGTACCTTGGCGGAGCTCTCCGCCCCAAGGGCGGCGGAGGAGTTCTCTCGGATCAGCGCGAGCACGCGGTTGAACTCCTTTTTCGCGCTCTGACGGTTGCCGCGGTCCTTGAGCAGCATGGCCTCGGTGATCTGCCGGCCGATCTTGACGATCGGGTTGAGCGAGGAGAGCGGGTCCTGGAAGATCATGGAGATCCGGTTGCCCCGGATCGTGCACATCTCCTCTTCGGAGATCTTCAGCAGGTCCTTGCCGTCGTAGAGGATCTCGCCGCCTTCGATGATGGAGTTGCCGGCCAGGATCCCGAGGATGGCCTTGGAGGTGACGGACTTGCCCGAGCCGGACTCGCCCACGATGGCCAGGGTCTTGCCCCGCTCCAGTTCGAAGGAGATGTCGCGCACCGCCTTGAGCGTGCCGCCGGAGGTGCGGAAGGAGACTGTCAGGTTTCTGACATCCAGTATCGTATCCATGCTCAGTCCTCCACTCCGCGCAGGGACGGGTTGAAGGCGTCCCGCAGTCCGTTGCCGAACAGGTTGAAGCAGATCATCAGCAGCGACAGCACCAGCGCCGGATACAGCAGCAGATGCGGATAATTGGTCCAGATCGGCGCCGCGTCGGACAGCAGAGTGCCCAGGGACGTGGTCTTCGCGTCGCCCAGCTTGACGATACCCAGGTAGGAGAGCATGCTCTCACTGGAGATGACGCCGGGGATGACCAGCACGCTGGACGTGATGATCGTGCCCAGCGAGTTGGGGAAGATATGCTTCCATATGATGCGCCGGTCCCTGGCGCCCAGGGTCCGGGCCGCCAGTACGTATTCCTGGCCCTTAAATCGGTAGAACTGGGTCCTGGTGCGGTAGGCGATGCCGATCCACCCCGTAACGACGAAAGCGAACAGCAGGCTCGGCACTGGCCCCACCTTTTTGGCCAGGTGCAGCTGGAAGAGCGTGGCCACCACGATGAACGGCACGTCCGCCAGGATGTCCGAGATACGCTCAAGGAGCATATCCACCCAGCCGCCGTAATAACCCTCGACGGCGCCGTAGATCGCGCCGATGGTCAGGTTGATGGCCGATATCACCACCGCCAGCACCAGGCTCAGCCGGATGCCGCCGGCCAGCCGCAGGGCCATGTCGTAGCCCTGGCTGTCGGTGCCGAAGAT
>CACXMX010000082.1 GCA_902768805.1 Oscillospiraceae bacterium
TCCCCCGCCGTCGGCGTTGGGATCGCCTTCCTCAAACAGTCTGTACGCCTCATCCAGCGCCGCGTTGATCCTCTCCTCCGCCCCGGGAGCCCCGCCGAGCACGACTCGCGCCCGGTCGGCGCCGTACCGGAACAGCACGAGCGAGCCGGAATCGTCCGTGACCGTGTCCTCGTCCCGTGTGATCTCCACGCGCAGCGGGGGAGCTTCCTCAGCCGGGGCGGCGCCTGCCGCCTCGGGCGAGGGACTGTCCGTCCGCCCGGGGGTCACGGCGGGCTCCGGCGCTTCCGGCGAGGGCGTAACAGCCGTCCCTCCCGCTCCGCACGCGAAAAGGGACAGCGCCAGAGCGGCGGCGATACAAAAAGCCGAGATCCGTTTCATTGTTCCTGTCCTCCCGTCGATCCGTTCACGGTTCATAATACGTCATGGGCTCGGAGTAGATATTGTGCCCGGTTTCCAAAGGAGCGCCGCTCTCGGTGATACGCACGCTCTGCGCCTCTCCCACTGCGTCCAGCGCCGTATTCACCACAGCGGCGACAGTCAGCAGCTCGCCGCTCGTGCCGAAGGAACGGATCCGGTCAGCGAAGGCAGTGTTGATGTCGATCGTCAGCTCCGTCCCCTCCAGCGACGCGCTCAGGATCGCGGCTCCGTCGGTCAGCACGCGGCCGTCCAGAGCGGCGCTGAGTTCGCGGGCGATGTCCGCCCCGGGCGCGGGATCGATCACCCGGCCCTCCGCGCGAAGAGCCGTGACCCCGTCGTCGGGATAATAGACGCGCGCCACAAAAGGCGCTTCCATGCCGAGCGCCGGGAAGAGCGGCTGAAACACGCTGCGGATATCGGCGGAGGAATACTCCCATTCTCCCTGCCACCCGCAGTCGCCGAGGATCGCGAGACCCGGTCCGTAAAAGGACATCGCCGTGACATACAGGCTCGAGAGTTTTTCCTCCAGGCTCTCGCCGTACTCGTTTTCCGTGCCCCGGTCCCAGGCGCGCGCGCCGTTCACCGTGGCCCCGGTCCCGTTTTTCATGCCCCAGTCCACAAGGGAAGCGGCATAGAACGCTCCGGTGAGTGAGCTGCCCGCCGTGCCGAAGTGATAGCGGTCGAATACGTCGGAGAGGAGATCGTACATGCCGTTTTTCTCCGGCACAGCCGTCGGATCCGGAACGGTGGAAGGCGGTTCGGGTGTCGCGGTGGGCTGCGGAGTAAACGTGGGCGCCCCGCTTTCTCCCCCGGCGGAGGAGTTCGCGCAGCCGGCCAAAAGACCGAGACACAGCGCGGCTGTCAAAATTATGTTAACTGTTTTTCTCATGGTTTTCGTTCCTTTCCGCAGGATCCGTCCGATCCTGTCACAGATATGACGCGCCGGAGGGGCAATTCGTTCCCTCCGGCGCGGAAAGGTTTTTGTATTCACTTCGTTCCGGAGGGGAACAGGATCTCCGCTTTGAAAAGATCGCCGTCGAGCGTGATGCGCAGTTCTCCCCCCATCAGCTCGGTAAGGCTGCGCGCGATGGACAGCCCCAGGCCGCTCCCCTCGCTGCTGCGGGAGGCGTCGCCGCGCACGAAGCGTTCCATAAGTTCCTCCGCGGGGATGTTCAGCGCCTCCCGGGATATGTTTTTCACGGAGATCGAGGCGGTGCCGGGGCTTTTCGTCACATCCAGATAAACTCTGGTACCGGGCAGCGAGTATTTGACCGCGTTGGTCAGAAGATTGTCCAGTACGCGCCAGAGCAGCCTTCCGTCGGCCGTGACGACGGTCTCTTCCTCCCGCAGGCCGAGCACCGGCGTCAGCGACGCCGCGGCGAAGCGCTCGGCGTACTCCCCTGCCGACTGGCGCACCAGCTCGCCCAGATCCACCGGTTCGGGATTGACGGTGAGCGCGCCGCTGGAGGCTTTGGAGGCGTCCACCAGATCCGCGGTCAGTTTTTTGAGTCTCTGGCTCTGCCGGTCGAGCACATCGATGTACTCCCGGGCTTTCTCGCTTTCGATCGGCTCATTTTTCAGCAGGTCCACGTAACTGACGATAGAGGTAAGCGGCGTTTTGAGGTCGTGGCTCACGTTGGTGATGAGCTCGGTCCTGAAGCGCTCGGATTTCATACGCTCGTCGACCGCCCTGCTCATACCCAGTCTCACCGCGCTCAGGTTCTCCGCGTGCTCCTTGAGTGCGGGAAGCATCCGCGCCGTATCGACCGTGTACCCCAGATCTCCCGCGGCCAGCGCCCGGCCGGCGTCCCGGAGCTTTTTGAGCTGCTGCGCGGCCCAAATCACCGCCGCGTCCATGTCCCCGTTCCATATCGAGTTGAGCGACAAAATTATGTTAACAAGAGCGAAAGCCCCGTAGACGACGGCCGCTTTCCAGAAAAGGGGCAGCGCCAGAGCGGCTCTTCCGGCGCCGCGGACAAAGCCGCGCAGGCCTTTCCACAGCCGGAGCGCGCAGCGGAGCAGGAGCCTGCCGCACCATGACATCAGACGCCATCCCCATTTCAGGCAGAAGAACGCAACGGTGTTCCTCCACCATTTCCCCGCGCGGATCCTCGCCGAGAGCGTCATGCACCCCAGCAGGCAGCACATTCCCGCCCCGAGGATCATCGTCCCGCAGGCAGCGGCAAACACATCCGAGTAACGGGATATATCCTGCCGGACGACCTCCAGCAGAGCCGCGACACAGCCCGCGGCGCCCGTGCCCAGCAGCAGCGCGTAGAGCTCCAGCGGCCAGCGATGAAAGCCGCCGAGTTTAACGCCCTCCGGCGTGCGGCCGGCGGCAGCCATCAGAAACACGAACAGCAGCAGCGTCAGCGCCGCGCACCCCATTCCGATCGGAAGAAACAGATCCCGGCCGTTATAAAGGAAATCGTAGAGCGTAACGTAATTATACAGCAGCGTGCCGCGCCTCGCCGGAAGATTGACGTAGCATTCCGCCGTATAGCCGTCCGTCCATTCGAAAACCGTATCGGCGCTGATCCGGCGCGACCCGCTTTTGCGGGTATCGGCGGCTACGGAGCCGTCGGCACGGTAGATCACGCAGCTGAAGGGATCCTCAGGCTCCCGGACCGGAATGTACGAATTCGTGTCCCTGCTTTCCGGGCGGTCGGCGAGATATGCGCCCTGCATGGCGTTCCAGACCTGGGACTGCGCGTATTCATACGCCAGCTCGCTTTGAAAAAAGTTCCTCTCGTCACCGGTGCCCATGCCCGGCTCATAGCGGCAATAGGCGAAGCTCAGCGCGCAGACCATGGTGCCCAGCCCAAGTATGCAGCAGAGCAAAAACGCGAAAACCCGCGCCGCGTAACTGTTCAGAAGTCTGTTCATTTTCTTTTATCCTCCAGCTTGTAGCCTTTGCCCCATACCACCTTGAGCAGTCTGGGACTGGCCGGATCGATCTCCAGCTTTTCCCTGAGATGGCGGATGTGCACCGGCACCGTTCCCTCCGCGGACAGCGGCTCGTCCCTCCACACCTGAGAGTAGATCTCCCTGGAGGAAAAGACCTTTCCCGGGTTTTGAAGCAGAAGGCGCAGGATATCGTACTCCGTGGGGGTGAGCGCGATCTCCTCGCCGTGCAGCGTTACCCGCTTGGCCTCGTCGTCCATCACGACGCCGCCGCAGACGAGCGCCGTGTTTTTCACCGCCATGCCGCCCAGCTGAGCATAGCGGCGCAGCTGAGCCCGGACCCGTGCCAGCACCTCCAGGGGGTTGAACGGCTTGGTGACATAGTCGTCCGCTCCGACGGTAAGACCGAGGATCTTGTCGTTGTCCTCGCTTTTGGCGGTGATAAGGATCACCGGCACGTTGCTCGTCTCGCGCAGCTTCGCCGTGGCGGTCATGCCGTCCATGCCGGGCATCATGATGTCCATGAGCACAAGGTGGACCTCACGCTCCGCCATGAGCTCCAGGGCCCGGTCTCCGGTCCCTGCTTCCAGGACGTCGTAGCCCTCGCCCGTCAGGTAGATGCGCAGCGCCGCGCGGATGTCCGGCTCGTCGTCGCAGATAAGGATGGTGTACATCGTTCTCTCCCCCTTACAGTCCCAAGAATATCAGAACGGAGATTAAGAAAAAAGAGGATAATACCTTAAGATTCTTTTAAAATCCTTTACAAAACGCAAAAGCGGCGGAAGACATTCTTCCGCCGCTTCGTTTTTTCGATTCGCCGGCCGGGAGAGCCGGCACGCATTTACCTCCATTGTCCGAGCATGCGCCGCATCCACTCTCCGACATCCATGGAGTATACCTCGTTGAGCGTCTCGGGCGCGAAGGCCCCCTCGATGGGACCGCAGTAAACCGGCCGCCCGCCGCTGAGCAGCAGCGCGTCGGTGCCGTAGGCGCGGGCAAGACTCAGGTCGTGGACCACCGAGATCACCGCCCGGCCCGGCTCGCGAAGCCATTCGGAGATCAGCGCGAACACCTGCTTCTGATAGACCAGGTCCAGATGGTTGGTTGGCTCGTCCAGGATCAGCAGCTTCGGATTCTGCGCCAGCAGCTGCGCGAGAAATGTGCGCTGCAGTTCGCCTCCGGAGAGCGTCAGCACCGACTGCTCCATCAGCGGCGTAAGCCCCGTGAGCTCCAGGGCCCGCTCCACGCTCTCCTCGTCGGCGTCGCTGTGACGGGAGAAGATGCCCGGGGCGTAGGAGTACCGTCCGAGACGAACGACCTCCTCCACGGTGAAGGAATAGCCCACGGAGTGGTTCTGCGACAGGATGCCGATATTGCGCGCCAGCTCGGTGGGCCGGTAGCGCCGGACGTTTTCTCCCCGGAAAAACACCTCTCCGGTATACGGAGCGCTCTGAGCCACGGCGTTGACAATGGTGGATTTTCCCGCTCCGTTGGGTCCGATCAGCATCAGCCAGCGGCCTTCCTCCAGCGTGAAGCTCACGCCGTCGACGACCGCCCGCTCTCCGTATCGGACCGTGAGATCGCGCGCTTCCAGCATGGCCATCACTTTCCCCTCCTTGTCTGATAGAAGATATTCACGAACAGGAGGGCTCCGATAAAGGAGGTGACCACGCCGATGGGCAGTTCTCTGGGGTTGAACAGGATCCGGGCCGCCAGGTCCGCCAGCATAAGGAACGTGGCGCCGCCGAACAGGCTGGCGGGAAGGATGCGCTTGTGGTTGGGTCCGGTGATCATGCGGACCATATGGGGCGTCACAAGGCCGACGAAAGCGATGGTCCCTCCGATGGACACGCACACGCCGATGAGGACGGATACCGTGATCATGATCGTGAGCTTTACCCTGCGGACATTGACGCCGATGTGGCGGGCGTTGTCCTCGCCGATGGCGAAGGCGTTGAGTTCCCGGGCATGGAACAGGATCAGCGAGCCGCAGATCACCATGGCTCCGAGAAGCACCAGCGCGTTCTTATAGCTGCTGCCGGCGAGAGAACCCATGGTCCAGTAGGTGATGCTCTTGAGGTGGTCGCCCGCAAAGGTGATCACCAGCGAGAGCACGCTGTTGATGAACATGGAATAGATCACGCCGATGAGGATGATCGTGCTGGTGGACAGGGAGTAATCCAGCCGGTAAGCCAGCGACAGGATCAGTATCAGCGAGAGGAACGCGAAGGCCATGGACATCACCATGGTTCCGGCAAAGGGCAGCCACGGGATCGTGATCTCAAAGGCGATGGCCAGCGCCGCGCCGAGGGCCGCGCCTGAGCTCACGCCCAGGGTGGAGCCGTCGGCCAGAGGGTTTTTGAGCAGGCCCTGCATGGCGGCGCCCGCTATGGAGAGAGACGCGCCGGTGAGCGCGACGCAGATCACCCTCGGCAGACGCACGGAAAGGATGATGGAGCTCGCGCGGATCGGCGGGATGGGCTTTTTCATGATTGCCGCCCAGATCACCGTAAGGGTGTCCTTAACGGGGACGCGGACACTGCTCGCGAACATGATCGCCGTGAAAAGCAGGTAGGCGCCGGGACCGAAGCCTTCCCTGCGCCTTCTCCGGATATAAGGAGAGGACGCCGAAGCGTCCTCTCTTTTGTCGCTCGGATCAGGCAGCATTCTCTTCCGCGCCGCCATAGACAAAGTCGTACATCATCTGCGCGCCCTGCATCAGGCGGGGAGACGGACGGCTGAGCTCATTGTCCACCAGGTTGAGGATCGCGGCGTTCTTGATGGCCGTGACGTTCTCCCAGCCGGGACGGGCCAGCAGCTCCTCGGTGGGCGTGGGGCCTTCGCCGAAATACATGGTGATGGTGACGATATAGTCGGGGTTGCGCTCGAGCACCTGCTCCTCGGAGATGGAGGCCCAGCCTTCCACGTCGTCGAAGCAGTTCTTCAGGCCGATCATCTCGGCGATCTCATTCATGAAGGTGCCCTTGCCGGCGGTCCACAGGCCGTACTGCAGCGGGGAGACCTCAAAGTACACCGTCTTGGTGCCGTCGCCCTCGGACTTGGCGGCAATATCGGCGAAGCAGGTCTTCATCTCATCAACGAGAGCGGAGGCCTTGTCCTCCTTGCCCAGAGCCTTGCCGATCATCTCGATGGCATTGTATACGCCCTGGATATCCGTGGTCTCGGAGACGACCACCGCGACTCCGGCGGCCTCGAGAGCCTGGATCTGCTCCTCGGACTGGGCCATGGTGCTCATAAACAGCACCTGGGGCTCAAGGGCGATGATCTGCTCGGTGTTGGTATCGTAGCCGGACTGAACAGAGGGAACATCCAGCACCTCGGCCGGGCTGTCGCAGTACTCACCGCGGCCGACGACCATATCGCCGGCGCCGAGAGCATAGATGATCTCGCAGTCGGCGGGCTGCAGCGCTACCACACGGGTAACGGGGGCGTTGATGGTGACCTCGCGGCCCATCATATCCGTGACGGTCACGGTCTCGGCAGCCGCTTCGGGCTCGGCGGCGGGCTCCGCGGCCGCTTCGGGCTCGGCGGCGGGTTCGGCCGGCGGCGCCGCGGTGGCGGAGACGGGCTCCTCTGCCGGAGCTTCGGCGGGAGCGGGCTCGGATTTCGCGGACGAGCCGCAGGCGGCCAGCGACAGGGCCAGGGCCAGGATCAGAACGAACGAAAGAACTTTTTTCACTGTACTTTCCTCCTCTTGACATTTCTGTACGTCAACAGTCGAACGCTGTTCAAACAGGCGCAATCGGCCTGTTTGTATCACCAAATATAGTACCGAACCGGGTATTCTGTCAAGATTTCAGAATACCCGGCGTGTTTTTAGTACATTATGTAGGAAAAAAGAGGCTCAGTAGACGCTGAACAGTATTTCTCCGTAGGAGGGATAGGGCCAGAATGTCTTGTCGGTGATGGCCTCCATGGCGTCGGCGGCCGCTCTCAGCCGGGCCATCTCGGGAAGCATTTCCTTCCAACAGCACAGCGCGAATTCCTCTGTGGAAGCGCACGCGGCGGCGTGTTCGATCGACTGTTCCAGACGCCCGGCTCCCTGCCACGCCTCGGTGACCAGCCCCGAGAGGCGCCTGGACAGATCCAGCTCATAGGCGCAGGCCGTCTCCCCGAAGAGCACGGTCTTGCCCCGGGCCGAGGAGACAAGTTCTCCGGTAAACCGGCTTACCGCCGGGAGCACATCCTTGCGGATCATGTCCAGCATGGTCATGGCCTCTATCCGCACCTCGCGGGCGTAATGGTCCAGGATGATCTCGTATCGGGCGCGCAGCTCCGTTTCGCTGAACACGCCGTGGCGGGCAAACATCTGCACGTTTTTCCAGTCCAGGATCCTGGGCAGGCATTCGGGAGTGGTACGAAGATTCAGCAGTCCGCGGCGCTCGGCCTCCCGGACCCAGGACTCGTCGTAGCCGTTCCCGTTGAAGATGATGCGGCGGTGTTCCCGGATCGAGGAGCGGATCAGGTCGTGAAGAGCTCCCTCAAAATCTCCGGCCCCCTCCAGCTCGTCGGCATAGCGGCTCAGAACGTCCGCGACGGCCGTGTTGAGCATGATGTTCGCCTCGGAGATAGAGTCGGAGGACCCGACCATGCGGAACTCGAATTTGTTGCCGGTAAACGCGAAGGGCGAGGTCCGGTTGCGGTCGGTGGCGTCCTTGGGGAAGGACGGCAGGGCGTCCACCCCCACCTTGAACTGGACGGTCTCTCCGCGCTGATAGGGCGTATCGCTCTCGATGGACTCCAGAATGGATGTGAGCTCGTCTCCGAGAAATACGGACAGGATGGCGGGGGGCGCCTCGTCGCCGCCGAGACGGTGATCGTTGCCGGCGCTGGCCGTGGAGATGCGGAGCAGATCCTGATACTCGTCCACGGCCTGGATCACCGCTATGAGGAACAGCAGGAACTGGGCGTTCTCGGCCGGGGTATCGCCCGGATTGAGCAGGTTTTCTCCCCTGTCGGTCGCCATGGACCAGTTGTTGTGCTTGCCCGAGCCGTTCACTCCGTCAAAGGGCTTCTCGTGCAGGAGGCAGACCATGCCGTGTCTGTCGGCCACGCGCTTCATGCGCTCCATGACCAGCTGATTCTGGTCGGCGGCGATATTGACCACGGAGTAGACGCAGGCCAGCTCGTGCTGCGCGGGCGCCGCCTCGTTGTGCTCCGTCTTGGCCGCCACCCCCAGGCGCCAGAGCTCCTCGTCCAGCTCGGCCATGAAGGCCGCGACCCTGGGCTTGATCGCGCCGAAATAGTGGTCGTCCAGCTCCTGTCCCTTGGGCGGGCGGCAGCCCATCAGCGTGCGTCCGGTGTAAACCAGATCGCGGCGGCGGCGGAACATCTCGCGGTCCACGAGAAAATACTCCTGTTCGGCGCCGACCATGGCCCGCACCGTGCTCGTCTGCGTATCGCCGAAGAGGCGGAGTATGCGAAGCGCCTGCGTATTCAGCGCGTCCATGGAGCGCAGCAGCGGCGTTTTCTTGTCGATGGCTTCGCCGCCGTAGGAGCAGAACGCGGTGGGAATGCACAGCACGTTGTCCTTCACAAAGGCGTAGCTGGTAGGATCCCAGGCCGTATAGCCGCGAGCCTCAAAGGTGGCGCGCAGGCCGCCGGAGGGGAAGCTGGACGCGTCCGGTTCGCTTTGGATCAGCGCTTTCCCGCTGAACTCCAGGATCGCGCAGCCCCCGGGCGCCGGGGAGAGAAAGCTGTCATGCTTTTCGGCGGTTATGCCGGTCATCGGCTGAAACCAGTGGGTGAAATGAGTGGCTCCTTTTTCGATCGCCCAGTCCTTCATGGCCGAGGCGACCACGTCCGCCTCGGTGCGGGTCAGGCGGCGTCCCCGCTCCCGCGCCTCGCGGAGCGCGTCGTTGATCTCCGCGGGCAGCCGTTCGGCCATGACCCGCTCGGAGAATACCATAGAGCCAAAGTCTTCCGCATTGAATCCCATGGTCGTGCAGTCCTTTCGTAAAAAGAAGAACGGCAAAGACACCGGACGGGTCTCTGTCGTGCCGTTACGTCAGTTTATCGCATGAAAACAGCATTTGTCAATAATTCCCTCCACGTGACTCCTCACAAAGAATCCCCCCCTGCGGCCCGGCTTTTCGTCTTTTTTGATCGCGGCTCCCGGCCGCCCCGGTCCGCGTCGGGCCGCGCGCCCATACGCTTGACACGGTTTTGCCGCTGCGCTTATACTGGGTTCGTATCGAAACGGAAAGGAGGAGTGTCAATGAGCGCCGGAAAGCGTGACTCTGTCACCGATAAAGCGCTGCGGCGCGCCGTGGACGACTGCCTTCTTTCCGCAAATCCTTCCCCCGAGAGCGAGGAGCTGCTGCGCCGGTACAGCGCTTCGGCTCTGCGCTGCATCCTTGAGCGCAGAGACCGTTTTCTTCTCGCCGAAGCCCTGCGCAGAGATCTCTTCCCCGCCGGACTTGCCGCGCGCATGGAGAAGGAGACGGTAAATCTTCCCTTCCCGCTCCGGCTTCTTCTGACCCACCCGGAGATGGCCGACTCCGTTCCCCCGCCCGCCCGGGCCGGGGAAAAGGCGGAGGCGGCAAAGCCCGCCGACACCGAAGAGCTCCTGTCCCGCCGGCAGTTCGACGCGGGCGTGGCTCTTCCGTTCCTGCGCCGCGCCGTAGTGTCCATGCCCCGCCGGGCGGACCGCCGCATCCTCTCCTTCGGGACCGACGGGCTCTCGTTTTATTACCGGCCCGGCGCGGAGATCGGCGAGGAGGATTTCCGCCATATGCTGATGCACTGCATATTCCGGCATATGTTCCCTCCCGAACGCGCGGACCGCTCTCTCTGGGATCTCGCGTGCGACATGTCCGCGGAATACCTGCGAGAGGAGATCCTGCCCACCGGAAAAAGCGGGCAGGTCCGCTACTCCGTCACCGGCGCTCTGCCGGAAGGCTGCGATCCCCGTTCCGCGATTTCGGTCTATCGGGGGCTGAGCGAGCTTTACAAGGATGAGCTCGCGGTGCTGCGAGGCCGTTTCCCGCGGGACGATCACCGGTACTGGTACGAGCGGCCGGAACGCGCTCCGGCTCTGCCCGGCTCCGGAGAGGGCGAGGGCGGTTTGGGGATCTCCCTTGGCGAAGGGGAAGAATACGCTCAGCGGCTGCGCAGCCTTCTGGACGAACGCTGGGGCGAGATTGCGGAGGCTCTTCTGCCCAGGCGGGGCGAGAAGAAGAAATACGGCCTCGCGCCGGGCAGCCGGGAGGAAAAGATGCTGCTCAGGCAGGAAGGAAAATACGATTTCACCCGGTATCTGCGCCGCTTTTCCATTCTACGGGAGGAGCTGCAGCTCGATGAGAGCAGCTTCGACTATATCCCCTACTGCTACGGTCTGGAGCGGTACGGGAACCTGCCTCTCATCGAACCGCTGGAATACACCGAGAGCTTCAAGATCGCCCAGCTCGTCATCGCCATCGACACCTCCGGGTCCTGTTCCCGGGAAGTGGTGGAACGCTTCATGGCCGAGACGGAGCGCATCCTGATGCGTCGGGAAAACTTTTTCCGGAAGATGGACATCCACATCATCCAGTGCGACGCCATCATCCAGGAGCACACGGTGATCCGCACTCCCGAGGACTGGAAGCGGTACCGCAGCGGCCTGACGATCAAGGGGCGGGGCGGCACCAGCTTCATCCCGGTGTTCCGGCT
>CACXMX010000083.1:0-5193 GCA_902768805.1 Oscillospiraceae bacterium
CTGTATCAGGCGTGTCACGGGCGGGTGGAGGACTTCCTGCGCGCGCTGTGCGAATACGGCGCGGGCCACACAGCCCGCTACGCGCCCAACACCTACGTTTCGCAGGGCTCCGCGCTCTCGCCCTACATCACCCGGGCCAGCGGATCGCTGTACTGGACCGTGGGCGTGGCCACGAGCTACGACGAGATCTCCTCTTCCGACTATGTGCCGCTGGGCAGCGACGCGTTCCTCTGCCGCGGCCGCGTGGTGTGCACCACAAAAACTAAGTATCAGACCGTAAACTTCGATCTCAATTACGACATGCTCTGGGTCCGGCAGGGCAATTACTGGATGATCCGGGACCTGGCCTTCGCGAAATATGAAAGCACGAAATAAATCGCTGCGCGGCGTTGGGCGCGTACCGGCCGTGGTGCTCTGCTCCCTTCTTCTCGGTGCCTTCTGCGGTTTCGTTTTTGCAAAAACAGGCCTCTTCGAGCTGACAGAGGGCTTTTCCAAAACCGGCGTCATCCTGGCGGATCTGTGGATGCTCGCGGCCTTCGCGCTGACCTTTTTCCTGAACATTGCCCTGCATGAGGCCGGTCATCTGATCTTCGGGCTGCTCAGCGGCTACGGGTTCGTGTCCTATCGGCTCGGGAGCCTGATGTGGATGCGCGAAAACGGCCGGATCGTCCTCAAGCGCTTCTCTCTGGCCGGTACGGGCGGACAGTGCCTGATGTCCCCTCCGGGCGGACCGGACGGGGATTTCCCGCTGATGATGTATAATTTCGGCGGCGCCGCCGTCAATCTGGCGACCGCGGCATTGCTCGGCGCCCTCACGGCGATCGGCGCTGTCCGCGGTTCGCTCGTGTTTCTGCCGCTGTGCCTGTTCGGAGGGCTCTCGGCGCTCTATCTGGCGGTCGTAAACGGCATCCCTCTTGTTCTCGGCCCCGTTCCCAACGACGGGTGGAATGCTTTGCATCTGGCCGCGGATCCGCAGGCACGGCGCGCTTTCTGGGTGACGCTGAAGGTCAACGAGCTCCAGCACCGGGGCGTCCGGCTGAAGGATATGAGCGCGGAATGGTTTGCTCTGCCCTCGGAGGAGGCCATGAAAAACGGACTTATCGCCACCTCTGCCGTACTGGCGGAAAACCGGGCCATGGACGCGTGCGACCTGTCCGCCGCGGAGGCGATCATCCCCGCGATCCTGGCGGATTCCTGCCGGGCGGCGGATCTCTACAAAAAGCTGGCCGTGTGCGACGCCGTGACCTGCGCGCTCATACGCGAGGGCGCCGCGGCGGATGTATCGCCGCTTAAGGAGAAGGGCACCGCGCCGTTTCTTCGCCGGATGAGGGATTTTCCCTCCGTGCTGCGCACCCGCTATGCCGAGGCGCTGCTGAAAAACCGGGACGAGACCGCCGCCGCAAAGGTCCTGGCACATTTTGACAGGGTCGCCCTGTCCTATCCCGCGCCGGCGGATATCGCCGCCGAGCGCGACCTGATGGCGCTCATACGAAAAACATACGACGAAGCGAAATAAAGTCCGGGGCTGCCGATGATCACCGGCAGCCCCGTTTTGCGTCAGAAATTATTTACATAATATTATTACGGTTTATTATGCCGCCCTGCGGCTGTGTTCGTAGCGGTCGCACAGCAGTATAAGCTCATCGACGGGGCCGGCCATGATGCCGTCCAGGTCCTCGGTAAAGAGCGTAAGCCCGATCTGTCCCACCACCTTTTCATAGCTCACGCCGTACGCCCCGATCTCCACCAGCGTGTTGTACAGCTTCATCGCCGCTTCCGGGTCCTTTTCGGACAGGGAGAGGAACTGCAGCGAGACCAGAGAGCTGGCGGCATAGCTGATGTAGTAGAACGGGCTCTCGAAATTATGGCTCACATACATCCAGCCGTAGCGCGAGGAGAGGGAGTAGAGCTCCTCGCCGTAGGAGAGGGCGATATTGGCATAGGCCCTGTTGACCTCGTCCACAGTCATATCCGGGTGGTCATAGGCATAGCGCAGGAACTCGTCGTAAATGCATCCGGAGACCACATTGTAGATAAGCCCGTCCAGCGTGTGGATGCGCGCCAGGTCCGCCTTGCTTCCGAAGATCTCGTCGTACCATCCCATGGCCAGAGCCTCCAGCGCCGTGGAGTGGATCTCAAACACATCGTAAGACCCGGAGGTGGTCAGCGGATCCGGTTCGGGATTGACGAACGCGTCGTAGTAGTGTCCGAATTCGTGGAACACGGAGGTCACGTCGTAGAATCCGCCGTAGAGCGCGTCAAACAGAAACGGCGCGTTGTACCACGGCAGCAGCGTGGTGAACCCGACTTCCGACACCGTATCCGAGCTCTCAAGGATATACAGCCCGTTCCGCTCCATATACTGCTGAGCCTCGGCGGCGCGCTCGGAGATCCGGGGAGCGTACCTGCGCAGCATATCCATGAGTTCTTCCGCGGAAAGGCTTGCCTGTTGTGCGTGGAAGGCCTGGGAGTAATAACAGTCGCGGAAATAGGCGCGGGCATAGGGCTTTACCGCCTCGCAGAGCGCCGCGGCGTCCTCGGGCGTGTAGTCTCTGCCGTAGACGTTTTCATAGGCGTAGTTCGCGTAGGTATCGTACCCATAGATCTGCGCAAGTTCATTGCGCACACGGATCAGCTCCAGGAAGATCTCTCCCGCCTCCCGGTTCATGGCCGCCGCGCCGATCCCTTTCCGCTCGGACAGTTCGTTGTAGGAGAGCTTCAGTTCCGTCTCGCGGGAGAGAAGCTCGCTCTCGCGGTCGGTCATCTGCTCGTAGTCGGCGAGATCAGCGGTCCTCGCATCGCCCAGAAACGCGGAAAACTCCTCCGAGGCCTCTCCCGTCAGAGCTTTGGAGGCGGAGGAGAACAGCAGATCTCCCGCCTCGGTCACCATGTCGTCGATCTTCTGGCAGGTATCCGAGAGATCTGCGTCCTTGCCTCCGGAGGCGTAAAAGTCGATCCAGGCCAGCTCCGACCAGGTGCGCAGACGCACATAATCGTCCAGGAGCAGACTGTACAGCCGTTCCGCCTCCCCGGCGGAAGCGGCGGACTCCAGCTCTCCGGCCCGGGCGCGAAAGGCCGACATATCGTAAAGTTCGCGGGACATATCGTGAAAATGCACCTCGGCGTGCTCGCTGCCGCTGAAAAATCCCTGCGCCGCCGCGGCCGCGCTCGTCGGTTCCGCCTCGGCCGGGGCCGGCTCCGGAGTGAGCTTATTTGTCGGAGAAGCGGCCGGCTCCGCAGAAGGCGTCGCTGTCACGGAAGCGGCCGGAGTAGCTGTCGCCGCGGGCGTCGGCGCGGACGTCGGGCCGGCCGGCTCCGATTTGGAAGACGCGAAGCATCCCGCCGTAAGGCTCAGTGCGAGGAGCAGGCATATCGCTGTTATAAAGCGTCTGTTCATGTCATCACCCGACGGAATTGTACCCCATAGCCGGCGCAAAGTAAAGATTATGCGTGTTCTTCGCCCCGTTCCGCTCCGGGCCGGAGGCCGGGACGGGGCGATTTTTCTTGCTACATGCCGCGCCGTGTCGTATAATCGGTCTCATGGAAAAGATCAAACGAACATACGAACGATTCATGAAGATGCAGGAGCACCTGGGCCTGCGGGAGGTCTCCGCCGTTGCCGCGTCCACGGCCTTCTGGTTTTTCCTCTCGCTGGTGCCGATGGTGATCCTGGCCGTGTCGGTCCTGCCCTACACCACGCTGAGCGAGGAACAGCTGCTGCATTACATGTCGTTCATTATACCCGGCTCCATGATGGAGCTGATCGCCGTCATCGTAGCGGACGTATACCGCAGCAGTCTGGCGATTTTGTCACTGTCCGTCGTTGCCACGCTCTGGTCCGCGGCCAAGGGCTTCTCGTCGCTGCTGTTCGGGCTGGAGGAGGTATACAAGCACGCTCAGCGGCCGAGCTTTCTGGTGCGGCGGGCGATGGGTGTGGGGTACACGCTGGGCATGTATGTGTTCATGCTGATCTCCATTCTGATAGGCGGCTTCGGAAAACAGCTCCGTCGTCTGGCGGAACGCTTTCTCCCGGTTCTGCACAGTTTCTTTGTCTGGCTGCTGAATTTCCGGTTTCTGGTCGTGATCGCCCTGCTGACGGTGTTTTTCTGCGCGATCTATCTGCGAGGCTCCGGGCGCCGGCTCCCCGTGCGCGAGGTGTTCCCCGGAGCTGTCCTTGCCGCCGTGGGCTGGAGCCTGCTCACCTGGGCCTTCTCTGCCTGGGTGACCTCCACCCGCTTCGGCACCTACGGGAGCCTGGCCACGGTGATCGCGGTGATGCTGTGGATGTACTGGTGCATGTATATCCTGCTGCTGGGCGCCTGCATCAACCGCGCCATCCCCAAGGACCGCCCGCTGCTGTCCTTCCGAAGAAAGAACAAAAAGAAGGCCGAACAGACCGCCCCGCCGGCGGAATGACCCCTACGGGAGGAGATGTCCTTGAAAAAGAAAACCTGGCTGTATATCGTTCTGATCGCGCTGGCCGTCGGGCTGAGCGCGTGGCTGCTGGTGCGCTACAGCAGCGCCAAGCCCGAGCCGTCCGTCCCCTCCGTCACGCCCCGCCCGACCCCGGAGGTCATCGTGAAGGAGACCGAGGTGGAGAAGATCGTGGAGGTGGAAAAGGAGATCACCTCCTCCGTGATCGAGGACGGACTGCGGGATATCGGCGTGCTGGTGACGCAGGAGTATTACTTCACCGACGTCATCTCCTTCTCCAGCGTGAAGAAGCTGTTCCGCGTGGAGGTCCCCTTCACCGAGACGAGCTATCTGGCGAGCTACGACGGCGTCGTCACGGCGGGCATCGATTTCGGCAAAGTGAGCGTCGTAAAGGACGACGCGGCCGGGAAGATCGTCGTCACCCTTCCCCCGGCGGAGATCCTGAACGTGGACGTGGACCCCGAGACCTTTGAGCTTTATTCGGAGAGGACCGGCCTGGGCAATCCGCTGTCCGTGGAGGATTTTAACGACTCCATCGTCACACTGGAGAGCAATGTGCGGCAGAAGGCTTTGGACAAGGGCCTGCTCCTAAAGGCGGGCGAAAACGCCCGCGCCGTCGTGCGCAATTTCATCGCAGGCCTTGTAGACACCGGCGTCTATTCCGTCGTGTTCGCTGACTGAGAGGTGCTCTATGGAAAACACTTTACGAAGGATCCTCGCGCTGTCGCTGCTGATCCTCCTGGCCGTGGTCTCGTTCGT
>CACXMX010000083.1:5290-5711 GCA_902768805.1 Oscillospiraceae bacterium
ACCGTGATGAAGCTGACCGCCACCGCCACGCTGGCCTCGGTGGGCATATCGGCCATCCCGGACGACACCGCCACGCCCATCGCGGAAAAGCTCACCGACTTTACGGAGTACTTCCTGCTGATACTCTGCGTGCTGTACGCGGAAAAATATCTGCTCTCGGTGGTCGGAGCGGGGGCGTTCAAGGTGCTGATCCCGCTGGCGTGCCTGCTGTTCGGCGCCTCGCTGTTCTTCGCGGGAAAGAAACTGCGTCCCCTCGCGCTCAAGCTGGCTGCTCTGGCTGTGTCGCTGTATCTGGTGATCCCGCTGAGCATCACGGTGTCCGACATGATCTACGGCGCCTACCGCGACTCCATCGACGCCACCGTGGCCACCGCGCAGGAGCTTACCGAGGACACGGGCGAGCTCGCCGGCGCCAAGGGTG
>CACXMX010000084.1 GCA_902768805.1 Oscillospiraceae bacterium
TCGCTTCCGTCAAGCGTGACGAAAGCTTACTCACTCCGCTGAACCTCCTTTTCAACTCAAACCCATTCCATTGGGCTTTGAGTTGATACAGGAGAACATGGAAAGGATGATAGCTATGCGGCAGGAATGGGAGGAAGCGGTGCTCCAGCATCAGAAGTACATGCTCACCAGAGCGCGGGAACTTAGAGAGGATCTCACCAGAGAGGAGCGGCACCTCTGGTACGACTATCTCCGGTATCATCCGGTGCACTGGTACAAGCAGAGGATAATCGAGGATTACATCGTCGATTTCTATTGCCCGTCAGCGAAGCTGGCGGTCGAGCTGGACGGGTGGCAGCATCAGGAGCTGGACAACTGGTACGCAGACCAGGTCCGGGATCGGGAGCTCGGAGAGCTCGGAATACAGGTTCTTCGATTCACGAATGTGGACGTCAACTACAGATTCCGGCGCGTATGCGCGGAGATCGAACGGGTGATGACAGAGCGACAGGGTGAAGGTCGGTGCAGGGCGTATCAGTAATTATCCTTATATACTTTTTAAAAGCCCTATAAAGGAGTTTTAGTATAGACCTTCACGACCTGCACCCAGGCTGCGAACGGAGACTTTTTCCTGACGTTATTCCCCCGCCGGAGCGGTCCGAGCTGGATCTGGTCCCGGCCCGGAGGGCCTGGGACAGAATCAGCGAAGGGCGCGGAGGCGGGAATCCGGAAGCGAGCGCAGGTCGGCGAGGCCGCCGCAACGGAGGTCGAAGCCCCCTAAAGGGCTAGCTGCGCGTCGGAACGCAGCACGAGCACCGGAGGAGCGCAGGGCAAGGGACGCTGAGGGCCGTGCAGCGGGCGGTGCTGGCGCCCTACGGGGTGTGGGCAACGGTGTTCATCGTGGTACCGCTGTTCTTCGTGGCGTATTATGCGTTCACGGACTCGAACTTCGCCTTCACCACGGACAATATCACCCGCTTCTTCACGGCCAAGAGCCAGGTCTCGACCGAGGCCGGCGGGACCAGAGAGGTCTACACCTACCTGCTGATCTTCTGGAGATCGCTGAAGCTCGCGATCATCTCCACGGTGATCTGCCTGCTGCTGGGCTATCCCACGGCGTATATCCTCTCCCGGGCTTCGGACCGGGTGCAGAAGATCCTGATCACGCTGATCATGATCCCGATGTGGATGAACTTCCTGATCCGGACCTACGCGTGGATGACGATCCTGCAGGATACGGGCATTATGAACCGGATGCTGGCGCGGATCGGCCTGGGGCCGGTGCACGTGATCGGGACGGAGACCGCGGTCGTGATCGGGATGGTCTACGACTACTTCCCGTACATGATCCTGCCGATCTACTCGGTGATGGCGAAGCTGGACATGAAGCTGGTCGAGGCGGCGAAGGACCTGGGCTGCAACGGCTTTAACGTGATGCGGCGGGTGATCTTCCCGCTGAGCCTGCCCGGGGTGATCTCGGGGATCACGATGGTCCTGATCCCGTCGATCAGCACCTTCTACATCTCCCAGAAGCTCGGCAACGGCAAGTTCTACCTGATCGGCGACGCCATCGAGGGACAGTACGTGGCCAACAACCTGCACTTCGCCGCGGCGATCGCGCTGCTGCTGATGGTCGTGCTGCTCGTGTGCATGGCGCTGATGCAGCGGTATGCGAATAAGAAGGCGGTGGCGTGATGAAACTTAGTTCGAAGATTTTTACGGCGCTGATTTTGGTCTTCCTGTTCGCGCCGATCGCGATCCTGCTGGTGTTCTCGTTCAACGCCTCGAAGAGCCTGAGCGTGATGTCGGGCGGCTCGCTCTACTGGTACCGGGAGCTGTTCCGGGACGCGGAGACCCTCGGCGCGGTGCGAAACACCCTCGTGCTGGCCATTTCGGCGGCGGTCATCTCCACGGTGATGGGCACGGCCGCGGCGGTCGGGATCCATCGGCTGCGCAGCAAGGCGATGCGGGCGGCCTATGACACCGTGACGAACATCCCGATGATCAACCCGGACATCATCACGGGCATCTCGCTGATGCTGATGTTCGTGTTCGTGGGGAGACTGTTCGGCGCGGCCACCAGCCTGAACTTCTGGACGATGCTCATCGCCCATATCACCTTCTGCCTGCCCTACGTGATCCTGCAGGTGCTGCCGAAGCTGCAGCAGATGGACAACAGCCTGTCCGAGGCGGCGATGGACCTCGGCTGCACGCCGATCAAGGCCTTCTTCAAGGTCGAGATCCCGGAGATCATGCCGGGCATCGTCACGGGCCTGATCATGGCCTTCACGCTGAGCCTGGACGACTTCGTCATCAGCTACTTCACCTCGGGCAACGGCTTCGAGACCCTGCCGATCCGCATCTACAACATGACCAAGAAGACCGTGACGCCGAAGATGTACGCGCTCAGTACGATCATCTTCTTCACGATCCTGGCGCTGCTCATCATGTCCAACCTCATCGACGCCTCGGCGCCCGGGGTGGACCGGCCCGTCAGGAGGGAGCGCACCGCCGCGCAGAAGAAGCGCCTGCGCATCGCCGGGGCCATCGGCGGGGTGCTGGCCGTCGGGATGATCGCGGTGATGATCATCGGGGCGCCGGACAAGCCGGTGCTGAACGTCTACAACTGGGGCGAGTATATCTCCGACGGGTCCGAGGACAGCTTCAACACCATCAAGGGCTTCGAGGACTGGTACCGGGAGAACTACGGCAGCGAGGTCGAGGTCAACTACACCACCTTCGCCTCCAACGAGGACATGTACTCGAAGATCTCCAGCGGCGCGGTCAGCTACGACGTGATCATCCCGTCGGACTACATGATCGCCCGGATGCGCGAGGAGGGCATGCTGCTGCCGCTGAACTTCGACAATATCCCCAACTACGAGTACATCGGCGACAGCTTCCGCGGGCTGTACTATGACCCGGACAACGAGTTCACGGTCCCCTACACCTACAGCTTCATCGGGGTGATCTGGGACGCGGAGCGCGTCGACGAGGCCGACACCGGCGACTGGGACCTGATGTGGAACGAGAAGTATAAGGGCGACATCCTGCAGTTCAACAACTCCCGCGACGCCTTCGCCACCGCGCAGTACAAGCTCGGGCTGGACGTGAACGACAACGACCCCGACAGCTGGCGCAGGGCCCTCGAGGAGCTCAAGAAGCAGCAGCCGCTGGTCAAGAGCTATGTCATGGACGAGATCTACAACATGATGGAGTCCGGTGAGGCCGCCGTCGCCACCTACTACGCCGGCGACTACTTCACCATGCTCGACGCCCAGGCCGACAACGTCGACCTCCGCTTCTACGTGCCGGAGCGCACCAACTACTTCATCGACGCCATGTGCATCCCCTCCTGCTGCCAGCAGAAGGAGCTCGCCGAGGCCTTCATCAACTACATGCTCGAGGAGGAGCCCGCCATCGCCAACGCCGAGTATATCATGTACGGCTGCCCCAACAGCGTCGTCTATGAGTCCGAGGAGTACGCCGACGATATGGGCGAAGAGGCCATGGAGATCCTCTACCCCGACCTCGACGACTTCGCCGAGAAGTATAACCAGTTCGCCTACCGCAACCTCGATACCCAGACCCTCGGCCTGGTCAATACCCTCTGGGAAGAGCTGAAGATCAACTAAAGCCTCCCCCAGCGGGGGAGGTGGCGCGATGCGAGGCGCACACTTAACTCTATAACGAAGCCGACGTGGGGACACGCCGGCTTTTGTTTTGCACGGAGGTACGAGGGGGCCGCGCCCGCAGCGCGACGGAGAGGGAGGATCGAGCGAAGCGGAACCGCCGGAGGCACAACTGAAAAAGCAGCCCACCGTTTAGGGTGGGCTGTGGAATCATATTCATTTAACGAAAGATATTTCCTCGGCTACCATATAAGCTTTTCGATTCAGCTCTGGTTGTTTAAAAATCCCTAAGACGAATAATTCATCTCCTATTTTGGGAGCTGTAAGTTTCGTATAATTACGGGCGAAAGACTCCATGAACTGTTCTACGATACTGCTCAGTCCTTTGGCTTCATATAGAAGTGCCCTCTGATTTCGGTCGTGTGAATCGAGTTGACAAAGGCATCGGGATCGGCGGACTTGATTGCCTGGAGTGCCGGCTTAACATCGGCGCCGGAGACGATGGAGTAAACCATGGTCATAGGCTGCTGACTGAAGGTGCCTTTTGCGTTCCAAACCGTTGCGCCGTGATGGCATACGTCATGTATTGCCTTATAGACCTGCTCAGGCTTGTGGGTTACGATGAAAAGCGTCTGTTTCTGGTAGCTGCGGTACAGGGAATGGAGGGTCTGCGTGGACACAAATTGGAAAATGATAGAATACAGGGACTCCTCCCAGCCAAAAAAGTAGCCGGCGATACAGAGAATAATGACATTGAACCCGAGGACAAGGTTCCAGGTTTCCATTCCGCGCTTCTGCGAAAGATAGATGGCGATAAAGTCCGTCCCTCCGCTGGTGGCGTCCGCATACAAGCACAGGCTGATGGCTATTCCGCTCAAGATTCCACCGAATACGGAAATAAGCAGCAGATCCTCCGTAATGGTATACACTGGGAGAATGTCCGTCAGAAAACTACTTGCGATGATCATCAGCAGGGAAAGCAGGGTGAACTTCTTCCCTACAAAGCGGAAGCCAATGTAAACAGGGAAAGCGTTCAGGAGAAGGTTGATCGGTGAATAGGAAAGCTTAAGCCCGAAAAACTTCTCCGCCAGACGTTGTATCAGAACGGTTAAACCAGTAACTCCACCGGGGAACAGATCACCCGCATGAACAAAGGATTTGATATTGAAAGCCATCAAAGCAGAGGCAATCAAAACAATGAGAATTCTGCGCCAATCCTTCTTCAAGTCAAATGTCATTATAATGCCCCCTTGAAATATCTCGGATCAACATTTTTTACAGTATAACACAGAATAAGACGTGTGAAAAGCCAGAACATGATATGTCAATTTATCCTGCGCACAGCATCTTCATTCCCCTACGCCATAATACAGCCGGCAGAGCTTTTT
>CACXMX010000085.1 GCA_902768805.1 Oscillospiraceae bacterium
AGACGGAGCCCATCGAGTTCACCGGCACGGCGGCCGAGGGAGCGACGGAGATAAAGCTTTCGCACCGGGTGTTCCCGCACGTGTTCGGAACGGATTCCTCCGGCCGCGATCTGATGGCGCGCACCATGTACGGCGCCCGGGTATCGATCATCATCGGCCTGGTCGCTTCGCTGATCGTGCTCATCATCGGGTCGATCTACGGCGCTATTTCCGGCCTTGCCGGAGGGAAGGTCGACTTCGTCATGATGAGGTTCGTGGAGCTTATCTACTCCATTCCCGAGGTCCTTATCGTGCTGCTGCTCCAGGTGGTGCTCAAAGACCCGCTGCAGGCGTGGTTCGACGCGGGGACGTCTTCATTCGCCCGCGCGATGAGCGACCTGGGCACCGGCATCGTGAGTATTTTCATCACCTTTGCCGTGCTCTTCTGGGTGACGATGGCCCGTATCGTACGCGGTCAGGTGCTGCAGCTCAAGGAACAGGAGTATGTCACCGCCGCCACGGCCCTCGGCGCCACGAAGGGCCGCATCATTCGCCAGCATCTGCTGCCCAACTGCGTGGGACCGCTGGTGATCACTACCTGCCTGCAGATCCCCAGCGCCATCTTTCTGGAGTCGTTCCTGTCCTTCCTCGGGCTGGGCGTGAGCGCCCCCATGGCCAGTCTCGGCTCCCTGTGCTCCGACGCGCTCCCCACCATCAGTCTGTATCCGTACCGGCTGGTGTTCCCCGGCGTGCTGCTGACGATCATCGTGCTGACGCTGAACCTCATCGGCGACGGGCTGCGGGACGCGCTGGATCCGCGGCTGAAGAAGTGAGAGGAGGACGGACACATGGATGAAAAGAAAACACTTCTGAGCGTCCGGGATCTGAAAGTATCCTTCTTTACTCCGGCCGGAGAGGTCAAGGCGGTCAACGGCATCTCCTACGACCTGGGCTACAACGAGGTCATGGGCATCGTCGGCGAGTCCGGCTCGGGCAAGAGCGTGGAGGCCTATTCCATCATAGGCCTGCTTCAGAGCCCCGGCAGGGTCACCGGAGGCACCATAGAGTTCGAAGGGGAGAACGTTCTCGGCTACACCGAGGAACAGATGCGTCAGTTCCGCGGAAATAAGGTCAGCATGATCTTCCAGAATCCGATGACCTGCCTGAACCCGGTCTATACGATCGGCAACCAGCTTGTCGAGGCGCTGATGTGCCACGACAAGGGGTATACCAAGGAGCAGGCCCGCGCTCGCGCCATTGAAATGCTGGAGCTGGTAGGCATCAACAACGCCGAGAAGCGGATCGACCAGTATCCGCATGAGTTCTCCGGCGGCATGCGCCAGCGAGCCATGATCGCCATGGCGCTGATCTGCGAGCCGAAGCTTCTGATCGCCGACGAGCCGACGACGGCTCTGGACGTGACCATACAGGCGCAGATCCTGGAGCTGATGAAGGACCTGCAGAAAAAGAAAAACACCTCGATCATTTTCATTACCCACAACCTCGGCGTCGTGGCCGAGATCTGCGACCGCGTGTCGGTGATGTACGCGGGACATATCATTGAGCAGGGCCCGGTGAACGACATCTTTTATCACCCCGCCCATCCCTATACCAAGGGGCTGCTGGCTTCCACGCCCCGGCTGGACGTGGAGACCAAGGAGCGGCTCGTGCCGATCGAGGGCACGCCCATCGATCTGCTCAATCCCCCGAAGGGCTGCAACTTCGGGCCCCGCTGCAAAAACTGCATGAAGATCTGCCTGCGCGAGAAGCCGCCCTTCACCGAGATCGGCGAGGGACACATTTCCGCCTGCTGGCTCCATTTGAAGAAACAGACCGGAGAGGAGGCGCGCGCATGAGCGAACAGAGCAAAGTCCTCATCGAGGTCGAGAACCTTCGCAAATACTTCAGTATCAAGGCCGGCGCATTCAGAAGGAAGTATGTGCAGGCAGTAGAGTCTGTCACCTTTTCGATCTACAAAGGGGAGACCCTGGGCCTCGTCGGCGAGTCCGGCTGCGGCAAGACCACGCTCGGGCGCACGATCATCCGGCTGCACGAGCCCACCTCCGGCAGGATCGTTTACGACGGCACGCCCATCTACGACAGCGAGAAGCATATCGCCGCGGACATGCTTCCGTTCCGGCGCAAAATGCAGATCATTTTTCAGGACCCCTCCGCCTCGCTGGATCCGCGCATGACGGTGGGCGAGATCGTGGGCGAAGCGCTGGATATCCACGGCCTCTGCACCGGAAAGCAGGAGCGCCGCGACCGGATCAACGAGCTGCTGGATGTGGTCGGGCTGAACACCGAGCACGCCAACCGCTTTCCGCACGAGTTCTCCGGCGGACAGCAGCAGCGCGTCGGCATCGCCCGGGCGCTGGCGGTGGAGCCGGAATTCATCGTATGCGATGAACCGATCTCGGCTCTGGACGTATCCATCCAGTCCCAGGTGGTCAACATGCTGGAGGATCTGCAGGCGGACAAGAACCTGACGTATCTTTTCATCGCCCACGACATCAGCGTGGTCCGCCACATCTCCAACCGGATCGGCGTGATGTATCTGGGACAGATGGTAGAGCTGGCGGAGAGCTACGAGCTGTGCAGTCACCCGCTGCACCCTTACACGCAGACGCTGCTTTCGGCCGTGCCGCTGCCGGATCCCGTCAAGAGCCGGGCCAACAAGCGCATCCTTCTGGAGGGAGACATCCCCAGCCCGGTCGATCCGCCTTCCGGATGCCGCTTCCATACGCGCTGCCCGTACGCCACGGACCGCTGCCGCTCCGAACAGCCGCAGCTCAAGGAGCAGAGCCCGGGGCACTTCGCCGCCTGCCATATGCTGGACGGCTGATCCATTCGGTATTCAGCTCCCGCGGGGAGTATGATACATACATTTTTATTGGGAGGTAAACAATGAAAAAGACACTTGCACTGCTGCTTGCCCTGTGCATGGTCCTCGGCGTTGCCGGCATGGGCCCCATCGCCCGCGCCGACGATGAGTTCGTGCTGAACGCGTGCATCGCGTCCGAGCCCGAGACCATCGACCCCGGCCTGATCAGCTCCGTCGACGGTTCTACCTACACCCAGCACCAGTTCGAAAACCTGATGAAGTATCAGATGGTCGACGAGCTGGCCGGTGAGGATGAGAACATGCACAACACCGAGGTCGTTCCCGGCCAGGCCGCGTCCTACGAGGTCTCCGACGATCTGTGCGTGTACACCTTCAAGCTGCGCGACGACATCTTCTGGTCCGACGGCAAGCCCGTCACCGCCGCCGATTTCGTCTACAGCTGGCAGCGCCTGGTCGATCCCGCCACGGCTTCCGACTACGGCTACTTCCTGGACAACATCGTTCTGAACGCCGCCGCCATCCAGGCCGGCGAGAAGGACAAGAGCGAGCTGGGCATCAAGGCTGTCGACGACAAGACCCTTGAGATCACCCTGGAAGCTCCCTGCGCCTACTTCCTTGAGATGTGCGCCTTCGCCTCTCTGGTGCCCCTGCGCCAGGACGTCGTTGAGGGCAGCGAAAACTGGACCGATCCCGCCAACATCGTAGTCAACGGACCCTACAAGGTCGTTGAGTGGGTCCATGACAGCTACATCCGCATGGAGCCCAACGAGTACTACTACGACGCGGCCAACCTCGGCCCCGACGCCATCGTGTGGTGGCTGAGCGACAGCGAGACCGCCATCCTCTCGGCCTATCAGTCCGGCGAGTACAGCTTCATCGAGAGCTTCCCGACCGACCTGATCGCCGACCTGCAGGAGTCCGGCGACTGCTTCATCAACCCCTACGTGGGCACCTACTACCTGTACCTGAACTGCTCCAAGATCACCGACTGGCGTGTGCGCGCGGCCATGGTCCTGTCCGTTGACCGCGAGAACATCGTCGAGAACGTGACCCAGGGGGGACAGGTCCCCGCTACCGGCTTCGTCGCCTCCGGCATCCTGGACTCCGAGGGCAAGGATTTCGCTTACGGCGTGTCCGAGCTCGGCGCGATCTACAACAACCTTCAGGAGATGTATCCCGACGCGGATCTGAGCACCTACGACGGCAAGTGCGAACTCGCCAAGGAGCTCTATGACGCCGCCGTGGCCGACGGATCCTGGGATCCCAACACCACCGTCGTTTACAACTTCAACACCTCCGATACCCACAAGGCCATCGCTGAGGCCTGCGGCGAGGACTGGCAGTCCGTCCTGGGCCTGAACATCACCCTGCAGAACCAGGAGTGGGCCACCTACACCAACGGTCTGGGCGAGCATGCCTTCGGCGTGGCCCGTCTGGGCTGGATCGCCGACTACAACGATCCCGTTACCTACCTTGAGCTGCTGGTGACCGGCAACTCCTACAACTACGGTCTGTACGAGAACGCCGATTACGACGCGGCCATCGCCACCGCGAAGGCCTCTCTGGCCGGCCCCGAGCGTGACTCCACCCTCTACAAGGCCGAGGAGATCCTCTTCGGTGAAGGCGGCTTCCCTGTCTGCCCGATCTACTACTACACCAACATGTACTGCATGAACGGTGTGACCAATGTCGGCTACACCGGCATGGGCTACTTCTTCTTCTGGTACGCCCAGAAGGCCTGATCGGACCTCCGTTCGGAAGAGCAAAAGAACCAAACAGAACTCCCGCGGCTCGCCGCGGGAGTTTTTTTGTGCGGGAATATGCAGAATCTGCGATTATTCCTTGAAATATGCAAATGTCTGTGATAAAATCCCTAAGAATCAATTCATGCGGGCTGCGCAGGCGAAGCCGTTTTGCCCGGAGAAGAATGCGCGCTCCGGGAAAAACCGGACCGGCCCCGGTCCGCTAAACATGTTATTAACGCGAAAAAGCGTTTAATAAGAGAATATAAAGGAGGAAACATCAACAATGAGCAAGTCCCTGAACAAGGTCCTGGCTCTGGTCCTGGTGCTCGTTATGGCGATGGGCATGGCCGCCTGCGGCGGAAGCAGCGCCCCTGCCACAACCGAGGAGCCCGCGGCCGAGGCCGA
>CACXMX010000086.1 GCA_902768805.1 Oscillospiraceae bacterium
CGCCGCGAATCATATCGCATCATAATGCGGCTCTGCCGCGTGCATCACGGCGTTCCGCTCAGCGGAACGCCGCCTCATTTCATCATTTATCATCGTTCCCTCATTCGTCTCTTTTCTTGCTTCTCCGATTATCCTCTGTTATACTGAATCACCGTGATTCGCAAAGCAAATCACGGTACGTCAATATGCGGCTTCGCCGCATGCATCATTTCATCATTTATCATTTCTCATTTAAGAAGGCTGTTTCCATGAACGACACCTCATCTTCCCCCTCGCGCCGCGCCTCGGCCGCGATGCTCATCGCGTCGCTGGTCATTGTGGGCACGGTGGGGCTTCTGCGGCGGCACATCCCGCTGTCCTCCGCCGCGCTGGCCTTTGCCCGCGGCCTGATCGGCGGGCTGTCCCTGCTGCTGTACGCCAGGCTCGTCCGCAAGGGCGCGGGGGAGAGGATCCCCCGGAAAAAGCTGTGGGGCCTCATCCTCAACGGCGCGTTCCTGGGCATCAACTGGATGCTCCTGTTCGAGGCCTTCAACCACACCACCATCGCCGTGGCCACGCTGTGCTATTATCTGGCCCCCACGCTCGTGGTGCTCGCCTCGCCCCTCGTCTTCGGAGAGAAGCTCACCGTCAAAAAGCTCCTGTGCGCCGCGGCGGCGCTGCTGGGCATGGCCTTCCTCTCCGGCTTCTTCGGCGAGAGCGGCGGGCGCGTGGATCCGCGCGGGGTGGCCTTCGGACTGGGCGCGGCGGTGTTCTACGCCCTTGTGATGATCCTGAACAAAAAGATCTCCGGCGTGGACGTTTACGAGCGCACGATCGTGCAGCTCCTCTCCGCCGCCGCGGCCATGGCGCCGTATCTGCTGCTTTCGGGAGATTCCGGCGCCGGCGCGCTCACACCTGCCGGGGTCCTGCTGGTCCTCGCGGCCGGCGTGGTATACACCGGGCTGGTCTACGCGCTCTACTTCGGCAGCATGGAGGCCCTTCCGGCGCAGACCATCGCGCGCCTGAGCTACATCGATCCCATCGTGGCGCTGCTGGTGTCGGCGCTGGTGCTGCGCGAGGGCCTGTCTCCCGCCGGACTGCTCGGCGCGGCGCTCATTCTCGGCGCCGCTGTCGTCGGGGAGAGCTGAGCCCCGGCGTTGACGGAAGCCCCGGCCGGGGTGTATAATGAGCATCCTCTTTCCACTAACAAGCAGGACGGACCATTCATGGAGAATACGGAAACCAAAGAAAAAAAGAAAAGCGGCCCGCGGAAATTCGTCTGGATCCTTCCGCTGATCGGCCTGATCGCGCTGTCCCTGGCCGTGTTTACGGTGTCCCGGCGCTACACGCGGCAGTTCCTGCCCGGCACCGAGATCCTCGGCGTGGACTGCGGCAACCGCACGGTCGAGCAGGCCGTAACGGAGCTGAAGAACGCCGCGGAGGCGGCGCATTTCGTCGTGGGCGACTCCTCCGGGGTCGAGATCTTCCGCAGCCCCATGAGCGCCTTCCTCGGCGAGGATATCCTCACCGCCGCGGCGGAGGACGCCTTCCGCGCCCAGCGCGCAGCGGCCCGCTGGTACGACTGGATGATGGAGGGCGAGCGCAGCTACTCCTCCGAGCCCCTCGCGGATCTCACCGACGAGGAGATCGCGTCCATCCTCACGGATCTCCGCTTCGGCGAGAACGGCGCCGTTCCGCCGCAGGACGCCTATGTGGAGATCACCGACACCGGCTACACCGTGGTCGACGCGGTCCCCGGGAACATGTTCAACGTGTACGTCTGCGCCAGGGAGCTGGGCAAGGTCCTGCGCCCGGTGAGCGACCTCACCTCCGGCGTCCCCACCGTGATCATCGCCGGCGTCGACGTCGGCCCCTCGGTGACGGCCGACAGCGAGGAGATACAGCGGGTCACCGCCGAGCTCGACGCCTATCTGCGCCGGCGCATCACCATCGAATTTGAAAACGGCAATTCCTACACTTTCACCCCCGAGGACATCCGCGCCGTCAGCTACGTCTCGGTCATGGGCCGCATGGTCGTCTGCCGCCCGGACACGGCGCTGCTGCGCTCCTTCCTGGACACGGTGATCGAGGATTACGGCACCGACGGCGTCTTCGCCAAGTTCCTGCACGCCAACGAGACCCGCCCCTACGTGTACTACCGCGTGGGCGACCGGGGCTGGATCATGGACCGCGACGGCCTGACCACGGATATAGCCTCCGCGCTCAACGACCGCGCGAACGGCACCTTCGTCCCGAACTACGACCGCACCTGGTACTGGAAGGACTACTACAAGGGCTACCGCGTGGGCGACACTTTCATTGAGATCAGCCTGGACAACCAGTACATGTGGTGCTACAAGGACGGCAGGGTGCTGGTGGAGACGCCCATCGTCACGGGCAATCTGGCCCGGCGCGACGACACCCGCCGCGGCTGCTTCCGCATCTACGGCAAGGTGCGCGACACCATCCTCCGCGGCCCCACCTGGAACGACCACGTGGAATACTGGATGCCCTTCGACGGCGGCATCGGCCTGCACGACTCCTCCTGGCGCGACGAGTACGGCGAGGACATCTACATGGCCGACGGCTCCCACGGCTGCATCAACACCCCGCTGGAGGCCATGAAGACCATCTACGAAAACTACAACAAGGGCGACATCGTCATCGTATACTGAAACTGAAGAACAATAATGGCAGAGAGATGAATTCTCTCTGCCATTTTGTTTGACTGCGGGCTTAGATACCGGTGTGCGAGCTTAAGGGGATGATCGTCGCCTCGAAGCTCTCGATATCGCTCTCGAACTCCTCGCGGGTCACGTCAAAGGCGGTGCCGCTGTGCCGGTCCCCGTAGGCCACCCGGTAATACCCGGGCGCGCTGCCGTCGGTCCCGTCGCCGGCGAAGCAGCCGAAGAACGCCTCGAGCTTCGTTCCGCCGAAGCTGTAGATGACGTAGTCCGCGTTCATCTCGCCGGCTTCCCTGCGCAGATAGAGGCCGCCCGCTTTGGACAGGAACCAGGAATCGGTATCGGTGCCGAACGCCGCGCTCACCGGCTGCCCGTTCGAGAGGGTGAACACGGCATACACCTTATTGTCCGTCTCGTCCGCCAGGTTCCCGATGATCAGCTCCGGGATCCCGTTCACGTCGAGATCGTCCAGAGTATATCCGTAAACGACGCCCTCCGCCGCGGACGGATCCCACTCGCCGAACATATTGCCCGCGCGGATGCTGTCCAGCACCGTCGCGTAGGAGGCCGCATAGGGCGAATCCGGCGCGGGAGCGCTCTCTCTCGGCACGGCGAGCTCCCTGACGGGTTCCGCCGCCATGAGCGCCGGAACGATCTCCGCTTCCGATACCCTCACAGCCGACAGAGCGGCGGGGGCGGGAGCGCTCACGGCCGGCGCGGTCTCCGGAGCGGCCGCCGCGGGCGCCTCCGCGTTAATCGTCTCCGCCGGAGCCTCAGGCTCGGCGGCGGGAACTTCGCGGTAAGCGCATCCCGAAAGGAATACGGACGCAAGCAATAAACAGAATAACAGGTTAACGATCTTTTTCATGGTCACTCTCCGTTCGTTGTTCTCGCTCCTTTATACGATGAAAACGCAAAACGGGCCGCCGAAAGTCGCGGAAAGCTCCCGGCGGAGCATTGAAATCTCGGGACGATGGCCCGAGATCTCAGCTTTCGACGGCCGCCTTCTCGGCGAAAGCGCGGAAGGCTTCCACGTTCTCCCGGAGCTCGTCGGTGAGGAAGGTCTCGGCGCGCCGCCACAGCTCCTCCGGGACCCCGTAGTACGCCTCGGCCAGGGAGCCGGTGATGGCCGCGATGGTGTCGCTGTCCCCGCCTACGGAGATCGCGTTGCGGATCGCGTCCTCAAAGCCCGTGCTCTCGAAAAAGGCGGAGAGCGCCGCCGGCATGGTGCCGTCGCAGGTCACGTCGAAGGAGTAGTCCGGCCGGAGCTCATCCAGGGCGGGGAGCGGGTACCATTTCGCGGCTGTGTCCCGGAGCTCCTCCATGCCCGCCCCGCGCCGCGCCATGCATATCAGCATGGCCGTCACGCCGGCCGCCTTCATCCCGGAGGGGTGGTTGTGCGTCGGCCCCGCCGTGTACATCCCCAGCTCAAAGGCCTTTTCCGGCGTGCTCGCCAGCCAGCCCGCCGGGGAGCAGCGCATGGGCGCGCCGTTGCCCAGGCTGTTGTAGGGCCGGGGGTCCGAGGACTGCAGCCAGTGGCGGAAGTGTCCGCCGTACCCGCGGCCCGGGTAGCGGTTGCCGTAGTCGTGCAGGGCGTCGGTCAAGAACTCCTCAATGTCGCCGTTCCTCTCGAAGGCGTTCATCAGCCCCACGCCCACGGCGACGGTCATCACGGTGTCGTCCGTGAAGAAGCAGTTGTCGGGCAACAGCTCAAATTCCTTCGTTTTAATGTTGTGCCACTCGTAGACGGAGCCCACAATGTCTCCGATGATCGCGCCTTTCATGTGCATACCTCCTCAGTCTTTTCTGTTCCACGGCTGTCCGCCGGATACCTGCTCGGGGTGCCCGTCGGAAACGATGTAATCCTTCATGAAGCAGTTCAGGAGCTCCTCCGCGGAGCGCCCGTGCCGCCCGGCGGCCTCTTTGAACTGAGCGAACGTTTCGCGCTCGACCGCGATCTCAACAGTTCCTTCCGGTTCCTTTTTCATTTTCTTTCGTCCTCCTTTTCTCAGCCATGCCTCTATGCTTATTATACACTGCCGATACGGTTATTATGTAAACTGCACCGTATAATTCGCCGGATTTTTGCAAATTGTTTGCCATCCCGGGGCCGCCGGGCTCAGGAGAAGAAGATCTCCTGAGCGTTGAGCCGCAGCAGCCGCTCCGTGTAGTCCCGGCGCTCCGG
>CACXMX010000087.1 GCA_902768805.1 Oscillospiraceae bacterium
TTTGGTGCGCGAGGGGGGACTTGAACCCCCACGCCCGGAATGAGCACTAGAACCTGAATCTAGCGAGTCTACCAATTCCACCACTCGCGCATTTGAAAGCTTGCTTAATATAGCATTTTCCATACCGCTTGTCAACACTTTTCTTTGCCGATGTTTACTTCGTCTTGCTCCGGAGAAATGCCTGTGATACAATATGTGCGAGGTGATGGGTATGCATATGACCGATCTGATCGAAAAGAAAAAACAGGGTCTCGAGCTCACCGAAGAGGAGATCCGCTTCATCGTAAACGGATACACCGCCGGGGACATCCCCGATTACCAGATGTCCGCGCTCATGATGGCGATCCTGTTTCGCGGCATGACGATCCCCGAGACCACGGCGCTCACCATGGCCATGGCCCACTCGGGCGACATGGTAGACCTCTCCGCGCTGGGCGCGTTTACCGCGGACAAGCACTCCACCGGCGGGGTGGGGGACAAGACCTCGCTGGTGCTCTGCCCGATGGTCGCCGCGTGCGGGGCCAAAATGGCAAAGATGTCCGGGCGGGGCCTTGGCCACACCGGCGGCACCATCGACAAGCTGGAGTCCTTCCCGGGCTTCTCCACGTCCATGAGCCCGGAGCGCTTTCTGGAGATCGCCGGGACCGTGGGCTTCGTCATCGCCGGCCAGACGGCGAATCTGGCCCCCGCGGACAAAAAGATGTACGCTCTGCGGGACGTGACCGCCACGGTCAACTCCATCCCGCTCATCGTCAGCAGCATCATGTCCAAGAAGCTGGCCTCCGGCGCGAAGACCATCGTTCTGGATGTGAAGACCGGTTCCGGCGCCTTCATGGAGAAGGAGAAGGACGCCTTCACCCTGGCCCGTGAGATGGTGAACGTGGGCAAGCAGGCCGGACGCAATATGGCCGCCGTGGTCACGGACATGGACCAGCCGCTGGGCTTCGCCGTGGGCAACGCCCTGGAGGTGAAGGAGGCCATCGCCGTGCTCAGGGGCGAAAATGTGCCGGACCTTAAGGAGCTGTGCATGGTGCTGGGCAGCAATATCCTGGTGCGCAGCGGCCTGGCCGCCGACGAAGCGGAGGCGCGCGCTCGGCTGGAAGAATCCATAGAGAGCGGAGCCGCACTCAGGAAGCTGGCCGACATGGTCACGGCCCAGGGAGGCGACGCCTCGGCCGTGTATGACGTTTCGCTGCTGCCCGCGGCCCCCGTGCAGCGCCGTGTGAAGGCGCCCCGGGACGGATACATCTCGGCCATGGAGGCCAAAAACATAGGCCTGGTATCCATGCATCTGGGCGGAGGCAGAGCTACCAAGGAGGACGTGATCGACCTGTGCGTGGGCGTGGTCCTCGCGGCCAAGGTGGGCGACCGTCTGCGTGCCGGAGACGAGCTGGCCGTGATCCACGCGGCGGACGGGAAGGCTGCGGAGGAGGCCGAGAAGGAGCTCCTCGAATGCTACACCTTCTCCGACCGGAAGCCCCGCCGCCGGCCCTTCATCCGCGGCGTCGTTACCTGAATAAATGACACATCCCGCGGCCGTGCGGCCGCGGGATGTCTGCTTTTCCATATTACGTCATTTCAGACTGCCGAGATAGCTCTCCAAAAGGAGGGAGGCGGCCACCGCGTCCACGCTGGCGCGGTGCTTTTTTTCTTTTTTCCCGGCCGCGTGCAGGATGGCGTGGGCCTCTATGGTGCTGCGCCGCTCGTCCCAGAATGTCACGGGAAGGCCGGATTCCTTCTCCAGCATGGCGGCAAACTGCCTGGCTTTTTCGGCGCGGGGGCCCTCGGTCCCGTCCATGTTCCGGGGCAGGCCGAGCACGAAGCGGACCGCGCCCCGCTCCCCGGCGAAAAAAGCCAGCCGCTGCGCCAGCCGTTCGGGATTCCATTCCTGAATGGTGAGCGTTTCCCCGGCCATGGTGCCGGTGAGGTCGGATACGGCGATCCCCGTGCGGGCGTCTCCGTAGTCCACGGCTATGATCCGGTCCATGTTCTCTCCCCCTTTCGGCGCTTCACTGTCTGTCGGCGGCCTGGTAGTTCCATCCGCCCGCGGTGCTGCGGAGCATCATGAAGTTATCCGTGTACATGGAATTGTCTCCGTTCAGCCCGGCCAGCCACCAGTAGTTCATCTCGATCTCGGGATCGCAGATATACACCTCTCCGTCGAGGGTGATCTCGGTCCAGGCGTGGGGCTGGTTCTGGTTGCCCATGGTGCCGCTGTAGGCCGTGGCGTTGTAGCCCAGTCCCCGGGCCAGGGACCAGAACATGCCGGCGTAGCAGTAGCAGTTGCCCCTCCCGGTCTCGTACATATACAGGGCTTCCGGGATCTCCCAGCCGTGCTCTCCGGAGGCATAGTAGTTGCGCGTCAGGTACTTGAAATCGTTTTTCACATGGAGATAGATGGCTCTCAGGCGCTCTCTGCGGGTCTGGGAATTCTGCGTGAGGCGGGAGAGCGTGTCGGCGACAAGTGCGTCCAGCTCCTCGTTTCCGACGGTATAGCGCCCGTCGGGGCCGTAATAAAGGCCGTCGGCCTCCATATCGCAGAGGAAATATCCCTCCTCGTCTATGCGGTACAGGTATCCGTCGAACCACAGAAAGCCGTCCGTCGCCGCGCCGACGAGCTCCTCCCGGACCAGATCGCCGGGAGCGGCGGCGGCGCAGAGCGCGGCATAGTCGGGCCGGTCCGGAGCGGCGTCGGGATAATACAGATCGGAGCGGGGCTCGGCGTCTAGAAGACGGGACAGGCAGTACGCGGCGCGGGAGCGGGTCACCGCGTCGTCCTCGGAGGCGAATGCCTCGGAAAGGACGGAATCAGCTCCGGCGCGGTCAAACAGGGCGTAGAGCAGCTCCGCGAATTCCTCCCGGCTCAGCGGGCGGTTGGCTTCTTCCTCCCCGGACGGGACGGCAATGATGCTTTCGGCGTCCGCGCTGTCGGCGAGGAGCACATTCAGAGCGTCGGCGGCGTCGCGGCGGGTAAAGGCGGCTTCCGGCATCAGAAAACCGTGATCGCGGGGCAGGAGCCAGCCGGAATCGGCTGCCAGCAGGGGACGGACCTCGGCATAATAGACCGTATCCTCCTTCACGGGGGAATAGGGATCGGCCGGCCGGCCGTCGCCGGACGTCCATCCGATGAGCCTGGCATGCTCGGCCCCGGCGGGGACCTCGGGAGCGCTGCCCTCTTCCACGGACTGGACAGAGAGCGCCAGATCGTCCTGCCGGAACTCTACACGATACCGTACGGGGCCCGGCTCCGGCGTGGGCTCCGCGGCGGCTTCCCGGAGAGGAGCGCTGTCCTTCGGGCGCATCACGCAGCCGCTGAGCAGAAGGACCGCGGACAGAAATCCGAGAAAAACTGAGCGTTTATTTCTCATAAGACGCAGAACGTCCTCTCGCATCAAGGATTGAGTATACCCCGTATTCTATACCGAATCCCGCAGTTATGTCAACATCGCGAGTCTTTCCCCTTGCGCCCGTGGGATATATGATGTAAAATCGGAAAAAACAAACGGTACCGAGGCATCAGCCATGAAACGAAGAACGATCATCATTGCCGGCGCGCTTGTCTGCGCCGCTTTTCTGGCCGGCTGCACCCTGCGGCCGGCAGGGAGCGCGGTCCCCGCGGCGACAGCCGAACCCACGTCCGCGCCGGAGCCTGAGCCGGAGGTCGCACAATACACCGTCACCTGGCGGCTGAACGGCGAGGTCCTCGCCTCCGAACAGGTACGGGAAGGGGACAGCCCCGCGGACGCGCCGGCGTTCAGCGGCGAGCGGGCGATCACGGGCTGGACCGCCGACGGAGCGGCTGAGGACGTCTGGGAAACGCCCGTGACCGCCGACCGGACTTACGACGGCGTGACCGGGCCGAAGCTGCATCTGCAGGGCGGCTTCCTCTCCGCCGAGAGCGACGGACTGTTCCATCCCTTCGAGCCGTTCACCCGCAGCGACGCGGCGCGCGCGGCGTACGCGATCCTTGCCGACAAGCCGACGGGGGAGACGTTCCTGAAGGACGTCACCACGCGGGCCAAATGCTGGAACGCGGCGACGGCCCTGGTCACCGGCGGGTATATGACGATCGATGAGAACAGCCGCTTCTATCCGGACGTGCCCATAACGCGCGAGGATCTCACGGCGCTGCTGGAAAAGATGTTTTCTCCGGGAGCCGTTCGCGAAGCGCTCTCGGGCAGGGGGGAGCCGATGACCCGTGTCGAGGCGGCGGAGGTGCTCTCCTCTCTGCTGGGCCTGACTCCTCCGCAGGAACCGCCTTATTTCCCGGATGTCGCTCCCGAGGCGCCGTATTACGCCGCCGTAGAGGCTGTCGGCACCGCCGTACAGGCCGACTGGATCATCGCGGACACGGCCAGACCGGGACCGGTGAATCTGGAGGGGTACCTCTATTTTGTCCGTCAGGACGGGTATTTTCTGGCCGATGCGGAGAACGAAGGGCTGTACTACGGCCCCGACGGGCGCTACACCAGCGGGAACAGGGAACTGGACGACTTCGTCGCGGAGATCATCCATACGCAGATCGCCGCCGGCATGAGCCGGGAGGATATGCTCCGCAAGGTGTACGACTACGTGCGCGATCACTATCTCTATCTCAAGCGGAATCTGTACGAGATCGGCGCGACCGGATGGGAGATCGACGAGGCGCTCACCATGTTCCGCACCAGCAAGGGCAACTGCTATAACTTCACGGCGGCCTTCTGGGCTGGGTGGAGATCACCCACGACGGCACGCCGTACATCTACGATGTGGAGACCGAAATGCAGAACCGCCTGAACAACGACTATTATACCAGCATGTACAAAATGACCTATGAGCGCGGCAAGCTGTGGAGCTACGCCAAGGTCCCGTACGACGACTGAATGCATAAAAGACCCGCAGGGCACCCGCGCACGATTTGTGCGCGGGTGCCCTGTATTCTTGTGGGCGGTATGGTACAATATTCTCGGTATGAAATAAATGTTTTTTGAGGAATTTACACAACCGATCAGAGGAGGAGAGCACATGAAGTACGAAAGACCGCCTTATCGTGAAGACGCGGAATTTGTACGAGATCGGCGCGACCGGATGGGAGATCGACGAGGCGCTCACCATGTTCCGCACCAGCAAGGGCAACTGCTATAACTTCACGGCGGCCTTCTGGG
>CACXMX010000088.1 GCA_902768805.1 Oscillospiraceae bacterium
TCAAGGGCTTTGGGATGGCGCTGGTGCACAACTGCTCCTTCCCCATGGTTGTGGAGCTCTGCTCTTCCAAAAAGATCGGACAGTTCACCGGTTATTATTACGCTGCCAGCATGTCTGCCCAGACCATCACCCCCGTTCTGCTCGGTCTGGTGCTCAACGCCACGCTGGCCTGGCGGACGCTGCCCGTGTATGCCGCGATTCTGACCGCGCTGAGCTTCTGCGTCTTCACCATCCTCGTCAAGAACATCAAGGCCTCCAGGCTTGCAAATGTCTCCGGATTGGAAGCGCTGGGCGCAGACGACTGAGAGGTGCGCCATGGACCGAAACCATTGGAAACTCCTTCTCACCGCGGTCTGTGTGCCGGTCTGGGCCGTTGCCCCCGGGCATCTCAACCGCCGGCAGCGTGCCGTGTTCCGCGGGGTCAACTACGCCCACCGCGGTCTGCACAGCCGTGACAGAAGCGTTCCTGAGAACTCGCTCCCCGCGTTCCGGCAGGCTGCCCGCGAAGGCTACGGCATCGAGCTGGATGTCCGTCTCTCCAAAGACGGCGAGGTCGTGGTGTTTCACGATGACATGCTGGACCGGGTCTGCGGCGTTCATGCCCGGGTTGATGACCTCACCTTCGATGAACTGCGCTCTCTCCGCCTGTACGGTACGGAAGAGCAGATTCCCCTGTTCTCGGAGGTGCTCCGTTCCATCCGCGGTACGGAGGCACTGATCGTGGAGCTGAAGAACGGGCCCCGGAACCGGGAACTTTGTGAGAAGACGAAAGCCATTCTGGACGGATATCGCGGAAATGTCTGCATCGAAAGCTTCAACCCTCTGATTGTCGCCTGGTTCCGGTTTCATGCGCCCCATCTTGTCCGCGGCCAGCTGGCCACTTCCCTGAAGGACTACACCAGGGACGGGATGAACATCGCGGCGGCTTTTGTACTGCACAATACGCTGCTGAACTTTCTCTCGCGGCCGCAGTTCATCGCTTATCAGATCAGCCGGCGTCCGCTCTCCGTGCGGCTCTGCACCGCGCTGGGCGCGCTGAACATCGGCTGGACCTCGCACGAACCGCGCTGCGAGAAGAACCGGGACGCGGTGATTTTCGAGTTTTACCGGCCACGGCAGCGATACCTGTAAGCTCCGCTGGTTCAATTTCTGGTTCAATTTCATATATGGGAAGCCCCCGGCCGATGCCGGGGGCTTTAGTTGAATGTCGGGAAATATTCCTTTGCCTCTGTGCTCCGGATGGCCTTCGTGGTGACGAGGTTCTTCACCACGGTGGCCGCATAGCCTTTTCCGTACGTGATGCGATCCCGGAGTTCCTGCACCATGGCTTCCCAGTCTGTGGGTTTGCCGCCCCAGCGCGCTTTCTCCCGGGCGATCTCCGGTCGTATTTCGTCCGCGAAGCGGTCGATGCGTTCCAGCATCTTTTCATCCGAGAGCTCTCCGCACAGCGCGGCGTTGAACGCCCGGCACAGCGCTTCCCGAAAATCGACATTTTTCATCAAGGCACCGGCAAGCCGGTTGTAGGCATAATACCCGCGATCCGTCAGGGCCGGAAGGCTCCCGTACTGGTACAGGCCCAGATCCAGGTCTACCAGCGCGTACCACAGCTTCTCCTCCGCCCAGTAGAAGCGCATGTTGGGCGAGTTGAAGTCGAAGTTCCCGCTGTAGTCCTGCAGGATCAGCCAAGCGATCACGCTCTCCGTACAGATGTGCGCCGCGACCTCTTCATACGCCGCCGGGTCCGACAGGTCATGGCTCATTGCAAACTGAAATACCTCTTCCGCCACGCTGTCCGTCGGCCACTTCTCCCGCCACTGCACCGCGTTCACGCCGTAACGCGCCGTAAACTGCTCCTCAGAGTGTGCTTCACGCAGGTTATACAGGCCCCAGTAACGGCCGTTGATGTACAGCGCAGCGTAGCGATGATCCTGTGCCGGGAGGTCCGGAAAGAGCGCGAGGGCGCAGTCGTGCATCAGGGCATCGCGCATGTAGCTGGAGCCATGCCCCTCCTGGCCGGAACGCAGCAGCACCGAGGCGAAGGAACTGATACCGTTACCGAAGAGATCGTAAGAGAGTTCTCCCCCATAGCGGTTCCGGAAGTTCAGCTTCAAAGACTTCTTCTCCTGGGCAAAGCGGGAGGTCGCGCCGTGCAGCTTCACGCCGCAGCCGGCCCGGACTCTTTCCTCCCCATCGTAGAGCATCACAGCTGCGGGAAGCTCCAGCTCTGTTTCCGGGTGGTTGTATACGCGCTCGAAGTTCTCGCAGACCAGGCTCACGACCGGGAGCGTGTGCTCCTCTCCGATAAGATAGGTAAGGCTCAGGATCTCGCTTCGCAGATGGTCCTCCCGGAAGCTCGCGGCGCGGATAACACAGGTGGAGGACACCAGCATCGGGCCGATGTACGGCCAGGAAGATAGTGTCGGCTCGCTCCCGTCGACGGTATAGCGGATATCGCCCGGGCCGGAAAGTACGCAGAGTACCTCTTCGGAACCGTCAAACAGGCCGTCGCTCCCGAGCAGGACCGGTGTCTCTCCAGGGAATCGGACACCGGGAGCGTTTGCGCGGCCGGGAGTAGAGGTCTCGAAGTAGCAGAAGCCTTTTGCTTCATCCCGGCCGTAACTGCAGCCAGGCGGAAGATCACGTAGCAGGCAATAGTCGCAGAGCAGTCCATCCCGCCGGGTGAGAAACAGCTCATCCTTCACTGCATTCAGGGCGGGCACCTCCGTCAGAAGTACAAGCTCGCCCGGAGCGATCTCCCGGTCCGGCAGCGGGCAGAGCAGGCGGTCCTTCTCCTTGTCAGAGAGGGCGTAGTCAGCGAGACGGAGCGTCCGGTCGGTTGGATTCAGGAGCTCGACCCAGTCTTCGGTGGACGACACTTCGTGGATGAGCAGCTCATCCTGCTGCAGGGCGCGTGCCTGCTGCAGGGTGGCATAGCCTTCCTCCGTGTTCGCGTATCCCGGGGTGGCAAAGGGCAGGGGCACGACCGCGCCCGTCTCATCCCGTCCGAGGCTTCGGTCCTCTTCCGCCGGCACGGCCGGGAAACTGTCGAGGAGGTTCCTCTCCGGGTCCAGCAGCTTGAGCTCCTCGCCATCGGCGGAGATCGAGAAGCTGCTGTGGAGGCCTTCGTTCTTCCCGTCGCAGAAGATGACCAGGTACCCCCCTGCTTCCAGAGCCACCGGAGGCAGGGGCCAGGTATCACCGCCGCAGCGGAGGCTGCAGCCGGTGAGGAGAGCCTCTTCCCTCCCGGTGTTACAGAGTTCCAGCCAGTCAGGAAAACAGCCTGCCTCATCCGCGAGGGTCGCATGGTTCGAGGGCATGACCTCATGGATGGAGAGAGACAATGCAGAAGAAGGAACGGGGAGTGAGGAAGGAGAAATAGAGGATGAGGGTGAGGGATCAGGAATATGAAAAGATAAATCAGTGGTGCAGGCCGGAAGGCACAGCAGCAGCGCCGCAGTCAGGAGGAGCAGTCGTTTCTTCATCGTTCTTAAAAACAGCCTGCGGAGCAGCTGGCTGCCGCAGGCTTGTGGTTCACTTCATCAAGTTCTCCAGGAGCGGGAGCGCCTGGCGGGTCTGGCTGACCCCGATACTCTGTACGAGGACGACATCCTGTACCCCGTACTGCTCTGCCACCGTGCTCACCGGGGTGAAGTTCTTTCGGTAGTCCAGTACGTAGATCCGGTGGTAGTGCTGCGTCAGGTACACGACAAATGGATTGCCAAAAGAGTCCTTCACAACCAGGCAGTCCGGTGCGTCCGGCAGGGCATCGTTTGTGATCACGGTAAGCTGGTTATCCCCGGCGATGAAGCAGTTGTACTTCATGTTGGAGTCTGCTTCAGTCTCGTCGACGATCACGCTCGTGTAGTCCGGGTAGCCGAGGATCTCCATGTGAATGTCGTCGTTGCCGGGTGGCACCAGGGCGATTACTTCATCGGTCTTCAAGTTCCGATTGTTCACGGAATAGTACCAGGTCCCGGTAAAGGCTCCCATGTTCCACTCCGTGAAGTTTTCCAGCGGCACCGGCTCGAAGCCCGCCGTCTCGCAGAAGCTCTGGTAGGCATAATATGCGCCCAGACCGGTCCAGTGATGGTCGGTGTTGAAGTACAGGTACTCGCTGTTATGTGCAAGGAGGTTGTTGAATGCGTTGACCTTTCCGACATTGTCGTTTTCACGTGCGAACATATAGCGCAGGGTCTTGCCCTGGTCCGCAGCGCCGAG
>CACXMX010000089.1 GCA_902768805.1 Oscillospiraceae bacterium
TGCGGAGGCGGAGCCGGTTGAGATAGTCCCGGAAGGCCTGATCCATGCTTTTCGCGTAGCCGCGGCGGATCATCATGCGCGCGATGTGCGGCTTGCCGGGATTGTCCATCGCCATCAGCCCGCGGAGCTCCTCCTCCGGGAAGGAAAAGCCGAACTCATTTTTCAGGCATTCCAGCCGCGCGCGCACCTTCTTCAGCCTCCGGGCGTGCCCGGTCTCCACGAGCTGCAGGATCGACGCGGCTCCGGGATCGTAGCCGTAGCCGAGGACGTGGTACTTCCCCTCCTCGTCCCGGCAGGAAAACTCCACGCCCGGAACGAAGGCCGGATCGCCCGCGCGCAGGAGCGGAGGGATGAGCCTGCTCGTTTTCACGTCGTCATGATCCGTCACCGAGAAAAGGGAGATCCCCGCGTCACGGACGCGGCCGATGATCTCCTCCGGCGTGTCGGTGCCGTCGGAGACGGTGCTGTGCATATGCAGATCGATCTTTTCGGGAAGCTTCATGGCCGGTTCCTGTTCCGGACGGGAGCGCTGCGGGCCGCCGTCCGTCTTACAAATATTTCTTCAGGGTCAGGACGTTCGCACCGTCTTCAAAGCGGTAACTCATCTCGTCCATGATCTGCTTGGTCATGTAGACGCCGAGACCGCCGACGTCCCGCTCCGCGGCCGTGAGCTTCACGTCCGGGTCCACTCTGGCCAGCGGATCGTAGGGCACGCCGCGGTCGGAGAATACGATCGTCACGGCCCGCGGATCGTCGGACAGCGTCACGCGCATCCGGGCTTTTCCACACCCGGGCGCGTAGGCGTAGCTGGCGATGTTGACGAAGATCTCCTCCACCGCCAGGTCGATCTGCATCAGGGTCTTCACCGGGCAGTCCGCTGCCGCGAGACGCTCCTCCGCGAAGGCCTGCACCTCCGGGAGCTTCTCAACCTCCGCCTCGATCTCCAGCTCGTCGCGGCTGAAGAGCAGTGTGTCTGTCTCCCCGAGAAGCTCCAGCAGATGCTTCATCCAGAGCTCGCGCTCCGCGACACGCTCCGCGTCCTCCGTGCCGTAGCGGCGGATAGAGCGGCGGATCAGGCGCGTGTAGCCGATGATCCGCGCCTTGTTCTCCACCTCGCGGACCTTCGCCTCGCAGCTCGTGTCCAGATAGGCCGCCAGGGCCTTGTGCCAGAAGAGCGAGCCGGTCTCGTAATCAAAGCCCTGGAACTTTTTGATGACCTCGTGGTTCAGCTCGGAAAAGCCCAGGAAGGAGTTGAAAATGCTGCCCAGCTCGAAGATCGGATGGCCGACCGCGAGCGTGTCCATGTCGATGAGCAGCACCTCGTCGTTCTGCAGCTCCAGATTCCGGGTGTGATAGTCGCCGTGGATCATGTGATCGTCGTGCGGGACGGCCTCCACCAGAGACTGCAGCTTCTTCCCCGCCTCCTCCGGCAGATAGTCCTGCATGAAACGCACCCAGCCGAGCACCGTCTCCTTCATGTCCGGCAGCTTGCCGGGAGGCACCTTCGTCGCGTGGATGCGCTTGAGCATGTCCACGTATTCCTTCACGCACCAGTCCATCTTCTCCGGCTCGTTGGCCAGGATCTTGGAGAAGGATTTGGCGTTGAGCAGCTCGAAGACCGAGCCGTAGCTGTCCCCTACCCTGACCACATCATAGGAGATCGCCGTGGGAATGCCCAGGATCAGCGCGAGCTTGGCCACCTCGCGCTCGTGCTTGATGTCCTCGAGCGCATCGGCGTTTTTGTAGACCTTGACCACCGTATCGTGCTGCAGGCGGTAGATCCGTCCGTTGGCGCCGCGGCCGATCTCCTCGCAGCCCTCGATGGAAACGCTGCGGAAGGCCTTTTCCACCGGCATGATCTCGGTGAAGCCGGTCATCTCCAGGATCTCGTAGACCTCGGCGCCGACGTCCGTGATACGCAGATCCGGACAGTTCTTTTTCAGCCTCAGGATCACGCGAAGCCCTGCGCTGGAGATATAGTCCAGGGCGGAGAAGTCCAGCACGACGGTTTCCCCCTCATGCCCGGACAGCTGCTCCAGGACGCTTTTTTCCACGGAAGCGGCGTTCCCGGAATCGATCTTTCCCTTCAGTTCTATCTTCATGGCTTTCGATCCTTTCCCTTGTATTCCAGACAGAGCATCGTCAGGTCGTCAAACTGCTCCGCCTCCCTGACGAAGGCGTCGACCGCATGCCGGACGTTCCTCAGGATCCGCTCCGGCCCGGCCTCCGGCTCCGCATTGAGCGCCGCGAGCATCCGGGCCGCGCCGAACATGGCGTTCTCCGCGTCCGTCGCCTCCGGCACGCCGTCCGTGTAGACGAAGATCTTCGCGCCCGGCTCCAGTCGCAGCTCGTATTCCTTGTATTTCACGCCGTCCATCGCGCCGACGACGAGCCCGTGCCTGTCCTTCAGCAGCTCGAAGCTTCCGTCCGGACGCCGGATCGCCGGGTATTCGTGCCCAGCGTTGGCAGCCGTCAGGATCCCGGTGGACAGATCCAGGATCCCCAGCCAGACCGTGACGAACATATCCGCCCTGTTGTGGTCGCAGATGTTCTGATTGACGAAGTCCAGGATCTCCGCCGGGCCGCCGCCCATGCGCGTCCTGTCGCTGATCAGGATGTTGGTGACCATCATGAACAGCGCCGCCGGGATCCCCTTGCCGGAGACGTCCCCGATCATGAGCGCCAGATGATCCTCGTCGATCAGGAAGAAATTGTAGAAATCGCCCCCGACGTCCCTGGCCGGATCCATGCTGGCGAAAATATCGAAATCGTCCCTGTCGGGAAAGGCGGGAAAGCTGTTCGGGATGGAGTTTTCCTGGATTGTGCTGGCCAGATGCAGCTCCGTGGCGATCCTCCCCTTCTCCTCCGTGGCGGCGGTCAGATCCTCGATGTAGCGCAGCATGTCCGTTTCCATCGTGTCGATGGATTCGGCGAGCTTTTCCAGCTCCTTGAAACGGCTGATCCTTCCGAGCGGTTCGCCGGGCGTATTCTCCCGCGCGAAGCGGGTCGCCTCGGCGGATACCTTTTTCACCGGCGCGACATACTGCCGCCGGATGTAGAACGTCGCCAGGAGCGAGGCGAAGGCGGCCAGCAGCAGCGCGGAGACGGCCACGTTGATCAGATAAGGCCGCGTGGCGTCCCGCAGCTCGCGCATCGGCCGCTGCATGCAGAGGATGCCGACCACGCCGCCCGCAGAGTCTTTCACCGGCACCAGCGTCGTGATGTGCGGATGCTGCCCGTCGGTGGTCCTGATGCGGTATACCGTCTCGTAAGGGGAGCCTTCCTCGTAGATCGCCCTGTACTTCTCCCGGTATTCCTGATTGGTCGTGTCCCGCTCGTGCCCCAGCTCCCACGCAGTGTAGCTGCTGTCGTCCACGCTGTTGTCCACCGAGTTGAAGACGGAAACGAAGCGGCCGTAATCGACGGTGTCCACCCGGATCAGGTAGATCAGCGAAACGCTCATCTTCCGGCAGTAGGCGTCCAGATAGTCCTTCGTCTGCCGGTATTCCTCCGCCATCCCGCCCTCCAGATAGGCCTCCAGATGGTCGCCGTTGATCAGCGAGGTCGCCGTATCGTCCATATGGTAGGTCGAAACGGCGTATTCGTTTTTAAAGGCTTTCGTAAAGCTCAGATAGCCGATGGAGCTGACGACGAGCCCGAAGACCAGGATCGCCAGCACGATCGCCCCGATGATGTTCGCCGTCATGCTGGCGCGCAGTTTATCTATCTTTCTCATGCGATCTCTTTTCTCCGCTCGTTCATCCCGGCGATCCCCGGGCGGAAGCGCGGAACGGACGGATTCTTTGCTTATTTTTTAGAATAACACATTTGTTCCGTACTGTCAGTTGGAAGCTTGCAATTTCGGCGCCTCATTTGTGAACTTTTTGTGAACGGGAAGCGGTCTCCCGGCCGCGTTCCTCCGGAAGAAACGAAAAATGGGAAAAAATGACGGTCAGACGGAGGCTCCGACCCCGGATTTCACTTGACATAATCCGGCATAGA
>CACXMX010000090.1 GCA_902768805.1 Oscillospiraceae bacterium
TACGACGAGCTGGTGGAAACGCTGGAGAAGTACAAGGACAAATTCGAGACCGTGACCGTTGCCGAGCCTCTGCTCGGTGAGGTCGGCGCCGCGGGCAGCGACATCAACGCCGACAAGGAGGCCGTCGCCAAGGCCGTTGTGGCCGCCGCCCTGAAGGAGGCCAAGTTCAAGAACCTGGCCGCCGCCAAGAAGGCCGGCGTGGCCTTCGTGTTCATGGGCCACGGCACCTCCCACACCGCCAAGATCACCTACACCCAGATGCAGGCTCAGATGGATGCTCTCGGCTATAAGAACGTGTTCATCGGCACCGTGGAGGGCGAGCCCGAGGAGACCGCCTGCGAGAACATCATCGAGGCCGTAGCCGCCGCGGGCTACAAGACCGTGATCCTGCGCCCCCTGATGGTGGTGGCCGGCGACCATGCCAACAACGACATGGCCGACCCCGAGGATCCCGAGTCCTGGATCAGCATGTTCACCGCCAGCGGCAAGTTCGACGCCATTGAGACCCAGATCGCGGGTCTGGGCCGTATCGCCGCCGTGCAGGAGCTTTACGTCGCTCACACAAAGGCTGTGATCGCTCCGGCAGCCGGGGAAGCTCCCGCGGCTCCCGCCGCTGCGGCCGCGGAAGGCGCTCTGGCGGACGGCGTATACGAAGTCAGCTTCAATACCGACAGCTCCATGTTCCATGTCAACGAGGCTCTCAAGGGCAAGGGCGTGCTGACGGTGAAGAACGGCGAGATGACGGTCCACGTCACTCTGGCGTCCAAGAAGATCACTCTCCTCTTCGCGGGCTCGGCCGAGGAAGCTCAGGCGAGCGAGACGCACATCGAGCCCACCACGGACAGCGTGACCTACGACGACGGGATGACCGACGAGGCTTACGGCTTCGACATTCCCGTGCCGGCTTTGGACGAGGAGTTCCCCTGCGCCATTCTCGGCTCCAAGGGCACCTGGTACGACCACATGGTCTCCGTATCGGATCCCGTTCCCATGGAAGGCTGATAACCCCATAACCCACACGATCCCGGCGGGAATCCCGCCGGGATCGTTCTTTTACTCTTCGTTTTTTTCCTCCGCTTCCCTCAGCGCTTCGGCCACCTGCCTGCGCAGCTGCGGGATGTTTGTGCGGTCCACGAGGCCCCGAAGCTCTCGTTCGGCCAGCTCCACCTCCTCGTGAAAGGCGGAGGCAGACACGCGCAGTGCGCCCTGGCCGAGGATGATCAGCTGCTCGAGACTGTCGCTGCTGGCTACACGTACCCGGTGATTTTTGGCGATCTCGTGGGCGGTCTTTTCTATATAGGCGTCGGCCGTCTCCGCCGTGCGGGTATACACCACATATATGTTGTGGAATTTCGTGATCTCCTCGGGATGATCCGGTACCCGATAGGCGTCGAATACCAGGATCAGCTCGCAGTCCCGCAGGGCCCGGTAGTTGCTCATCCGGTCCATGAGCATCAGCCGCGCCGCGTCCAGCGCGTTCTCTGCCACGGAATGCAGCTCGTCCCAGGCATAAATGATGTTGTATCCGTCGACAAGGATATACTCCGGACCGGAGGGGACCGGCGCTGCCTTCGGCCGGTAGCTCTCCCGGCTTCGGCGCTCCGCCGCAGGGACGAAGGAGCGTTCCTTCACAGGCCCGTAGGTCCGCTCAAAGATAGCCTGCAGTTCTTTATCCATGGCGGCGCCGGTGACCGCTCGCCGCGGAGCCGGAGCCGGAGGCGGCTCGCTCTCCTTCTCCTCCCGGAGGACGGAGGGGAGATGCATGTGCTTTTCCACTTCGTTCCAAGGCACGACGAACCCCGCGCCGTGAGCGCAGAACACCGAGTCGGGACTGTTGGCCGTGTCCCGCTCCGGCTCATACCCGCTTGAGGCAATGATCTCCTCCGCGTTCCGGCAGGGCCGGTATCCGGAAAAAGTGCAGTACATCCGGCCCAGGCCCCGCGTGTAAACCGTAAGCTCACGGTGGTAATCCTTCAGTTCCGAGACCGGGGCCTCGCCGGTGATGACCGTCTCGTCTCCTGCGGGCTCCGGCGGATCGAAGCTCCCCCCCATCCGCTGCAGGTCCGTCATGGCGCGCCCCGAGTTCGCGGCGGGCAGTTCCATTCGGACAGAGTACCAGGGCTCCAGCAGTACGCTCCTGGCGCGCATCAGTCCCTGGCGCACGGCACGGTATGTGGCTTCCCGGAAATCTCCGCCCTCGGTGTGCTTGAGATGAGCCCGCCCGGCCGCGAGCGAAATGCGCATATCCGTGATCGGAGCGCCGGTGAGTACGCCTCTGTGTTCTTTTTCCTTGAGGTGGGTCAATACCAGCCTCTGCCAGTTCAGGTCCAGATCATCGGTGGAACACCGCGAGTCGAACACGAGTCCGCTCCCGGGCTCCCCGGGGGCGAGTACCAGATGCACCTCGGCGTAGTGGCGCAGCGGCTCGTAATGCCCCACGCCCTCGACGGTGTCGGCGATCGTCTCGCGGTACAGCAGGCTTCCGCTGTCAAACACAGGCTCCAGAGCGAAACGCTCCCGGATCAGATCTCCCAGGATCTCCTTCTGAACGTCCCCCATCAGATGCACGCGCACCTCGCGCAGAGTCTCGTCCCAGCTCACGCGCAGCTGCGGATCCTCCTCCTCCAGAAGGCGCAGCTTCTGAAGCAGCGTAAAGGGATCCGTACCCTCGGCCGTGACGCCGTAGGTGAACAGGCTCTCGAGCACCGCGCCGACCGTGCCCCGCTCCGCGCCGATCCCGTCTCCGGCGCCGGGCACCGTGAGCCCGGTCACCGCGCACACCGTCCCGGCCGGCACGGAGTCCGCCGTTTCAAAGCGTTCTCCGGAATAGAGCCGGATCTGGTGGATTTTTTCTTCCCAGGGCTTTCCCTCCGCGTCCGTCCCCGTCACGCTCTGCCGCGCGGAAAGAGTCCCGCCGGTGACGCGCAGCCATGTCAGGCGCGCGCCCTGAGCGTCACGGCTGATCTTGTAGATCCGCGCGGCCGTCTCCGTTTTCGGCCGGCGGGCGGAGGCATACTCCGTCAGCAGATCGAGAAGCTCCTCCACTCCCTCCATACGAAGCGCGGAGCCGAATCGGCAGGGAAAGATCTGCCTCGCGGCGACGAGCGGCCGCACCAGTTCGGCAGGAACTTCGCCCGAGCTCAGATACGCCTCCATGGCCTCCTCGCTCTCGGTGGCGGCCTGCTCCGCCCAGTCGTCACCCGTAAAGTCCGCACAGCCCTCGCCCAGCCGGCGGCGCAGCTCCTCCATGAGAGCGGCGCGTTCCGTGCCGGGCAGATCCATTTTGTTGACAAACAGGAACGTGGGCACGCCGTAATGCTCCAGCAGCCGCCAGAGCGTCCGGGTGTGCCCCTGCACTCCGTCCGAGGCATTCACCAGCAGCACCGCGCAGTCGAGCACGGAGAGGGTCCTTTCGGTTTCGGCGGAAAAATCCACGTGGCCCGGCGTGTCCAGCAGCGTGATCTCACAGCCGTTCCACGTCAGGCGGGCCTGTTTGGAAAAGATCGTGATGCCGCGCTCCCGTTCCCGGCGGTCGGTGTCCAGGAAGGCGTCGCCGTGGTCCACGCGCCCGGCTTTCCGCAGCGCCCCGGACAGATACAGCATGGCTTCGCTGAGCGTGGTTTTCCCCGCGTCCACATGGGCCAGCAGCCCCACGCACAGCCGGCGTCCGTTTTCTCCCACGGCAGGTCCCTCCTTTCCCGAAAGACGGAACGAGTATAACACACCGTGACGGAACTGTCGAATCAATCTCCTGTCCTTTGGAGCGGATATGTGTTATGATGAGGTATGATACGATCGGCTCCGGCCGAAAGGAGGCGAACCCATGGCCAGACACGCGCCGCGTTTCCTCACCGACGAGGAAAAGGCAAACCGGCCCAAAGTGACGCCCGCGCTGCTTCGGCGCATACTCTCCTACCTGAAGCCCTACTGGTTTCAGTTTCTGATGGTATTCCTG
>CACXMX010000091.1 GCA_902768805.1 Oscillospiraceae bacterium
ATAGGAGAACATGTCCATCCCGTTCATCGTGGGAGCAGTGACCGCGGCCTGGGTGTCGGCGCCGCCTCCGTCATAGTCCACGGAGAGCACCGTTCCCGTGAAGGAGGCGCGCAGCGCGCCGTTCTGCCGCAGGGTCATCAGCTCAATGAGCGTATTCTCCAGCTCCCGGCGCTGCTTGAGAAGCCCGTCGTAGGCCGCGGAATAGGCGGTGTCCTTGAGGGTGCATACCGTGGTCGCGGCGGTGACGACCTGGTTCTCCTTCACGTTCACCGACGCCGCCGTCCCGGCAAAGCCGGTGATGCTGAAGGCGTTGTGGATATACAGCGTGCCCGTCCCAAGCTCGGTGCCGTCGGCGCCGCAGACGGTGACCTCCTCGCCCATGAGGGGGCCGTTGTCCGTGACCAGCACGGTAGCCGTGCCGTTGACGACGCGCTCCACGGTTCCCTTTATGGGTTTTCCCTCCGGGCGGCGCACGCTGACGGAGTCTCCGCTGTTCAGGTCGCCGGCGGGAATGTCCGCGGCCATATGGCCGTCCAGCGAGATCAGAGCGAGAGCGCCGTTTTCGTATACGCAGGTCGCCACGTCCATGTTTTTGGCGATAAAGATCTTTTTGATCCTCGGCGATCTTCCCGTCCAGCTCCTCGATCTGCTTCTGAACGGAGGCCATGGCGGTGAGGACCGTGGGCATGTCCAGCGTGGCGATGATGTCGCCCTTTTCCAGGCGGGTGTTGGCCTTGGCCAGCACCTCGTCCACGGCAACGCCGTCGGGCACCGTGATGCTCTCGGTGTCCACGTTGCTGATGGGTCCCGAGCCGGTCACGCGGGTGCTGATGCTGCCGTAGGCAACCGTGTAGGAGAGGAAATCCTCGTTGTCCGACGCCACGGCGGCGTCAACCTTAGCGCGGAAATGGGCCACCACCCCCGCCAGGATCCCCGCGATAATGCCCACGATCACCAGCACGGTGACGACGCGCCGGACGCGTTTTCTTTTTTTGGCTTTCTGGAGAGCGGCAAACAGCTCGTCGTCTCTGCGATTTTCCTCCATGGGCGGATACCTCCTCGGTCCCGGGCCGGGCATGTTAATGATTCAGTATATCGCGCGGAGCCCGGCGAATAAAGCGATAATTGTAAATAATCAAAGGAGCTTCAGCCCGGTCTCTTCGTCGAGCCGGCGTTCCACGGTCCCGGGAAGGGCACGGACGAACAGCTCGCAGGTGGCGGAGATCCGGCACTCGTTCAGGTGCCCGCCGATCACGGAGGAATCGGCCCGGCCCAGGGTGATGTGCAGGTGCAGATACACCTCTCCGTCCTTTTGGGAGATGTTCCCCAGCAGCGAGGTGATCTCCATGGGCTCGGTAAACTCAGTCTTGTGATAGACGCGCTCCGATACGTCGTACAGGCCGATCACGGCCCGGTCGGAGGCGCCCAGCCCCTCCACGGAGCCGAGCGCGATCTTCTCCTGCCGGCAGAAGCTCTCCAGTGAGGAGATCACTTCCTCTCCCCGCTCCAGGCGCAGCACATAGGTGTCGCCAAATCTGCGGTATTCCATCTCCGCTTACTTCTTTCCCGGACGGGCGACCTGCGGGAATGGCACCACATGCTTCACGGCGTCCTTGGCGGTGATGCGCGTCTCGCCGTTGTCCAGGTCGATGAGCACATACCTGTCGTTGCCCATGCCCAGCTCCTTCATATAGCTGAGCTGGCGCAGACCGTGGCGGCTCTCGATGCGCTCCACAAGATCGCGGTTGTCCTTTTTGTCCATGGCGTAGACGATGTCCACGCAGGCCTGATCGATGGCCAGGATATCCAGCGAGGCCAGGATGCCCACATTGGGCGTCGTTACCGGTGCGGCGGCCACGCCCTCGCAGTCGCAGGACACGGACATGTTGCGCATGACGTTGACATAGCTGACGTTTTTGCCGAAGAAGTCGATGGTGGCCTTGGTGGATTCGGAGATGCGCTCCATCAGCTCTTCCATGGCGATGGACCACACGTTGTCGGATCCGGACGTCGTATGGATCCAGCCCTTGCCGATGCGCCCGTCGGCGCAGCCGATGCCGATGTTCTTGTTGGCGCCGCCGAAGCCTCCCATGGCATGGCCCTTGAAATGGGTCAGGGCAAAGAGACTGTCGTAGTTCGTCATGTGCGAGCCGTGGGACATCTCCTTCATCCATTTGCCGCCCTTGATGGGCAGAGTGACGGTGCCCTCCTCGTCCATGATATCCACAGGGCAGAAATCCCAGCCGTTGACCTTGAGAGTTTCGCGGTGCTGCTCGGTGGTATAGCGGCCGCCCTCATAGTAAGTGTTGGTCTCCACAATAACCGCGTCGTTAAGCTTCTCCTCGGAGGAGAGCAGTTCCTTCACCCAGGAGCTTGGGACGATGTTGGGGCCGTTGGGCTCGCCGGTGTGGAGCTTGACGGCGATCTTTCCTCCCAGATTGGCGCTCACCTTCTCAAAGGCCTTCTTCAGGCCTTCGGGAGAGAGATCGCGCGTGAAGTATACGATGGATTCGTTTCCGCAGCGCTGCTCATAGGGAATGTAGGTTCCGCCGGTCAGATTGGTCTCAGGCATGGATTCTCCTCCTAATCGGTTTAGTTAAATGATAATACCACGGGATCGCCCGGATTGGCAATCCGCATTTCTTTTTCCTCATCGGTCACGTGTGGGTTTAGATGCTCTCATCAGTTTACGTAATATTATTACGGTCATTATACTTGAGGAAGTAGCGGTAAGTCTCCTTCCCGTAAGGCGTGACGGTGCGGGTGTTCGCGTTGTAGCGGGTGAACATGCGCTCGTACTCCTCGGGCGTGTAGCGGGAGAAATCCGTATGTCCGTTCACCTCTTCCGCCGCGGATATCAGATTGAGCGTGGCGGTCCGGATGTTGAGACGGCGGTCGCGCTGCAGGCGGCGCCACATTTTTTCCCGATCCCGCGCCGAGTTTCGGTCGGGCCGCTCTCCCGGGGAGAAGCCGAGCTCCTCTTCCCTTTCCAGCCCGCGATCCAGGGCGTAATTAATCGCGCCGATGGCCGTGGAGGCGAAGATCTGCGCGTACCCGGTGGAGCTGTCGAGCTTGCCGAGGATCCCCTTCCGGCTGACCGGCGTCTCCGCTTCGCCCCGCCGCAGGGCCCGGCGCAGATCGTAACGAAGCCAGTTCAGCGCCACGAGCGTGTCCGCCAGCGGATCGAACAGGTCGATGTCCGCGATCTCCTTGCGCAGTACGGCCTTCATGCACGCGGCCGGTATGGAGTAGCGCTCCGCGACCGTATCGATCCAGGGCGTGTATTCCTCAATGATCTTTTCCGCGCGGCCGGCGCTGTAGAGTCTGATCATGTTCTCACCTCCGTGTTTATCCTAACAGAATCGCTCTGCGATGGCAAGCGTCTCCCGCCGGAAGCGGAGCAGGCTTTTTCATAACTCATTTGAATTATTGAGTTCTTTTATTTCGAAAAATAGCCTATGCTAATCCTTGTAATTCAATGATTTTAGTGATATATTGCTAACAGCAGGGCGCGTCTGCGCGGCCGACCCGCGGGGCGTGCCGGAGGAGGAGATTCACATGCGCCTGCAGGAGTCGGGGGAGATGTATCTCGAAACGATACTGATTCTCTCCCGCACGAAGAATTTCGTCCGTTCCATCGACGTATGCGAATACATGGGCTACTCAAAGCCCAGTATCAGCCGGGCGGTGAGCCTGCTTCGAAACGACGGCTATGTGAACATGGACGAACGCGGCTATCTCTTGCTGACGGAAAAAGGACTTGCGGTAGCCGAAAAAATCTATGAGCGCCACCGGGTGCTCACCCGCGCGCTGATGAACATGGGAGTGGATGAGAAGATCGCCGAGGAAGACGCGTGCCGTATCGAACACGTTATCAGCGACGAGAGCTTCAACACCATCAAGTCCTATGTGATCGGGTCGGCGGAGTAACAGGCAGACACGCCACCGGGGTCCCCCTCCGGTGGCGATGTTTGTATTTATACGGAGGTTCTTATGGACAACATCACGCGGCGGGACTCGGGGATGCTGTATATCTCCGACGAGGCGGTATACAACGAACAGAAGCGCGCCCGCATCCTCACGCAGAAGCTCAACACCATGGACCGGTCGGATTACGAGGGCATCGCGGAGGTGATCCGCGAGCTGTTCGGCCGCACCGAAAACGCCATGGTCAACCCGCCCTTCTACTGCGATTACGGAAATCACATCTTTGTGGGCAGGAACTTCTTCGCCAACTATAACTGCTGCTTTCTGGACGTGGGAAAAATCACCTTCGGCGACAACTGCCTGCTGGGGCCGAATGTGTGCATATCCACAGCCGGACATCCGGTGCATCCCGCCGCGCGCAACACTCTTTACGAGTACGGGATCGACATCACCGTCGGAAACAGCGTATGGATCGGAGCCAACGCGGTGATCTGCCCGGGCGTCACCATAGGCGACTGCTGCGTGATCGGCGCTGGCAGCGTGGTGACCCGCGACATCCCCGCCTGGAGCGTAGCCGCCGGAAATCCCTGCCGGGTGCTCCGCCGTATCACGGAAGCCGACCGCGAGCTGTATTATTCGGGCCGCCGCGCCGACGACGAGGCGCTCTCCGCCATGCGCGAAAAGTGGGCCTCCGGCGACGGGATCATGTACCCCACGGCGCCGTAAAGCCGCGCCGTCCGGAATCATACCAACACAAGCAGGGCGTAAGGCTCTGCTTTTCTTATTTCCCCGGGTATGATACAATGGCGTCAGCAATTTCTCGGGAGCCTTTGTCATGAGCAGAAAAGACAAAAACTGGAGCGCCGGGACCCTGAAAAGCCGGGGCTGGACGGAGGAGCTGATCTCCTCCCTTCTGCC
>CACXMX010000092.1 GCA_902768805.1 Oscillospiraceae bacterium
GCGTCTTTATCGCCGGGATTGGCGTCTGGATGGTATTTCTTGGCCAGTTTCCTGTACGCGGACTTCAGCTTCTTATCATCCGCCGAGCGTTCTACGCCCAGTATCTTATATAAATCCTTGTTCATCTGTATTTCCTCCTGTCTATGGTCTGCGGGGAACTGCGGCTGTCCGGATGGTATCTTCCCGGACGGCTCCGGCGCGGGACCTGTTCCTATCGGCAACGTGTTCCGGCTCGGTATCCTCCCGGCCGCTGCAGGTCTCCTCCCGGCCGCTGCAGGTCTCCTCCCGGCCGCTGCAGGTCTCCTCCCGTTCCCTCACAGCCTAAAGAGCCTTCTGCCTGCGCAGAATGACTCCGCATGGTATGCTGTTTTTAATTGTTCTATATCAACTATAACAGTAAAATACAGAAATAGCAAGTGTTTTTTACGCTTTCTTTGCTCCGCGGTCAGGGCGCCAGGTAATCCGTCCCGAACCTCTGCGCCATGAGATCGCAGAGCACGAGCGCGCAGACGCTGTCCGCCACGATCCTGGCCCTGTGGACGATGGCAGGGTCGTGCCTGCCCTTGATGACAAGCTTCGCATCCGTTCCCGCGGAAAAATCTACCGTATCCTGTTCCTTATAGATCGAGGGCGTCGGCTTGACGGCGCACCTGATGATGAGCGGCATCCCGTTGCTGATCCCGCCGTTGATCCCGCCGTTGTGGTTGGTCCTCGTCACTATTTTGCCGTCCCGCACGGTAAAGCTGTCATTCGCGGCGCTCCCGCGCATGTCCGACATAGCGAACCCGTCCCCGAATTCCACGCCTTTCACGGCGGGAATACTGAACAGCGCGTGGGAAAGGACACTCTCCAGCGAGTCGAACCAGGGCTCTCCTACCCCGGCCGGAAGCCCGGTCACGGCCGTCTCCAGAACGCCTCCGACGCTGTCGCCCTCCGCCGCGGCTGCCCCGATCGCCGCGCGCATTCTCTCGCCCGCCTCCGGGTCGAGCACCGCGAAGCTGCTCTCTGACAATGCCCGTATATCGGCATTCAGGTCACCGAATTCCCGGTCCGCGACCCCCGCGCACCTCTTGATATGCGTACCGATCAGGATCCCTTTTCCTTCCAGCGCGGACAGCGCGACAGCGCCCGCCGCCACCAGCGCGGCAGTGATGCGGCCGCTGAAATGCCCGCCGCCCCTGTGGTCCTCAAACCCGTGATACTTGCAGTTCGCCGTATAGTCCGCGTGCCCCGGGCGCGCGAGGAAACGGGTCACCGAGTAGTCTCTGCTCCTTGTATTCTCATTGGGGATCACGATACAGACCGGCGTCCCCGTCGTCCGCCCTTCATAGACGCCGCTCACGATCTGAAACCGGTCCGGCTCCACCCTGCCCGTGGAGATCGCGCCTGCCGGCCTTCTGAGCATGAGTTTTTCCGCGATGGACCCTTCGTCCACCGGAATGCCCGGCGCCAGTCCGTCCAGGACCGCTCCGATCTGCGCCCCGTGGCTCTCGCCGAACAATGTGACCGTGATGCTGCTGCCGAAGGTATTCTTAGCCATTTCTTCCTCCCCCTACGGACATAGTCCACTTGATTCTCAGTCCCGACAAAGACTATACTATAGTAGATTTCAGTAAACAGTCAATTGTCAGGAGAAACAGGAAATAATGACTACTTTTACGAATACAGCTCCGGGCGGCCCGGACTCCCATCTTTTGAAAAGCGGAACAATCCTGCATGGCCGCTACGCCATTGACCGGTATCTCGATCAGGGCGGCTTCGGCATCACCTACAAGGGGCATGACAGGACCCTCGACATTGATGTCGCCATCAAAGAATACTATCCCCTGGGCCTTGTCACGCGCGGCACAGGCTCCGCTTCCGTATACACCGTGGGCGGCAGCGATTCGGAGGCCGAGTTCACGGCCGGCAGACAGCAGTTCATCCGGGAAGCCCGCACACTGGCCAGATTCGACGGCGATCCCGGGATCGTCGGCGTCAAGGACTGTTTTGAGGAGAACAATACCGTCTACATCATCATGGAGTATCTGAGGGGTTCCAATCTGAAGGACTTTCTGGAGTTCAACGGCCGCCTGACGATGGCACAGGCCTTAAGGCTCCTTACTCCCGTCATGCAGTCTCTGGAAAAGGTGCACGCCGCCGGCCTCATCCACCGCGACATCAGCCCTTCGAACCTGTTCCTGACGGAGAGCGGGAACGTAAAGCTGATCGATTTCGGCACCGCGAGGCAGTACAGCGAGAACGGCGACAAGAGCTTCTCCATCTACTTAAAGCCCGGCTACTCCCCCGAAGAGCAGTTCCTGCGGCACAGTGAGCAGGGCCCCTGGACGGACGTTTATGCCCTTTCCGCCTCAATCTACAAGCTGATCACCGGCCGGACGCCGGATAATTCTCTCAACCGCCTCTCCCAGGATACGCTTGTCCCGCCCGCGGAGCTCGGCGCCGACATCACGCCCGCGCAGGAAGCGGTCCTTCTCAAGGGCATGGCGGTCCGCCGCGGGGACAGGTATCAGTCCATACGCGAGCTCCGGGAGGCTTTCGGTGAGGCGCAGGCTCCCGATCCTGTGTCAAAATACAGCCTGACCGACGACGAGCGCACGGTCGCCGGTCCCCGGAAGGGCGGCGCGGCAGCATGCGGTTCGCAGGGCTCCGCAAGCAGTACAGCCGGGCAGCAGAACGTCAGCGCTCCGGCCGGCGGCGCACAGCGTACACCGGCCGGTGCCGCGCATAGGAATGCAGGCGGAGTGCCGGGCGGAGCAGCCGGGATTCCCGTCCCGCAACGCGGGGACATCGCGGCAGGCGCCGATGAGCGCACGCGCCGTGAACCTTCCGCGAATAAAAAGCGCTCCAAACTCCCTGTCATTGCGGCGGCCGTGATCGGGGTCATTGTTCTTGCCGGCGCGTGGCTGGTCTTTGGCAGATCCGGACCGGGCCCGGTATCCGGCGGAATCTTATCGGATCCCAGTCTTGACGACGTAAGTTTCTACAGTACTTATGACGGTTTCGAGACAGCCAGTATTTACAACGAGACCGTCACGGAAGAGATGGTCAACGCGCTTGACAAGCGCAAAAAGCTCATCGGCATCTCTCTCAGCAGCTGCTCGCTGGATGACAGCGCCGTTAAGCGGCTGGCTGCAATGGACACTCTGGAGAGACTGTCGCTCTCGTCGTGCAGCGGCTTCAGTACGCTTGATCCGCTCGCTGATCTGTCAACGCTTAAGAAATTCGGATTATCGGGATCGGGCAGTGAAAAACTTCTTCCCGTCAGCAGGGAGACGCTTTTCCCAAGGGACCTCAGCCAGGTGACGGAACTGGATCTTGATTTTGTCAGGTTGGAGAACGACTTCTCATTGCTCTCCGCTTTCCCGAACCTGACGGATCTGGATATCTACGCTTCGGCGGTCGAGGAGGCGGGCGGAAAATTCTACGCTCCGGATTCCCTCGAGACTCTGATGATCTCGAGTTCCTCGATGGGTGCCGTCGACTTTTCGGCACTGGCCGGAAGTCCTGCCCTCGAGATAATCTCAATTCAGGAGAGCGGTCTTACGAATACCGATTTTGCCCACGATCTGCCGGTGCTCGGATCTCTGTATCTTGGAAAGAATGAGATCACCGATATCGGCGGGATCAGCAATGTTCCCGAGCTGTACAGGCTGGAAATGCCGAACAACCGGGTCTCAGACCTCTCGCCACTGAGCGGATGCGCCAAACTGTCCAACCTCAT
>CACXMX010000093.1 GCA_902768805.1 Oscillospiraceae bacterium
GAAGAGAACCTTCGCTTTTACAAGGGAAAGCTGCTTGTCAATGAGCATATCAGGCAGAACCATTCTCACAAGGAGCGGTTTTATCTCAGATATGATGAATTCAATCCTAACCGTCCGGAAAACAAGCTGATAAAATCAACCTTGCTCAAGCTCTCAAAGCTGACCGCAAGCGCGGAAAACGCACAAACCACACCCAGTTCGGCCAGATTCAGCACAGTCAGGACGCTGGCGAACAGCCCGCTGATGCCCAGATATTCCTCGCCCAGGCAGTAGATGAACACCGTGCGCACTGCAAAGGACAGCACCGAGGTCGCCAGATAGATCACGATGCGCGATGTGAAGTTTTTCAGAAAATAGGAGGTTCGCATTGCACGGATCCTTATCCGTTTTTTCCGCTTCGGCGGCGCGAGAGCCAATAGCCCAGCGCCCTTCGGAACAAAAGCGCGTCGCGGTACGCGGAAATATGCTGCGATCTGAGGAAGCGGAAGATCGTCCGCAGGCCCCTCAGGTCAGAGTGGGGATTCTGAATGTAAAAGCGCAGAGCGATCCACGCCTGGTCGTACCACCAGTCCTCCGGCTCCTCAAGCAGGCCCCGGCGGCGGATCTCGTCGTAGACCGTGCGGTTTTCGCGGTGCAGCGTAACGGTGAATTCCGCCGTCACGGAAGACGATAAATTGCTGCCGTGCACGCGGTAGACGCCCGCGCTCTCCGGAAGGATGAACGCGTCTCCGGCCAGGAGCGCCCGAAGGTAGATGACCCGGTCGTCGGTCTGTACGGTGTCGCGCAGCCCGCCGCGCTCCAGGGCCGCCCTGCGGAAAACGGCGGGAAAGGTGGACAGCGGCTTGGGATATTCTCCGCTGAAGCCGCGCAGATACTCTGCCGCGCCGATACGCCCCCTCATGGGAAGAGGCGCGTCTCTCAGCTCCCCCGTGTCCTCATACAGGATGCGCGCGTTGGCCGCCGCGAATGCGAGGCAGTGATCCGCGTCGTCCCGGAGCGTTTTCACGGCGCGGGAGAAAAAAGACGGATCCGTGTAGTAATCGTCGTCGTCGGCAAAAACGACATATTCTCCCCGCGAGGCGAGAAAGCCTCGGCGGCGGCTGAAGCCGGGGCCGCTGTTGCGCTCGTTGCGAAGATAAAGGACACGCCCGTCCTCCGCGTTCATCGCCGCTTCGGTCCCGTCCGTGGAGCCGTCGTCCACCACGAGGATCTCGACAGCGCAGTTCTCCTGCTCATAAACCGTCTCGAGAAGAGCGCGGAGCATTCCGAGCCTGTTGTAGGTGGGGACGATCACGCTGATCATCCCGGGCACGATAGCGCTCATGGCTTCCCCCGCTCCCTCCTTCGCAGGACACGGTTCAGGCCGTAGTACGCCCGCGGCGAAACACGGTACAGGACCGCTGCGGGGATCTTGCCGGCCGGGAGCCTGCCCCCCGGGAATTTCATAGGATAATACGTTTCCCGCAGAGCCTTCAGCTCTCGCCCCGCCGCTCCGCCGAGCGGGAATACCGCGTCGATATCATGGCAGATCTTGTCCGCAGCGAAGGGGCACAGCGAGGGCGCCGAGTGCTCGAGTATGCCGTAGATCTCTTTCCAGGCGCGCACCTGATCGACGCTGCGCCCGTCGGGAGAGCGCATGGTGACGCTGTCGGGCCGGCGAAAATACAGGTATCCGGCCGCGTCCGTCACCGCGTACACGCCGCAGCGCGAAAGGACCCGGACGCAGAAGAGCGCGTCCTCGGCCCGGGTGTAGTCGGAAAAGCGGATGTCCCCCACCGCCTCGCGGCGGAAGAGCTTGCCGCAGGCCCCGTAGATCCCGCGGCCGCCGATGAGGAAGGCGCGCAGGATCTCTTCCGCACCGCGGAAGATCCCGGCTCCGGGCCGTACCTGCCGCTCGTCCGGGCCGTCGGGATAGATGAGCGTCATGCCGGACGCCGCCGCGTCGGCGCCCGCGCTCTCCAGCAGGGAATAAAGCGTTTCGAGATGATCGGGCGCGAAGCTGTCGTCGGCGTCAAGGAACGTGACCGTGTCGCCCGAAGCCGCGTCCAGTCCCATGTTGCGGGCAGCCGAAACGCCTCCGTTGGGCCTTTCGAGGACGACGATACGCCCGTCCTCCGCCGCGATAGCACGGCAGAGATCCCCGGAGCCGTCTGTCGAGCCGTCGTTGACCAGGATCAGCTCCCAGTCTCCGAACGTCTGCGCTCTGACGCCGGAAACGCATTTTTCCAGATAGTCCCGCACATTGTACACGGGTACGATCACGCTGATCTTCGGCATCAGGCCCTCCCGAGTATCTCTTCGTAGATCTTCGTCAGTTCACCGCAGACCGACCGGGCGGAAAAGCGCTCCGCGCAGTACGCGCGGATCTTCCCCGGGTCGTAGCGGTGCGGTTCGCCCGCGATCACCGTCATGGCCCGGGCGAGCGCGCCGATGTCGTCGATACCTGCAAACAGGCCCGTGTCCTCCGTTACCAGGTCGCGGCGGGCCCCGGTATCCGTCATGATGACGGGACGCCCGCAGGCCATCGCCTCCGCCAGAACGAGGCCGAAGGTCTCGACCCGGCTGGCAAGAACGAAGGCGCCGCACGCGGCGTAGAGCTCGGCGCATTTTTCGCGGCTGACCCGGCCGGTGAAGCGCACGGCTTCCGCGATGCCGAGCTCCCCGGCCAGAGCGGCGAGCGCCTCTCTCTCGGGCCCGTCGCCGGCTATGGTGAGATCGGTCGCCGGACAGGTCTTCCTCGCCCCGGCAAAGGCCCGGAGCAGCGCGTCCATGCCCTTGTTGGTGTCGAGAGAGCCGATCGAGAGAAAATGGAAGACATCCCCCTCCGCCCGCTCAAGGTCGGTGCGGAAAAAGCGGTCGTCCACAACGTTGGGAACAACGCGCACCGGCTGCGCGCACAGCGGCGCGATCCGGTCCGCCAGCCCCCGGCTCACGGCGATGACGGCGGCGGCGCGGCGATAGTCCGCGGAGATGCCCCGCAGATCCTTCTCGGAGAGGAGGCCGCGCTCAAACCAGCTGACGTGTTCGGTAACGACGAAAGGGATACGGTACAGCGACGAGATCAGCCGCGCGTACCGGATCGCGCCGAAAGAGTGGACATGAAGGATATCCGGCCGTTCGGAACGGAAAACCGTGGAAAAAAGCCCGGTCAGTGCCCTGGCTATGCGGACAAAGGTCAGGCGGAACGGCAGCGCGGCATAGTGCAGGCGGTACTCCGTAACGTCCCCACGCCGGGTCACCTCCGTGCGGATGCCGCTTTCGGCGTCTCTCTCCAGGGCGATAACGCTCACCTTGTGGCCGTACCGGGAGAGCGCCTCGGCCTGTTCGGCAAAAAAGCTGCCGCGGATCGGATCGCTGGGCGTGGGATACCAGGAGGGCAGGACCAGGATATGCATCAGCCTCTCCCCTTTTCGCTCAGCTC
>CACXMX010000094.1 GCA_902768805.1 Oscillospiraceae bacterium
ATTGCCACGTCGCTCCGCCGCCGGACCGTCGCCCTGGCTGTTTCAGCCTCTCGTTCTCTCCGGTCCTCTCCGCTTCTCCCGTATCCGCCCTCGCACCCCTCATCCCGGGCGCGGCCGGTGGCTCCGCTTGGCGCCTGGCTGGCCTCAGCCTCTCACTCCCTCCGGTCCACCGCGCTTCTCCCGTATCCAGCCCATCATACCCCTACATCCCGGGCTTGGCCGGCTGCTCCGCTCCTCGCAATGACGCCCCCCTCGGGACCCCTCAATACTCCCACCCCGCATACCCGACCACCTCGGTGTACCAGTTCTGCGACGTGGTATGCCGGGTGCCGTCGGTGAGGGTAAGGCTGCGGGTGCGGCCGTCGACCATGCGGTTTTCCTGCACGAAGGCGCTGCGGATAAAGACGAGGGTGCCGCCGGCGGAGCTGCCCCAGGCAAACTGGGTATAGGGCGGGTAGGCGAGCGAGTCGAAGGGGTAGGCGAGGATCAGCGGGTCGGCGGTCTGTCCGTTGACGACGAGGCTGCAGAAAAAGTCCTCGCTGCGCCCGTAGTACACGAAGCCCTCCGCGATCTTGCGGCTGGGCAGGAACCAGGCGTCATTGCCGGTAAACTTTTTCTTCTCGTCGAGGATATCGCCGCCGCAGACCGGCAGGCCCATGATGTCCCGGACATTGTCGGGCGTGACCTTCACGCGCAGGAACCTCGCCCCGATGTAGCTGTCCAGATCCCCGCTCCGCAGCAGGACGTACTGGCCCTTCGGCTCGACCAGCTTGACGAAGGCCCCGTCCCGCACGATGTCCAGCGCGGTCCTGCCCCTGACGCCGCTCAGCAGGATCTGCGACCCGTCCTCACTGACCTCCCAGGTCCACTCCGTGCCCTCCGAGCTGCCCGTCCCGTCCGCCTTCAGCGTCAGCGGCCCGAACCAGTACACGATCGGCTGGAACAGTCCCAGGGCGCTGTCCAGATCGCCCCACTCGCCGACATAGGCGCGCCGGGCGTCGCTCATCCGCGCCCGCTCCCGCTGCTCCTCCAGCCGCGCCCGCGCCTCCTCCAGAAGCCCGGCGTTTTCGACCTCTTCCTTCTCCTCCTCCGACAGGGCCTCATAGGCCTCCTCGGCCGCCGCGACCTCCGCCTCCGTCAGCACATCCGTCTCCGCCAGCGCCTCGATCTGGTCGCTCACTTTGTCCGACGCCCGCGGGATCAGGCCGCAGCGCGGCAGCGCCACCGTCGTCGCCGCCAGCACCAGCGCCATCATCGTCCGTCCGACCATCGCTCAGGCCCCGTCCTTCCCGCGGAACACCACCAGCTTCGAAATGACATAGTTCCCCACGATGACCAGCACCTGCGCGATCAGCTTCACGACCATCGAATTTGCGCCCAGCAGATCGATCCCGACCCACAGGACCGCCTCCTCCATGCCCAGCGTCGCGAGCCTCCCCAGCGTGAACGACGTGATCTCCCGGATGATGCCCGGCCGGTCATGCGCCTTGTCCGTGAACACCCACGTCCGGTTCGTCAGATACGCGAAGGCCACGCAGATCACCCACGAGATCACATTCGCGACCAGCGGGTCCAGCCCGCAGGGATAGGTGAACAGCCAGAAGGTCACCAGGCCCACCACCGTCGTCAGGCCCCCGAAAAACAGGTACAGCAGCGGCTCCTTGTACTTCCGGTAGAAGGGTTCCAGCGGCCGCAGGATCCGCCAGCCCATGATCCGGTCGAAGATGTCCGGCTTCCGCTCCGTGTTCTGTCCGCTCATCCCAGATACTCCTCCACCACATACCGCGGCCGGCCCTTGATCTCCTCATAGATCCGCGCGATATAATACCCGATGATCCCCAGGCTGATCATGATCAGGCTCCCGAACAGCAGCAGCAGGATGATCACCGTCGTAAAGCCGCCCAGCGCCACGCCCATCAGCTTCTGCACCAGCGACACCACCGAGAACACCACCGCGATGATCAGCCCCGCGATCCCCATCACCGTGATCAGGTGCAGCGGCGCCGACGAGAACGACCCGATGTTCGTGATCGCGTACTTCACCAGCGCCTTCGTGCTCCACTTGCTCTCGCCGGCCGTCCGCTCGCGCACGTCATAGCGCACCTCGGCCTTCCGGAACCCGACCCAGAAGCTCAGCGCCCGGAAGAACACGTTCCGCTCCGGCATCGCGTTCAGCGTGTCCACCACCTTGCGGTCCAGCAGCTTGAAATCCGACGACGACGCCATGTCCATCCCCGTCGCCCGGCTGATCAGGCTGTAGAAGCTGTTCGCCGCGAACCGGTGGAACCCGCTCTCCTCGCCGCGGTCGTTCTTGATCCCTTCCACGACCTCATAGCCCTGCTCCCACAGCCGGTACATCTCCACGATCTTCTCCGGCGGATGCTGCAGGTCACAGTCGATCACCACACAGCACTCGCCCCGCGCCCGCTCCAGCCCCGCGAACATCGCCGCCTCCTTGCCGAAATTCCGGCTGAAGCACACGCCGCAGACCCGTCCGTCCGCCTCCCGCGCCCTGCAGATCGCCTCCCAGGTCCCGTCCTTCGACCCGTCGTTGATGAACAGCAGCTCGAACCCGATCCCGGCCCCGTCCAGCACCCCGGCCAGCGTCTCCGCCGCCACCGGTATCATCTTTTCCTCGTTGTATGCAGGTATGATCACTGACAGCATCTTTTCTTATCTCCTCAGCAGATAGGTATCGCTCAGCGCGTATTGATACAGATGTTCGCTCGCCGTGTAGCCCGTTTCCTCCATCAGCTTCCCCAGCGCCTCGTCCGCCTGAAAGCCGCTTCCCCAGAACCCGTCGATGTCCACGTACACCACGCACTCGTCGCTGTTTTTCTCTTCCAGATAGCGCTTCAGGCCCGCGCTGCCCGCGTCCTCCGTCACGTACACATCCTCAAAATTCATCAGCTGCAGCATGTCCTGCGTGACCGGCGCGTAATATCCCGTCAGATAGACGCAGGGGTCCTCCGCGTGCGCCATTGTAACCTCATTGTAACCGCGGTGCTCGTCATACACGTACTCCGGCACCTTCACCAGCGCCGTCGCCGCCGTGATCCCGACGCACAGCACCACCAGCGCCACCGCCGCCGCGTCCCTTTCCCCGCGCTCCGCGATCGCCGCGTTCAGGCACCAGCCCGCGCACAGCGCGCAGACCGGCATGATATTATAAATGTAGCGCCCTTCCACCACCGGCGCGATCACCGCCGCGACGAACACCGTCATCACCGCCGGCGCCACCAGGAACATCAGCTCCCCGAGCCCCTTTTTCGGGAAGGGAAGCCGCTTTCTGAGAGATTGGATGATCAGCAGCATGACCGCCAGGAGAGAGCATGCCACCCCCGCCCCCAGCCCCTGACG
>CACXMX010000095.1 GCA_902768805.1 Oscillospiraceae bacterium
CCTGTACCGGAGTTCATTTCTTTCCCTCAAGTACGGGCACAGCATAGCATCCCAAAAGTCACAGAAGCATCACAGTGCTGCACTGTTTTGATTTTATTTCCAGGGCAAACAGGCAGGCATGTCATCCGCAGCAGCCGGACGACGCGCCGGAAATAACGGAGGATGAAGAATGAACAAAACACAGATCCGTACGATACTCAAAGACCTGGATCATGTCCGCACCGGCGGCAGCGCCCAGGAGCTTCACGCGGCGGAGTATCTGGAAAGGGCGTGCCGTTCCCTCGGCGCCGACACGCGGATCGAGCCCTTTGAGGTCCCCATGGCCGAGATGCGTCATGCCCGCCTGACCGTGGCCGGGAAGGAGATCCCCTGCGAGGGGTATCTCTGCTGCGGGAGCGCTTCTGTCGAGGCACCGCTGGTGTATCTGCCCGGAACGGACCCGGTCTCCCTGACAAAGATCCGGGGGAGCGTCGTGCTGCTCGATACGGGCGTGAGCTACTGGGTCTTCCGCGACCTGATCACCGGCGGGGCCGCCGGCTTTATCACATACGACGGCAACGTGCGCTATGCCGACCGGGACATCGACCGGAAGGAGCTGCGCTCCTTTGTCGCCTGCGGGGAAAAGCTCCCCGGCGTGAACATCAACGCCAAGGACGCGCTGTTCCTTGTGAAGAACCGGGGGAAGACCGTCCGCCTGGAGGTCGAACAGCGCGAGTTCACGGGGCTTTCGCGCAACGTCGTCGCCGAGCTCCCCGGCACTTCGGACGAATGGATCGCGCTCAGCGCGCATTACGACTCCACCTCTCTGTCCCGCGGAGCCTACGACAATCTCTCCGGATGCATCGGCCTGCTCGAGATCCTTGAGGCGATGAAAAAGTACGCGCCGCACCGTTACGGCCTTCGCTTTGTCTTCTGCGGCAGCGAGGAGCGGGGGCTCCTCGGCTCCAAGGCCTATACGGCCGCCCACGAAGAGGAGCTCGGAAAGATCGCATTGAACATCAATCTGGACATGATCGGCACCCACATGGGCAAATTCATTGCCGTCGTCAGCGCCGAGGACGCTCTGGTCAGCTACATCCGCTACACAGCGGCCGAGCTGGGCTGGGGGCTGGAGGCGCGTCAGGGCGTTTATTCCAGCGACTCCACGCCCTTCGCCGACAAGGGGGTCCCGGCTGTGTCCTTCGCCCGCATCGCCCCGCAGGATCAGGCGACGATCCATAACCGCTACGACACGGCGGAGCTGCTCTCGGAGGAGGCGCTCATTCGGGACGGCGGATTTCTCGCCGCCTTTACCCGCCGCATGGCGGACGCCGCCGTATGCCCGGTCAAACGGGAGATCCCGGAGAAGGTGCGCGGCGAACTGGACGTGTATCTCAACCGCAAACGCAAAAACGACTGAACCGCCTCGGAGAGTGAGGATAACGAAAACGGAGGACCGGCCCCAAAGAGCCGATCCTCCGTTTTTATCGTTTTCCGGATGATTCACGACGAGGATGAACCGCCGCCCGAGGAGGCGGACGCCGCCCGCGCCTGCGAGATCACCGCGTCAATGGCCAGCACCACCGACAGCGCCAGAATCTCGTTCCTGCTGTCGGGAATGTCCAGCTCATAGCTGTCGCCCCAGGTGAACCACACCTTGTGGATCCTGACGATCATGTCGCCGCCGTGCCATATCTCGTAATCGTGGCCGGTGATATCTCCGCGGCAGTCCCAGTCCAGCCCGTGGATCGTGTATTTCGGGCGCAGCAGCGTGATCTCCCGGACCACCTCGGCGGTCTGGATGCCGGAGATGAACACGAAAAACCGCGGCTTGAAGCTCCAAACCTTCTGCTGGATATAGGCCACTTCCTCGCCGGCCATGTTGTTCACATGCAGCTTTTTGCCGAGGGACCACAGTTCGCCCTCCGCCGTGTAACGGTCTATGCCGTCGGCGTCTTTTACGGAGAACCGGTCCTTCCAGGAAAAGACCTTCTGGCGGATATACAGCTGACTCATCTCTCCGCCCCCTTTCGGCCCCGATTATAGCACCGCGGCGGCCTTCGCGCAACCGTCCGGCCGGGGAAAAAAGAGTTGCATTAATAGGTCCCGGGGATTATAATAAACCGATGTTACAATTGAATATCTCTATGTGAGAAAATGCTTTCAGTGCCTTTCCGAAGGGAAAGGGTAAAAGGGAATCAGGTGTGAATCCTGAGCGATCCGGTCACTGTGAGCGGGGAGGGAGCGCTACATATGCCATTGCGCCTTATCGGCGTGAGAAGGCGGCGGTCTCCCGGTGATCCGCAAGTCAGGAAACCTGCTGCAGAGCATGATTTTGCCGCTTCCGAGTAAAGCAGAGCAATTTGTCTGTAACCGTCTGTATTTCAAGGAAGTACAGGCGTTTTTTCTTTGCGGAAGCGCCCGGAAAACCGAAAACCCGCGACAGATCCCAGGTCCCGACTCCGGGGCGATCAAAGGAGAGCAGCTCCATGCCGAATAATATAACAATGCGCGTTCTGGCGCTTATGCTGACCGCGGTATCACTACTGAGCCCCGCTGTTTTCGCGGCGGAGGGCGACGCGTCCCGCGAGCCGGAGGAAACGGCGGAAGCTGCCGGGACGGACGCTTCCGTGCTGCTGCCGGACGGATCCTATACGCCGGACACATTCACCTTCTCCGGCGGGACCGGCCGCGTGACCGCCGAGTGCGATGAGGTGATCGTCAAAGACGGAAAAGCGTACGCCGTCATCACGGTCAGCAGCGCGAACTATACCTATTTCAAGGCCAACGGCCAGACCTGTTACACGACCCACGCGGGCAAGACGTCGACCGCGACGATCCCGGTCCGGCTCAACGCGACCAATACCGTTTACGGCCTCACCACCGCCATGTCGACTCCCCATGAGGTCGCCTATACGGTCTATATCCATATCGAGGGCGCCGTTGCCGGGGAAGACAATACGACCAAGGCCGCTCAGAAGATCCCCGACCTTGTGTTCCTCTCCGAGGACACAAACAAAGCCTCGGCGCTGTTCGAGGTCTACCGCTATGAAAAAGGCTATGCCGTGATCAACGTGATCGATGTGGCCAGATACCTTGTCGTTCCCGACGGGGCGGACGTGCCCGGAGCGCTGGACGGGGATATCATGGTGGTGCAGCAGCCGGTCTCCAATGTGTATGTCTCCGCGCCGGAGCTGTCCGATACGATCTCCTCCATCGGCGCCGACGGGATCGCGGAAT
>CACXMX010000096.1 GCA_902768805.1 Oscillospiraceae bacterium
TTTGTGAAGATCCTCTACAAGCTGCTGAACATCGACCTGGTGGGCAGCGGCACCTTCCTTGATGTCAGAGAGAAGGACAGCTGCTACAAGGCTGCCGCCACGCTGAAGGACATCGGGATCCTGGAGGGGAACGAACTCTATCCGGATGAGGTGCTCCGCTTCCAGGAGATGCTGGAGATTCTGGAACGCTTCTATCCTGCGACAGAGCAGACCTTTGACTTTCCCGGCCTTTCGCTCACAGACGAAGCCTATACCGTTTACTGTACCGCCGCCGCCTACGGCTGGATCGATCCCGGTGAGACGACAGAACCCTTCACCGTAGTCACAAGAGGCCTGCTGGCCCATGTGGTCAACCGTGTTCTCGGCCGTGCCGCGAGCAGGCCGGCGGAGTCCTCTGTGGGCATGATTCTGGACGTCGGCCCCCAGCACCCCTATTACGCGGACATCGCCGAGGCCGTGGTTCCGCACAGCTATGTGCGCCAGGATAATCTCGAGGTCTGGACCGGAAGCATTCCCCTGCCCGTTCATGAGCCCGGCCAGTTCTTTGCCGGTGTCCGGCTCCACTGTATCATGGAAGACGGAACGCCGCTGCGCAATACCACCTGGGACGGTCAGACCTACAACATGAACGGTGAGCTCTCCACCGGTGACCCGGACCTCGACCGCAGGCTGTGGGATATTCTGAAGGAGAATGTGGATCCCTCCTCCATGACACAGGAAGAAATGCTCTATCAGCTCTATGACTGGATCTGCAAAAACTTCTCTCCCTGCTCCGATACGCTCTATCCGGTCGGGGCCCAGGGCTGGGCCGTAAAGGAAGCCACGCGCATCCTTGACAAGGGAGAAGCCAGCAGCTACGGCTATGCCGCGCTGTTCTATGAGCTGGCCTACATGATCGGCTACCAGCCGGTGCTGATCAGCGGAAGCATCTACGGCACACAGACAACCTTTGAAGCCGAAGACGGCACCCGCATTGAAGCCCATGCCGGCTACAAGCCCTATGCCTGGGTGGAGATCAAGTTCGACGGCATCTCCTTCATCTTCGATACCGCAGGCGAATCCCAGTTTGACACCTACCGCATGTATTATAAACGCAACGAACCCATCCGCTGGCAGCGCGGGTATCGCAGCGATGTATTTTGAACTCAGGAAGGAAACACAAAATGAAAAAAAACCTGATACTGGCCGGTCTTTGTCTGCTCTGCGCTCTGCTGCTCATCGGCTGCGGCAGTACCTCCTCCGACCCTACGCCCGCACCGGCGGAAACGGCGGCTCCGGCAGAATCTGCCGCACCGGTCGAGACAGAAGCCCCGGCTGAAACGCCCGAGCCCAGTGCCGAGCCCGAGCCGGAACCCAGTGCCGAACCGGTGGCCACGCTCCCCGACGCGGGTCTGGTCCGCGACACGGAGACTGCTCCCTCCCCCTCCGAGGAGCTCTTTGAGCTGGCGAAGGGATTTGTGGACAAGCCTCTTGCAGAGCTTCAGGCAGAGATCGGCGAGCCGGTCTCCTCCAGTTATGTCTCCAGCTGCCTGATTCCCGGCGGCGAAGACGGCGAGCTCCATTATGACGGTTTCACGGTCTATACCGTGAAGAGCGGCGATTCGGAGACCGTACAGGATGTCATCGCAGATTGATTCGTCTCACCGTGAGCGGCAAGGCCGTGCGCTGAGAAACCGGAACAAGCCCCGGAAAAAGATCCCGGTCCGCCCCCCGCTCCAGTCCGCTGCGGAGGGCGCGGCGAAGCGTTCACCGGCGGAAGTACCCGCCCCGAAGCGCAGGTTTCCCTGGCTGCTCTGTTTTCTGATCCTCGTTCAGGCCGCGCTTCTCGCCGCGTTCGTCTGGCTGGTCCGCCTGCCGAAGCCCGAGATGCCGGTCGATCCCGACCGACAGGTGAAGACGGTGCGCTGGCAGGTCACCGGCCAGGAGGACCGCGTCGAAACCGTCTACTACGGTGAACCGGTCGTCCTGCCCGAATCTGTGGACGCGGAGGGCTATACCTTTCTCGGCTGGCTGGATTCCGACGGAAGGCTGGAGGAGCACCGCTCGATTCCCGTTTACCGGGATATGGTCTACACCGCGAAGCTCATTCCCGCCTTTGAGACGAAGAAGCACATCCCCTACCTCAAAACCGATGCCGAAGCCGTCCTCGATGTGGACGGGCCTATCTCCATGCGCGAGTTCGTGAACATCCTCTACCTGTTGCTGGATACGGAGGAAACCGGCAACGGCAGCTTTGTGGATGTTCCGGAAGACGACGAGTGCTTTACGGCGGCCGCTTATCTGAAGGACATCGGGATTCTCAGCGGGCCGCGGCTGCATCCCGATGCAAACCTGAGCTGCGGTGAGCTGCTGGAAATCCTCTGCCGCTTCTTCCCGGCATCGGAGGAACGGGATTTCTCCTTCCAGGATCTGGAGCCCGACAGCCCCTACTATCCCTGCTTCTGCACCGCTGCCGCCAACGGCTGGATCCCCAGCGGCACGCTGGTCCGGACCGAAGCCACCGAGGACCTCAGCCGCGGACGCTTTGCCCGGATCATGAACCACGTTCTGCACCGTGATTCCGAACGCCATCTCAGCCAGGAGGACATAGGGACGATTCTCGATGTGCCACCCTCCGGGGACTACTACGACGATGTCGTAGAGGCCGTCATTCCTCATGAATACCGGATTCGGAAGGGTGAGGAAATCTGGACCTCCAGCGAGGCGCTTCCGGTCCATGAACCCGGCTTCTTCTTCGCCGGTGTCCGGCTGCATTACATCGACGAGGACGGTGTCCCCGCCGTAAACAGCAATGTCGGCGGTCTGGATTATAACCGCAACGGGGAAGTCACCACCGGCGACGCCTGGCTGGACCGCGAGCTCTGGTCGATTCTGGAAGAAAACATCGACCCGCAGATCATGGACCGCGAAGAGATGCTGCGGATCGTCTATGACTATGTCGTGGACAACTTCACCTATCGCTACGGCAGCATGTACGCCTTCGGCGCAGAGGGCTGGGCGGTGAAGGAAGCCCGGCGCATGCTGGAGTACGGCAGCGGCAACTGCTACTGCTTCGCGGCGCTGTTTTACGAGCTGGCCCGCTTTGTGGGCTATGACGCAAAGCTCTACAGCGGGCGGGCCTACGGCGAACAGTACGAGTACCGCACTTATGACACTGATCTGGTC
>CACXMX010000097.1 GCA_902768805.1 Oscillospiraceae bacterium
CAGAAGGGGTATTTCTCCTACGAGGACCACGGGTTCGGGCCCGTCGTGCAGACCGAGGAGGAGCTCGCGGACGCCGTGGCCGAATGCGCAGCGAACGATTTCCGGCTGGATGAGAAATACCGCCGGCGTCTTGACGCGTTCTATTCGGTCCGGGACGAGCGCAACTGCGAGAGGACCTATAAGATCCTGAGCGAAATGGCCGGCGGAGAGCGCCCGAAGCGCTGAGCCCGGACGGCCGGGCCGCCGAAAAAAGCAACGGGAGGAGCGGGGAAAATGCTGCGAGTGCTGCATTCCGTGAGCAATATGGCTCGCGCGGGGATAGAGACCATGCTGATGAACTATTACCGCGAGATCGACCGCAGCCGGATCCAGTTCGATTTCCTGGCCAACAAGCCGGTGCCGGGGGAGTACGACGACGAGATCCGCGCCATGGGCGGGCGGGTGTTCGTCAGCCCGGGGCTCAACCCGCTGGTTTTTCCGAAGTATAAGCGGTATGTGGCGGACCTGCTGCGCCAAAACCCGGACATCCGGATCCTCCACGCCCATAACGAGGCCATGGGGTATTACGCGCTCCAAAGCGCAAAGGACGCCGGGCTGCGGGTGAGGATCGCCCACGCGCACAACACGAAGATCATCCGGGACTACAAGTATCCGCTGAAGATGGTGTGCAAGCAGCTCCTGCCCGGCGCGGCTACGGACTACTGGAGCTGCGGCAGGGACGCGGGCATTTACTATTACGGGAAAAAGCGGTGGAACGAGTCCGGCTTCATCCTGCACAACGCGATCGACCTGTCGCGCTTCACGTTCCGCCGGGAGGCCCGCGAGCGCTTAAGGCAGCTCCACGGGCTGGAACACAGCTTTGTGATCGGCCACGTGGGGCGGTTCAATGTGCAGAAAAACCACGAGCGCCTGCTGGATATTTTCGCCGCGGTCGCGAAAACGGTTCCCGAGGCGCGCCTCGCGCTGATCGGCACGGGCGAGCTGGAGCAGGCGGTGAAGGAAAAAGCCGGGGCCCTGCAGCTGGGGGACAGGGTGCTGTTTCTCGGGCAGATGGCCGATGTGAGCGAGTGGTATATGGCGATGGACTGCTTCGTGCTGCCCTCGCTGTTCGAAGGGCTTCCCGTGGTGGGCATCGAGGCGCAGGCGACCGGACTGCCGTGCTTCTTCTCCGACCGGGTGACGGACGAGGTCTTGCTCTCTCCCGAGGCGCGCCGAGTCTCTCTGGACGCGGACGACGCGGCGTGGGCCGAAGAGATCCTGGCGGTCCGCGGGCGGGAGACGGACCGGACCTTGGGAGCGGACACCGTCCGCCGGGCGGGGTACGATATCCGCACCGAAGCGCGCAAGCTGCTCGAGCGCTATATCCGCATGGCGGAGCGCGCGTATCCGCCGACGCGGCCCTGAAGACGGGTTTTTCGTTTCACTCTCGTGACAGAAGGGGAGGACACTCGTGGGGAAAACAAAAAAGCGGATCGCGATGATCGGGCATAAATTCATCCCCTCCAGAGACGGCGGGGTGGAGGTGGTCGTAAGCAGCCTTGCGCCGCATCTGGCCGGGATGGGATACGACGTCACCTGCTACAACCGGACGAACCGGCAGTTCAAGGAACGCAGAAAAACCGAGGAGCTGCCGCGGGAGTACCGGGGCGTGCGGCTGATCTGGACGCCGACCGTGGACCGCCGCGGGCTGGCGGCCGTGAGCTCCTCCGTGATCGCCTCGGTGATGGCGGCCTTCGGCCGGTACGACCTGGTGCACTACCACACGGAGGGCCCGTGCGTCCTGTGCGGGCTGCCCAAGCTCTTCGGCAAGAAGGTGGTGGTGACGATCCACGGGCTCGACCATATGCGTCAGAAATGGGGACGCTTCGCCTCGGCGTACATCATGCGCGGGGAGAAGGCGGCGGTCCGCCATGCCGACAGCATCATCGTGCTGAGCAAGGGAGTAAAGGATTATTTCCTGGAGAAATACGGGCGCGAAACGGTGATGATCCCCAACGGCATCGACCCGGCGGAGATCAGGCCCGCCGATGAGATCACGAAGCAGTTCGGCCTTGAGCCCCGGGACTACATCCTGTTCCTGGGCCGGCTGGTGCCGGAGAAGGGGATCCATTATCTTATCCGGGCCTACAAGGGCCTCCGCACGGACAAAAAGCTGGTGATCGCGGGCGGGACCTCGGATACGGACGCTTATGTGAGGCAGCTCTACGACATGGCGGGGGACGATCCCTCCATCATTTTCACCGGCTTTCAGCAGGGCCGGGTCCTGGAGGAGCTCTACAGCAACGCGTATCTTTATGTGCTGCCCAGCGACCTGGAGGGGATGCCCCTGACGCTGCTGGAGGCCATGAATTACGGGTGCTGCTGCGTGACCTCCGATATAGGCGAATGCGCGGACGTCATGGACGGCTGCGGCTTCACCTTCCCGAAGGGGGACGAGGAGGCCCTGCGCCAAACGCTGCAGGACCTGTGCGATCACCCCGAAAAGGCGGAGGCGCACCGCGGCGAAGCGCGGAGGGTGATCGCCTCCAAATACACCTGGAAAGAGATCACGGCGCAGACCGACGAGCTTTACAGAAAGCTGCTGGACGGCTGATACTCAGCGCGCGGGGAAGGGCGTTCAATCCGAAACCCCGGTCATCACGGAAGAAAGGATCGCAGCGAACGGCATGAAGCTTGAGCGCACCAAAAACGCGGCAAGGAACATAGTATTCGACGGGACGATGGAAATGGTCAACATGCTGTTTCCTTTCGTGATCCGCTCCGTCATGCTGCACTTCCTGGGCACCGAATACCTGGGGCTGAACGGCCTGTTCAAGTCGCTGCTGACCTTCCTGAACCTGGCGGAGCTCGGCGTGGGCAGCGCCATGGTCTTCAGCATGTACAAGCCGATCGCCGAGGACGACGCGCCCGCCATCTGCGCTCTGCTGAGGCTGTACCGCACCCTTTACCGGATCATCGGGCTGGTGATCCTGGCCGCGGGCCTGCTGCTGATGCCCGTGCTGAAGCACCTTATCAAGGGCAGCCTCCCGGCCGGCATGAACCTGTATATCCTGTTCCTGATGAACCTGGGCAACACGGTGGTGACGTACTGGCTGTTCGCCTACAAGAGCAGCCTGCTCCAGGCGCACCAGC
>CACXMX010000098.1 GCA_902768805.1 Oscillospiraceae bacterium
GCGGAGGTATCCCAGTGCCCGGTGGAGAAAATCAACGTCGGATAACGGAGGAATGTGTATGAAATCGATTTTGCTGATCGGTCTGAACCGTTTCGGTTCCCTGCTGGCAAAGCAGCTGTATGATCTGGGCCACCAGATCATGGCCGTGGACAAGGACGAGGCGCGCGTCAATGAGATCCTGCCGCTGGTCACGGACGCGCAGATCGGAGACAGCACAAACGAGGCCTTTCTCCGCTCTCTGGGGGTCAACAATTACGACGTGTGTATCGTCGCCATCGGCGGCGACTTCCAGAGCTCCCTGGAGACCACCTCCCTGCTCAAGGAGCTGGGCGGAAAGCTCGTCGTCTCCAGGGCCGACCGGGACGTGCAGACCAAATTCCTGCTGCGCAACGGCGCCGATGAGGTCATCAATCCGGAGAAGCAGATCGCGGAATGGGCCGCCATCCGCTATTCATCCAACCATGTGCTCGACTACATCAAGCTCGACAACAGTCATGCCATATTCGAGGTCGCCGTTCCCCCCGACTGGATCGGGCGTACCGTAGGCCAGATCGACATCCGCAAGCGGTACGGGATCAACATCATGGCGGTCAAGGAGGCCGGGAAAATGGATCTGTCCGTCACACCCGAAACCGTCTTGACAGACCGGAAGACCATGCTTGTGCTGGGAGAACGAAAAGCGATCCAGAAATGCTTCCGCATATAGCGGGAAGCGCGCGAAAGGAGGCAGAGAAAAATGCGGGAAATTTTGATCGCTCTGGCGACGATCGGGCTGTTTTGCTTCGCCTTTTTCGTTGCCGCCCGGATCGGCGGCTTTCTGGAAGTGAACTACCGGGGCGCAGACACGGCGAAACGGGAGAGCCGGACGGTGCCCATCCTGTTTTCCTCCGGCAATAATCCGGCGGAAACGGCGGAACAGATCCGGAATCTGGGCGACGATTACGGCCAGTGCGCAGTCATTGTCTGCGGCGCGGAGGAGCCCGATCTCAGGGACTATATCGACCCGGAGCTTGGAGAATACCTGTATCAAATCGGATGAAAATGTGGTATGATGATGACAAATCATGCTTCCGAAGGATGAAAGAATATGGATCATATTTTAGAGGGCAACGAGCGCATTCTGGTCTGCCTCTCCCCTTCCCCTTCCAATAAGAAGGTGGTCGAGGCTGCGGCAAAAATGGCCCGGGCGTTTCAGGCCGCTCTGACCGCCATTTATATCAAGCCCACGAACTATCATCTGATCTCCGAGAAGGACAAGCGGCGGCTGCAGAGCAACATCGAATATGCAGAGCAGTGCGGCGCCTCGGTCTCGACGATCATCGGCAACGACGTGCCCGTGCAGATCGCCGAGTACGCCCATATCTCCGGCGCCACGAAAATCGTGGTCGGACGAAGCGGGGCGCGGCGGCGGCATTTCTGGAGCAAGGCGCCGCTCACGGAGCAGATCATCCTCAACGCCCCGGATCTGGACGTCTACATCATCCCGGACTCCGCGGCGGATCTGAAGCAGCAGCGGGAACGGACCCACCTCGGCGGCCAGATCCATCCCACCTGGCGCGATACCCTCATCTGCATCGCGCTGCTGATTGCAGCCGTGGCGGTGGGATTGGTTTTCACCATGTTCGGCTTTTCCGAGGCAAATATCATCACGGTGTTCATCCTGGGCGTTCTGGTGATCTCCGTGATGACGGCGAGTCCCCTGTACAGCGTCGTGGGCTCCCTGGCCAGCGTGCTGCTGTTCAACTGGTTTTTCATCGAGCCGCGTTTCAGTTTTCACACCTATGAGCCGGAATACGCCGTCACCTTCGCCATCATGCTGACCTCCGCCCTGATCACGGGCACGCTGGCGAACAAGCTCAAGGGCAACAGCCGGCAGGCCGCCCGGGAGGCCTTCCGCGCAAAAGTTCTCTTCGATACGAATCAGCTCCTGCAGAACGCGGAAAGCCCCCAGGACGTGATCCGCATCACCGCCCATCAGATCATCACCCTGCTCGGCCGCGACGTGATCGTCTATCCGCTGGAGGACGGCGGCATCGGCGGCGGGATCCGGTTCAGCGCGCACCAGTCCGGGGGCGACGATACGGCTCCCGATGACAACGAACAGGAGATCGTCTCCTGGGTGTTTGACAATCAGCAGGCGGCGGGCTTCCGCCTGGAGCATTTCAGCGCGGCCAGGGCCCAGTACCACCCCATCTGCATCAACGGCCACTGCTACGGGATCGTCGCCGTCTACCTGGACGGAACCTCCCTGGAGACCTTTGAATACAGCGTGTTCATGTCGATCCTGGGCGAATGCGCCCTGGCTCTTGAGAGCCTGCAGAACGCGGCGGAGCGCGAGCGGGCCTCCGTCATGGCCCGCAATGAGCAGCTGCGCTCGAATCTGCTGCGCTCCATTTCCCACGATATCCGCACGCCGCTGACCTCGATCTCCGGCAATGCCAGCAACCTGCTTTCCCACGACCGGCTGCTCGACGACGAGACCCGCCGGCAGATCTTCTCCGATATCTATGACGATTCCGAGTGGCTGATCGACCTGGTGGAAAACCTGCTGTCCATCTCCCGCATCGAAAACGGGCAGATGGATCTGCATCTGTCGACGGAGATCATGAACGACGTGGCCGCCGAAGCCCTGAAGCATATTGACAGAAACGCAAATCAGCATATAATCGTCCTTGAGGAAACGGACGAGTTCCTGCTGGTGAAGATGGATCCCCGGCTCATCATGCAGGTGCTGATCAATCTCATCAACAACGCCGTCAAGAATACCCAGCCCGGATCGGAGATCCGCATCCGCTGCGCCCGGGGGGATCAGACGGTCTGCGTCAGCGTCCGCGACAACGGGCCCGGCATCCCGGACGAGATCAAGCCCCACGTGTTTGAGATGTTCTATACCGGCCAGAACACGATCGCCGACGGGCGCAGAGGTCTCGGCCTCGGACTGGCCCTGTGCAAATCCATCATCGAAGCCCACCGCGGAACGATCACCCTTACAGACAACGACCCGACGGGCTGCTGCTTCACGTTCTGCCTGCCGGTGGAAGAGGTACAAATCAATGAATAAACCTGTTGTATTGGTGGTTGAGGACGACGTGCCCGTCCGCAATCTGATGTGCACAACGCTGAAA
>CACXMX010000099.1 GCA_902768805.1 Oscillospiraceae bacterium
CCCAGTTCCTTGCGGATGGAGCCAACGTATTTCATGGAGCTGTGGTACTTCTGCGCGAACAGGAAGCAGGCGCCCACGTCGTTTAAAAGTCGGACACAGGTATCTGGGTCCTGCTGGATGTTGACGCCCAGGGCCTCCAGACAGTCGGCAGTGCCGCTCCAGGAGGAAGCGGCCCGGTTTCCGTGCTTGGATACCTTCACGCCCCCCGCCGCAAGGACGAAGAGGCTGGTGGTGGAAATGTTGAAGGATCTCGAGTGGTCGCCACCGGTGCCGACGATCTCCAGAGTATCCATGCCGGTCTCCACCGGGGTAGCGTGGGCCCGCATGGCGGCGGCGCAGCCGGAGATCTCGTCGATGGTCTCGGCCCGGGTGCTCTTGGTGGAGAGCGCCGCGAGGAAGGCGGCGTTCTGGGTGGCAGTAGTCTCGCCGGACATGATCTCGTTCATGACGGCGTAGGCCTCGTCGTAGGTCAGGTCCTGCTTGCTGACGATCTTTACAATGGCTTCCTGGATCATGCTGTTACCTCCATAAAGTTTCGGATGATGGATTCCCCGCTGGGGGTGAGGATGGATTCGGGATGGAATTGGACGCCGAACACAGAGTACTTCACGTGCTGCACCGCCATGACCTCCCCGTCGGCGGTGCGGGCGGTGACCCGGAGAGCATCCGGCATGGTGTCCGGAGCCGCGGCGAGAGAGTGATACCGGGCCACGGGGATCGTCTCCGGCAGTCCCCGGAACAGGGGAGAGGATGTATCGAGCATGGCGTCCGACTGCTTCCCGTGCATGAGCTGTTTTGCGTAGGTCACAGACGCGCCGTAAACCTCACAAATGGCCTGATGCCCGAGACAGACCCCTAGAATGGGTATCTTCCCCGCCATGGCCCGGACGACCTCCTCGCATATCCCGGCGTCGGCAGGACGGCCGGGGCCGGGGGAGAGGATGATCCGGTCCGGCCGCAGGGCCTCGATCTCCGAAACGGTCATGGCGTCGTTTCGGATGACCGTGATCTCCGGGTCAACGGAGCCGACGAGCTGATAGAGGTTATAGGAAAAGCTGTCGTAGTTGTCGATGAGCAAGGTCATCCATCGATCCCTCCTTCCGATTCCCGCACGGCGTTCACCACCGCCGCGGCCTTGTTGATGCACTCCTGATACTCGTTTTCCGGAATTGAGTCCGCTACGATGCCCGCGCCGGCGCGAACGAACACCCTTCCACTTTTCATGAACGCCAGCCGGATGGCGATGCAGGTGTCCATGTTCCCGGTGAAGTCGATGTAGCCGATGGCCCCGCCATAAATGCCGCGCTTGTTCTGTTCGAGCTCGTGTATGATCTCACAGGCCCGGATCTTCGGCGCGCCGGAGAGGGTCCCGGCGGGCAGCACGGCGGCAATGGCGTCCAATGCGTCCCTGTCGTCCCGGAGCTCGCCCCGGACGGTGGAGCCGATGTGCATGACATGGGAGTATCGCTCCACGCTCATGTACTTCTCCACGGTGACCGTTCCGAATTTCGAGAGTTTGCCCAGATCGTTCCGGCCCAGATCCACCAGCATGTTGTGCTCGGCCAGCTCCTTGGGATCGGACAGAAGCTCCTCCTCCAGTACTTTGTCCTCCGCCTCAGTTTTTCCCCGGGGGCGCGTTCCTGCGAGGGGAAAGGTATGCAGAACTCCGTCCTCCAGCTTCACCAGCGTCTCCGGGGAGGAGCCGGCAATCTCCAGACTGTCGCTGGCAATGTAGAACATATAGGGCGAGGGATTCCGGACGCGCAGCAGACGGTAGGTGTCGAGAAGGCTTCCCTCCGCCTCCGCCGTCAGGCGATTCGATATCACGGCCTGGAAGATATCGCCCTCGAAAATGTAGTTCTTTGTCTTCTCCACCATGGCGCAGTACCGCTCCCGGTCAAACAGCGGCATAAAGTCGCTCTTCAGCCGCAGCGGAGGATTCACGGCGGGCGTCCCGCGCCGGATGAGCGATTCCATGCCGTCCAGCTCCATACACGCTGCCCGGTAATTCTCCTCCAGCTCGTCGGTGCGGATGTTCACGATCATGGTGATCGTCTGGCGGAAGTTGTCGAAGGCGATGATCTTGTCGAAGAGCATCAGGTCGATGTCGTTGAAGCGCTCCTCATCCGCGGCCTCCAGATCCAGCGAAGGTTCGGCGTATTTTATGGAGTCATAGGCAAAGTATCCCATGAGCCCGCCGGTGAAGGGGGGAAGGCCGGGGAGCCGGGGGCTTTTGTTTTCCGCCAGGATCTGCCGGATATACCCCGCCGGGTCGGCGTTCGGGATCGTGACGGCGGTTCCGGAGCGTATCCGCACAGTGCCGTCAAGACAGGTGAACTCCAGCTTCGGATCGTAGCCGAGAAAGGTGTAACGGCCCCATCGGGCGGCGTCCTCCAGGCTCTCCAGGATGAAGCATTGCCGGCTGACGGCCTTCAGTGCCCGCAGGACCTCCACGGGGGTCCGGCTGTCCGACAGGATCGTCCGGCTGATGGGCACGGAGCGGTAATTCCGCTCGTACCGCCGGGCCTCCGCCAGCGAGGGATAGACATCGTTTTTCATGGTGTTCTCCTTTCCGGGCAAATAAAAACGCCCTTGATCCGCAAACTGCAGATCAAGGACGAAATAGTATTATTCCGCGGTGCCACCTTGATTCGCGGCGATGAGGCCGCGCGCTTAGCAGGGTACCATCATACCCCCGGCAACTGACGTATGCCAACACGTCGCAGCTTTCACTGCGCCCTCCGTGGACCATTTCAATGCAGACGATCAAACGATGGTGACCTTCTGCATAAACGACCCGTTTGCCGCGGACATCTCAGCACCGCCCGCTCTCTGTAAGCGCGTATGTCGCCTTTACTCCCACTTCATCGGTTTGGTTTAATTTTATTAATTTAAGCTGATTATACACCAAATCACTAAATTGTCAACATCTTTTTTCGCCATAGAATGAACCCTGCACCACCGCGCCTTTTACTTTATCCCGGTATGTCATTAGTTTCCAGCCAAACTTTCTAGCTGGTTTCGTGGGAGAGGAGGAACTGAGCAAGTATGCCGAATGGCCGACGAAGCATACGACTGATTCATGTAGATACATGAGTATATAATAACGTCCTATGGGTGG
>CACXMX010000100.1 GCA_902768805.1 Oscillospiraceae bacterium
CGCCTACAGCCCGTTCGTCATGCTGCTGTACATGGACGCCGGCGAGTATCACTTCAACAAGACCGGCAAGGACACCCGCGGCATCGTCATGGGTCTGTCTTCTCCCCCGATGAAGATCGGCATGGCCGTCGGCGGAACGATCGGCCTGTGGCTGCTGGGCCGCACCGGATATCAGGCGGGCTTCACGCCCTCTCCCGACTGGGTCAACAGCTACATGTTCGCCGCGTACATCATCCCCGCCTGCATCGCTCTCGTGGCTGCGTGCGTGTTCGTGATCTTCTACCGTCTGTCCGACGAGGACGCCGCCCGCGCCGCTCAGGAGAACTACGCGAAGCTGCAGGCCGACCTGGCTGCTTCGAAGAAACAGTAATTCTTTCTTTCGGATTCTCCAAACGATTCATCTCTCAGGCAGAAACCTCCGGCATAAGCCGGAGGTTTCTGCGTTTGGGCATGCCGCCGCGTCCGCGGCACACATCTGTCCGAAACGCCGGATAATAAGAACCGCCCCCGGGCACGGCCGCAGCCGCTCCCGGGGGCGTCGTTCGATTCAGTCTCAGAACAGGCATCTACGGTATTTGACCATACACATGATGCTGATGTAAGCGCCTATGCCGTCCTCACCCAGCTCCCTGCAGCCGCCGGAGATGAACTGCAGGTCCTCGGACTGCAGTCCGTCGGCGCGCAGCCGCTCCAGCGCCGTAAATGCGCTTTGTGCCGCCCCGTCCGAAAGCGGCGCGCCTTTCCCGGAAAGCAGGGTGCGGATCTCCGCGGCGTCCTTTGCCTCGGCGATCTGCTCAACGAGCACTCCGTCGTCCAGCGCCGCGTCCAGCGCGGAAAATTCCGTTTCGGTCCATTCCATGAGCATTGCCTCCCTACGCGTTTTTCTTTTTGAATATGAACAGCTTGCTGATGAAATAATTAAGCACGATCACCACGATCTGCGCAGTGATCTTGACCGGCATGTCCGAAAAGCCGAGCCATGTGATGAAAACGGCCAGCATCGCTTCTTCTATAAGCAGCGTGACGACCCTTCCGCCGTAAAACGAGGCCATCTGGCGCAGGAACTCCCCTGTTGTCTTCGTAGGCGCGCGGAATACCCACACCCGGTTGGTAAGGAAGGCAAAAAGGACGGCCGCCAGCCAGGAGATGACATTGGCCACCAGCTCATTGAGTCCGAAGGGGTATCGAAACAGCCAGAAAACCGCGATGCTGATCACGGTGGTCAGCCCTCCGAAAAAGAGATAGAGCAGTACGGCCTTGTGCTTTTTGTAGAACGGCTCCAAAAGCCGGAGCCCGGGCAGAGTCATCAGCCGGTCAAAGATATCCGGACGTTCTGTCGGTTCCATGGCGCTCCTTAATTCGGCTCCTCCGGCTGGGCGAAGACCACCCGAAGGAAATTGTACAGCCCGGTCCCCCAGGCCTTATAGCTGTGGGATGCGGCGCGGATCTCTGTAAAAGCTGCGTTTTTCCCGTCGGTCAGCGCGGGCACAGCGGCCACCAGTTTACGGTAGTCGTCGCGGTGCTCGGCAAACATGCTGTCGCTGCCGCCGGCGCTGTTGTAGAAGTACAGTATCGGATAATGCGCGTATTCCTCGGAGTTGAGCGCGGCGATCAGCGCGTTCATGTATTCGCGGGCCTCGCTGCCGGAAAAGCACCCGAACCAGGCGAAAAGGTCCAGGCACTCACGCATGACGGAGGTGTAGACATAGATCGAACCCAGGGACAGGCCCGCGTAGGCGAAGTGGTTCCTCGCCGCGGAGATCTCCTCCCGGGATGGTCCGGACGCGTAGGTGGAGTATGTGTTGACCAGCGCGGGAAGGATATCGTTCTGCAGCTCCAGCAGGAACTGCTCCTCATCCCGCTTCCTCTCAAAATCGTCCCGGTTGGATCCGTCGCGGTAAAAGCAGGGCGTCGCAACGATCATTTTACGGCACCAGCCCGAATTCATCGCTTTGTCCAGCAGCTCTCTTGTAGTCACGCCGAAGCCGGGCTCAGGGATGATCTGCTGGGCGTCCAGCAGCCAATAGGTCTCCGTGCCCCCCGTTCCGTGCACAAGGATCATCACATCGTATTTCTCCGACGGGTCGTAGCCGTAGGGGAGATAGACGCACATCTTTTTGGTAAGAGGCGCGTACCCCCAGGTCTGGCCTTCGGTGTAGTAATCGTGGGTCAGGTACGTCAGCGTCTGCACCGTGCCCTGAGGCGCGTCGGAAAGGAAGGCGCTGCGAAGCAGGACGTCGTGGGTGAATTTCGGCTTTGCGCCGCACATCTCACACTGACTGTTGAGGAAGTTGTGCGGCACGGTTTTGCCGCACACGGAACAAATCAGCGTTTTCGCGTCGTGGGAGGGGTGGCGGCACTGCGTTCCGCAGACCGTACATTTCCCGTTCTCCCACGAGGGGTGCGCGCACTCGGCGCCGCAGACCGAGCAGATGCCGTTGATCCACTGCGGATGCCCGCAGGCCTCCGCGGGCGGGGGCGGAGTAGGCGCGCCTTCCGGAGTGGGTTCGGCTGTGACGGCAGGCGTCGGGGAGGCCTCGGCCGGCGCCATCGGGATAGGCTCCGCCGTGGCCTCGGGGGTGTTCTCAGCCGGCTCCGGCGCAGGCTCCGGTGACCGGGCGGGCCTGTTGACGCAGCCGCTCAGCGCCAGTGCAAGGCTCAGCAGCAGCGCGGCGATCTGCTTACGTCTCATGGAAACGCACCGGAGGCCGGTAGTTTTCGAATATGACCGCGTCGTTTTCCGCCTCCCGGCTCCGGTCATGGGCCGTCCAGCACACGCGCATCGCCCCCATGGCTTCCGACGCCCGGACCGCCAGCGCCTTTTTTCCCACCCGGTGGGCGATGAACTGGGGCCGGCCGAGGAAGTTGCAGAGCACATGACTGCCCGCGTAGGCACGAAATGCGTCGAGATTGAGTTCCTCACGCTGCGCTGTGAGCTGACCGCGAAGGATATCCGGAGCGTTCCGGCGGAACCACCGTACGATCATGGGATCGAAGCTCTCCACGCAGAAGCGGCCGTCTCTGCGGTCCAGCTCGGCGAGAACAGCCGAACACAGGGCGTCTCTCCGGCTTCGGGGTACGGA
>CACXMX010000101.1 GCA_902768805.1 Oscillospiraceae bacterium
TTGACAGCTGTAGCATGGGACTTGTTACCCAAATCAAAGATTTGGACAAGTCCTCAAGTTTTTAGTTTTTAGTTGTTAGTATACCGTGTCATCCTGAGCGAAGCGAAGGATCTGAACGGGATGACCATAAAGCAAGGAGTCCGTAAATGGCAAGGCAGGGAATGAATGACCAGCTGCAGCGAAGGCAGAGCCGCAACGCGGCCGCCGAGCGGCTGATCAACCAGGAGGCGATCCGGAAGCGGCAGATCCGCAGCTGGATCATCCTGGTCGGGGTGGTGCTGGCCGTCGTGCTGGGGATCCATTTCCTGCGCGGATACGGCAAGGGCAAGGAGATCGGCGTCTCCCGGCTGCCCTGCTATTCCAACCAGAGCGTGACGCCTTTCAGCGACGGCATGGTATACTACGACGGCGCGTCGATCCACCACCTGTCCAGCGGCGGCACGATCCGGTGGAGTTTCCCGGCGGGGAGCGACATCAACTTTTTCTGCGGGCCGACGCACCTGGCCCTGTGGAGCGGGCGGCAGCTGTTCCTGATCGATAAGAATGGCAATGCCACGTACAACGAGAGCCTCGAGGGGGAGGTGCAGTTTGCCCGGGTCGGCGAGCGCTACGCGGCGGTCGTTGTCGGGGCTGATACGGAACCGAAGCTGATCGTCAAGGACCTGAACGGCGCGCAGGTCGACGTCGAGGCGGACGAATACAGCGGACTCATGCTGCTGGACGTCGGATTCTTCGGCGACCAGGGCGAATACATGTGGACGCTGGCGCTGGACGTTTTCGGCACGGCGCCGAACACGGTGCTGAACACCTTCCAGGTCGGCAAGATGAACACCGGCAAGATCTCGCTGGGCGAAGCCATGACCTACAAGGTGCTGTATGAGAACACCCGGCTGCGGGTCTTCTCCACCCAGCAGGTTTACACCTACGACTACCGGTGCTCCCAGGATACGAACGCGACGATGCTCGTTTACGGCTGGAAGCTGATCGACTACGAGATCCCGGAGCGCGGGCGGGCGAAGCTGCTGCTGGCGCCGACGAGCCAGACTTCCAGCACGCAGGTCATCAGCGAGCTGCGGGTACTCGAGGGCGATACGGACAAGCGCTACACCCTGCCGGCGAAGTGCGTCGGCGCGCACATCCACAACGGCAACATCTACGCCGTTTCCGGCGACTATGTATACCGGGCGGACACGGGGAGCCAGCGCTTCTTCGCCTACAGGATCCCCGGGGACTACGGCGCCGTGACGGCCTGCTACGGCATCACCGGCGACGGGAAGATGCTGCTCGCTTCCGGCGAAAGCATGTTCGCCCTGACGCTCCCGCAGTGACGCGAAGCGTAATTAGTTGTTAGTTAATAGTTTTTAGTTTTGGAGGACACCACCATGGGCAAGGACAACAAACAGGAATTCGTAACGCATATCACGCCCCGGAGCGAGGACTTCTCGCAGTGGTACACGGACGTGATCAAACAGACGGAGCTGTGCGACTACGCGCCGGTGCGCGGGTGCATGATCATCCGTCCCTACGGCTACGCCATCTGGGAGCGGATCCAGGCGGAGATGGACGCGCGGTTCAAGGAGACCGGCGCGGAGAACGTCTATTTCCCGATGCTGATCCCGGAGAGCCTGCTGCTGAAGGAAGCGGAGCACGTCGAAGGCTTCGCGCCGGAAGTCGCGTGGGTCACCCAGGGGGGCGGCGAGGCGCTGCAGGAGCGGCTGGCCGTGCGCCCGACGAGCGAGACGATCTTCTGTTCGATGTATTCCAAGTGGGTGCAGACCTGGCGCGACCTGCCCATGATGTATAACCAGTGGTGCTCCGTGATGCGCTGGGAAAAGGCGACCCGTCCCTTCCTGCGCACGAGCGAATTCCTGTGGCAGGAAGGCCACACGATCCACGCCACGGCCGAGGAAGCCGAGGAAGAGACCCTGAAGATGCTGGAGGTCTACCGCGAGGTGGCGGAGGACATCCTGGCGCTGCCGGTATACGTCGGCCGCAAGAGCGACAAGGAAAAGTTCGCCGGCGCCCGGGCCACCTACTCCATGGAAGCCATGATGCAGGACGGCAAGGCCCTGCAGGCCGGCACGAGCCACAACTTCGGCACGAACTTCGCCGAGGCGTTCGACATCCAGTACCAGAGCAAGGAAGGCAAGCTGGAATACGTGCACGAGACGAGCTGGGGCGTCAGCACCCGGCTGATCGGCGCGATCATCATGACCCACGGCGACGAGCGCGGCCTGCGGCTGCCCCCGAAGGTCGCCCCGATCCAGGCGGTGATCCTGCCCATCGCGGCGCACAAGGGCGGCGTGCTGGAGAAGTGCGAGGAGATCCGCGCGGCGCTGAAGGCCGCCGGCATCCGGGTGAAGGTGGATACGCGCGATACCGTCAGCGCCGGGTTCAAGTTCAACGACTGGGAGCTGAAGGGTGTGCCGCTGCGGCTGGAAGTCGGCCCCCGCGATCTGGAGAACGGCGTCGTGACCGTGTTCCGGCGGGATACGCTGGAGAAGTTCACCGTGCCGCTCGAAGGCATTGAAAAGAAGGTCGGAGAGCTGCTGGAGGACGTGCAGAAGACGCTCTATGAGCAGGCGAAGGCCTTCCGCGATGAGCGGACCGTGGAAGTCCGCGATATGGACGAGCTGGGCAAGGCGGTTGAGAACGGATTCGCAAGGGCCATGTGGTGCGGAGACCGGGCCTGCGAGGACGAGATCAAGGAGAAGTTCAACGCCTCCTCCAGGAACATGCCCTTCGACCAGGATGCTTTCCGCTTCGGCGACAAGTGCGTCTGCTGCGGCAAAAAAGCCGACAAGGTCATGTATTTCGCGAAAGCTTATTGATATGAACGATTATTATGTTTATATACTGACGAATGATAATAATACGGTTATGTATATCGGTATAACAAATAATATCAGAAGAAGAGTGTATGAACATAAAACAGGCGTTTTTGAAGGATTTACAAAAAAGTATCGGGTTCATAAACTGGTATATTGCGAAAACTGCCACAATGT
>CACXMX010000102.1 GCA_902768805.1 Oscillospiraceae bacterium
AACGGCAGTCAGCGATCTACAGGCCCCTCCGCGACTCCCTCATACACAACACCCCGGCTGCCGGCAGTTTCCTGGCACGGATACTCAAGAACCCCGGATCCGTTGAACCGTCGGACCGGGATCCCGCGTATCTCGCCTATCAGCTGTTCGCCGCTTCCTGCGGAGCGGGTTGTCTCGACATCCGGGTGGATCCGCTGCGTTTCTTCACCGCTTCCGAATGTGCGGAGTTTTTCCAGCCCTGGAATCTCTCCTTCTGCGCCCGCTACGGCACGATGGATTCAGGGGTGGAACGGACCTACACCGAGTCCGCTATGTTAGCCCGGCATATCATCCAGGAAGCCGACAAGGCGCTGGAGGGCAACGGCCGCTGTGCCGACCTCCGCTTCGGCCACGACGGCCAGGTGGGACCTTTCCTTCGCCTCCTGGGCGTAGAAGGCTATGACAGGGAAGTCGACCCGCACGACGCCGCTTCCCTGTGGCCATCCTGGAAGTACATTCCGATGGGGTCCAACGTGCAGATGATTTTTTACCGCTCCGGAAAGGACGGGGATCTCGTGAAAGTGCTGCGCAACGAAAACGAAACCCTGATTCCCGGTCTCGCACCTGTAAGCGGGCCGTACTACCGGTGGAGCGACCTCCGTACCCACATCCTCAAGCGTCTGGGAATGTATGTTCCCCTGCCCGGGTACTACGGAAAGTATCTGTCCGACGTGGCGGAAAAGATCCGGGAACTCCGCAAGGATGAAGCCGACGGCTTCTATTTCTGGACCGACTGCCATTATCCCGAAAACGCCGGAAACTCTCCCGCCATGCTCGAGTACCTTCTCGACCATGCCGGGGCCGCGAAGGTGATTTTCGGCGGCGACGCCACCCTCAACGGCAATGCCCTGACTCCCGGGATCGACACCTTCTACGCGTCGCTCCTTCAGACAGGAAAATACGGGAGCCTGTATCCCGTGCGGGGCAACCATGATTTCACCTCCGACACCCATTCGGACAAGCCCGGCGAGATCCTGGGCACTTTCCCGGTCGCGTCCTGTCTGTCCGGATTCCGGGGTGCCGGAGCGGTAGCTCCCGAGGGAGACCCTGCGGCCAATTACTATTATGTAGACAATGCCCGGGCCCATCTCAGATACATTTTCGTGGACTCCACCGAAGAAGTGTCGGACGGCCGGGTTGTCTATTGCATTTCAGACCGGCAGCACCGGTGGATTGCCTCCACGGCATTGGGTTCCCTTCCCGACGGCTGGGATGCGGTGGTGCTTTCGCATGTTCCCCTCTCCTTGGAGAAGTACCCTTCCCTGAAGAGTGTCGGCACGGAAACAGCGGCCTCCGGGCGGGTGCTGTTCTTCCTGTCGGGGCATCATCACCGTGATATGGAATCCACCATAGGCGATGTGTTCAAAGTCGTCACCGCGGCCGACCGCCTGTTCGGCTCCGGCGACAAGTCCAGGCCTTACGCCGCTCCGCTGCAGCCCAGGAAAACCGGAACGGTCTACGAGCAGACATTCGACTATGTGTCCATTTCAGCGAAACACGACGTCGTAACGATGGTGCGCGTCGGCCGGGGCGCCGACCGCATCTTCCATCTCGTCCCCATCGAACTCTCGAAGGGGGAAAGATACAAACTGCCGACCCGGGCGGGCAATAAATGGTTCGCATGTGACGCGGAGGGCAATCCGGACTCCACGGTGGTGTCGGTTTCCTCCACGGGAGCGGTAAAAGCCCGCTCGGAGGGAAACGCTATCGTCGTCTGCCGCGACAAGTCCGGTGCATGTACCTTTTATATGATCGTGGTATCCTGACCGGAATCGTGACCAGCACAAAAAAGAGACTGACCTCGAATCGGGGTCAGTCTCTTTTTTTACTTTCCGTTAGTTCCGCAGCGACTATTTGTCAACGACGCAGACGGAAACACGGTTCTCTTCCGGAGTCGGATGCGGGTTGACGGTGTCACCGAAGTCTTCCGTGGAGATACGGTCAGCGGCGATGCCGGCGGCCTTGAGGGCCTTGGCGACGACGGCTGCACGGCCGACGGACAGTCTCTTGTTGATCTTGGCGTTACCGGTAGCCTTGTCAGCATAAGCCTTGATGGAGACCTTGGTGTCCGGGTTGGCGTTCAGGAAAGCGACGAGTTCGTCGATCTTGATCTGCTCGGAAGGACGGATTTCGGTCTTCGCACGCTCGAAGTAGACATACTTGGTGAGAGGCTCCCAGACGGGGGCGGCGACGACAGGCTCGGCAGCCTTCTCGACGACCGGTTCCGGTTTCGGTTCCGGCTTCGGTGCGGGCTTCGCAGGCTCGACCGGGACGACGGGGGCAACAACCGGAGCGGCCTTCTTGGCCTTGCGGCCGAAGCAGAAGGTAAGACCGGCGAGGGCGTTCAGCTGGAAGTCAGCCTTGGAGCCGACCTTGGAGTTGAACTGGTCCATCAGGAAGTTGGAGTTGCACTCGAGGTTGAGGGCGACAGCGTCAGAAAGCCTGAAGTTGAAGCCGAGACCGGCACGGGCGGCCGGGAGGATCTTGGAACCCTGCCAGAGATAGTTCTCCGGAGGGAAGTGCTCCTTGACCGCGTTGGCCTCGTCGTTGTTGAATGCATAGTTCGCACCCAGACCGGCGAAGAGATACGGGCTGATGAAGCTGTCGCTGCAGCCGCCGAGGAGGAGGTCTACCGCACCTTCAACAAAGTTGAATTTGTAGACACCGCCGTTGGTCACATAACCCTTACCCTGCCAGCCGTTGACATTGAGGCGGGCGCCGAGGGCCGGAGAGAACTGGTAGCCGATGGAGGCCGCAGCTGCCGGGGAAAGGAGTTTCGCAAAGGAAGTCTCGCCGATGGTGTGGGCGGCACCTCCCTGAAGCTGCATGAACCAATGAGGATTGAAGTCACTGGTCTGCGCCGTCATGACCGTTGCAGACAGCACAACAGCAGAGATGATACTGATGATCTTTTTCATAAGAAAAATAATTTGAGTATAAAGTTGAAA
>CACXMX010000103.1 GCA_902768805.1 Oscillospiraceae bacterium
CGACGCTGCCGTTGACCAGCGTATACTCGTTTTCGCCGGATTTGATGAACAGGGCAACGCTCCCCGTGCCATCCGCATAAATATCGGTAGGGGTATTCAGATAGAAGCCGCTGTTTTCGCCGAGCTCCACGCTGTCCACCAGCATCAGACCGGTACCGGTGACGCTGACGTCGCCTTCACTGACGATGGAGCGGAGCCGGTTCAGGCCTGCGGCAGCGATATTCAGACCGTTCAGACCGGAGGATACGATGTCGATATCCGCGCGGTCAAAATTGATGAGGCCGACCTGGCCGCTGAGCTCGTCGTAGGTCCAGCCGTCCTCCTCGGCGACATCCTTCCCGCCGACGGTGATCCCGGCGGAGACGTCTTCATCCGGAGCTCCGGCGGGATCGCCGCTCTCCCCGCCGGTCCCGTTGGCTGTGGAGGAGGAAAGTGCGCGCATCGGCGCCGCGGACCGGGCCGGTACAGGAACGGGGTTTTCCGCTGAAGGGACCGCGGCAGCCGCGACGGGCTCCTCGGAGGTTACGGATCCCTCTGCGGGAAAGGGCTCTTCCGCAGGAGAAGGATCCTCTGCGGGAGTGAGATCTTCGATTGGAGCGGGGGGCTCGACGGGGGCGTCCTCCTCGACGGGCGTCGATTCGTCAATCGGAGCGGGCGCTTCGACCGGCGTGATTACTTCGACGGGAACGCTCTCTTCATCGGGCGCGTCTTCCACGACAGATACCGGCGCTTCGACCGGCGTGAGTACTTCGACAGGAGCGGCCTCCTCGACGGGCTCGGGCGCTTCGACCGGAGAGGGTACTTCAACAGGAGCGGGTTCCTCCGCAGGCGCAGACGCCCCATCAGCGTGAGCGGTTTCGGAAGGCTTGGGGGTCTCGGCGGCCGGCTCGGACTCCACGGGCTTGGGAGCTTCGGCAGCGGGTGCGGTTTCGGCGGGCTTGGGAGGTTCGACAGGTTTCGGCGCCTCGGTGAGAGCAGGCATGCTCTCCGCCGGCTCCGGAGCCGCCGGTGCAGGCTCCGAAACCTCCGTCGGAGCGGGCGCGGGCAGAGCGTCCTCCTCTTCGCCGGCGGCGCGGACCTTCACGCCGAGCCCCAGCGTAAGAAATACGCTCAGTATCAGCCCGGCTGTATTCTGTATCCACTTTTTCATACGGTTGTCACCCCGGTTTTCACGGTCCCGCCGGCTCAGCGCCGGACGGGAAGAAGGCGGATGTCCTCCAGCTCGGATATGGCGTCGTAAAACTCATCGGAGTACGGTTTTCCGTCAAAGGGGAAGGAGATGAGGGCAAAGGTGCCGGTGAGATCGGTGTCGAAGCTCAACGTCCCGGACTCTTCGTCGTAAGCGGCCTTAAAGGCGGTCAGGGAGCCGTCGGCATTGCGGAACACGGCGTATACGGCGCTTCTGCTCCACCCGGCGGGGAGGGTGAACTTCATCCGGGCCGTAACTCTTTCACCCGGATCGCTCACCTCGCGCATACCGAAATAGACGCGCACGTTATAATACCTTCCCCGGGGACTCACGATAACGCGCCAATCGGTGCGCGGGGCGGCGGCCATGCGCTGAGGGGCGGCTGTAAGCTGAGGCGGAGCTTCGGGCGCCGGCCCGGACAGGATCAGAGACCCGCTGCCGCCGTTGAGAGATCCAGAGCCGCCCAGAATGCCCGTGCCGGTAAAGGAGGTGCTGGCCGTGGCAATGGAGCTCCCGGGCATGACCGGCGGCGTATAGGTAAAATTGCAGATCCGGACCAGATAGGCGTCGCCCAGCTCAAACTCCGGGAAGGTGGTGGTATCGTAATAGGGCCTGGTAACGATCTGAGAGTACAGCCCGCCCTCGCTGTCCATGCAAAACAGCTCAAAAAACACAGACACATTCGGTTGAACGGGTATAACGCCCCCCGGGTAGACGGTGGGATCTCCCAGATCGGCGACGTATTTCCCTTCGCTGTTCTTACGGAAACAGATCTCCGATTCTTCCACGCTGTCGATCGCCGTGTCGGTATACGAATAATTATCATATTTGGTCGATTTACCGGAAGCATTCACCACGATCAGGGGGACGACGCAGCTGTCGCCGTAGGGGACGGGCTTCGTGACCCGGTCGGAAGAAACCAGCAGAGGAGCGGAAAAGGTGCCGGAGGAACCGGTCTCGTCATAAACGACCACGTTCCCGTAGGACAACGCGGCGCTGTTTTTCAGGGAAAAACCGTCAAGGAAGCGGAAAAAACCACAGGTAAGACGCAGCGTGCCGCCGGATATGGGGCCGGCCAGCCGGGTGCAGTCATTATCATCCCTGGCGTCATACTGGTTGGTTCCCAGGAGAAGCGTGCCGGAGTTGATCAGCTTCTTAATGGTCAACAGAGAATTGTGGGTAAGGCGGCTTTCTCCCGAGTTCGTCAGCTCACCGATAGTTGTATCGGCGGTTTCGTCTGCGAGAAAAACCGCGCTGTTTTCGATGCTGAGTCTCGGGATCGAACCGGTCCCCTTTAGCAGAACCCTGTCGGACACGAGCGTCACACCGCAGCTTTTCAGAACACGGTGGGAATCGACGCTGATTTCCCGGGCTTCGACGCGGCCGCTGCCGGACAGAGAGGAATCGGCGCCGAGATCGACCTTGCCGTCTCCGGTGATCCGCCCGTTCACAATCAGGGAACTGCTGTCGTCTGCCTTCAGGACCGGAGCGTTATAAGGGGGAAGCACCAGCTTTTTGCTGGGAGTGCCGACCATTTTTACGGTCCCGCCGCTTTGCACGGTAAGGGAGGCGCTGCCGCCGAGCGTCAGGGATCCAAAGGTCTCGTCCACGCCGTAAATATCATAGAAACCAGATGAGACGTGTGTGTCCAGTGAGATGTCCTCATCT
>CACXMX010000104.1 GCA_902768805.1 Oscillospiraceae bacterium
TTCCGCTCCGTTCCAGTCCACCCGCAGCGACGCCCGCGCCACCGCTCCGGAAGCGGTGCTTCGGGGGCTTGCTCCGGACGGCGGTCTTTATGTCGACCCGAAGATCGCTTCCGGGGATTTTGATGTACAGGGATGTCTCTCACTGGATCCCCTCGGCCAGTCGGAAAAGATTCTCTCCCGGCTGCTGCCCGGCTTCGGTGATATGAGCCCGCTGGTACACCGCGCCTATGAGGGCCGGTTTGCCAGTGAGGAACTTACCCCTCTGATCCCGGTCGGAGAAGATTATGTGCTGGAACTCTTCCACGGCCCCACCGCCGCCTTCAAGGACGTGGCGCTCTGCATGCTACCGCAGCTCATGACTGCCGCACGCGGGCTCACCGGCATGAAGGACAAGACTGTCATCCTCACCGCCACCTCCGGCGACACCGGCAAGGCCGCCCTGGAGGGTTTCCATGACGTTCCCGGTACCGGGATCATGGTCTTCTTCCCGCACAAGGGCGTCTCTGCCGTACAGGAGGCCCAGATGCTGACCCAGGAGGGCAGCAACGTGGCCGTCTGTGCCGTGCAGGGGAACTTTGACGACTGCCAGAGCGCGGTGAAGCAGGTCTTCTCCCGTTACGCCGACTCTGCCCCCGTTCCGGGCGTCCGGCTCTCCTCGGCCAATTCCATCAACATCGGCCGCCTGGCTCCCCAGGTCGTCTACTACTTCCTCGCCTATGCCTCTCTGATGAAGCAGGGCCGTATCCGCTTCGGAGACCCGGTCGACTATGTCGTTCCCACCGGGAACTTCGGGGACATCCTCGCCGGCTGGTATGCCAAGCAGCTCGGTCTCCCCGTGGGCCGGCTGGTTTGCGCCTCCAATGCCAACCGCGTTCTGACCGATTTCCTTACCACCGGCGTCTATGACCGCCGGCGCGAGTTCTTCAAGACCAGCTCCCCCTCCATGGATATTCTCGTCTCCTCCAATCTCGAACGCCTGCTCTTCTACGCTGCCGGCGGTGACACCGACAGCGTGAAGAATGACATGCTGCGCCTGCAAAACTCCGGATACTACAAGATCTCCGCCAAGGCATTGGACTTCATTCAGAAGGATTTCTCCGCCTACTGCTGTGACGAGGCGGAAACCCTCGAAGAGATCCGCCGCTGCTTCTCCGGGACGGGCTATCTTCCTGATACCCACACAGCTGTCGCGCTGCATGCGGCACAGCTCTACAAGAAGGACGAGAGCAGCGGCGCTCCCGTGGTGGTGCTCTCCACCGCCTCGCCCTTCAAGTTCCCTGCAGCGGTTCTCACTGCTCTGGGCGAGACCCCCGAGGGCGACGCCTTTGCACAGATGGCACAGCTCGCCCGTGTTTCCGGGCTGGAGCCGCCTCTCTCCCTCTCCGGTCTGCAGGGCAAGGCATATCTCCACAACGACGTTATCGAAAAGACCGGCATTGCGGAGTATGTTCTGAAAACTCTCGGCAGGATCTGATTCATGATCCGAGAACTGTCATGGCGTTGAAAAGCGCGGTACCGTAACGGTACCGCGTTTTGTGTTTTTTACAGGCTTTCCATATGAGCCGGTTCACTTTCTGCCGCGTATTCTGATGTCGGTCATTCCGTGTGCTCAGGTCTTCGGCGCGGGAGACGGGAGAGGCCGTCCATACGCCTCGGCTTCTTTCCGCTCCGCTTCGAACGGGTCGGTCAGTTCCAGATAACCGATGCCCGTAACGCTGCCGATCTCGTCCTTAGACTTATAGAACAGGTCGTATTTCTGGTTCATCCAATAGCTGCGGGCATACTCCGTCTCCGGATCGCTGTACCAGACCTCGCCGCTGTCATCCACGATCTCGACCCAGCCGTGCTCCTGGTCTTCCGATCCGATCAGGCCGGAAGCGGCATAGGCCTGGAAGCCGACACCTCTCGCCAGCGCCGCGAACGTCGCCGCAAAGTGATAGCAGTTCCCGGTCCCGTTTTCCAGGGCGTAGGTCGCGCTCTCCACCATCCAGCCGTCTTTTCCGTGGGCAGCCTTGTAGCTGTCCTCATGATTTCCGAAGCCTACATACTTGATGTGGTCCCGGGTATATTCATACATGGCCCGGAGCATGTCCATCCTGGTCATCTTCTCGTCGGTGCTCTTCCGGATCGCACCCGCCACCATGCGGTCAAGCTCTTCCGATCCGCTGGTGTAGCGGCCGTCCTCGCGGAAATACAGCACTCCGACATAGGTATTGCTGCGCAGCTCCCCCGCCTCGTCCACCGCATAGAGATAGCCTTTGTCCAGCAGGAATCCGTCCTTCTGCGCTGCGAGTCGCGCTTCGCGCTCCTGTTGTGCGGTGTCTTCCTCCGGGCTCTGCGTCGGGGTCGGCTCCGGCGTCGTGGCGGCCGGCGTCGGATCAAGTCCGGCTCCGGTGCTTACTCCGCAGCCGCACAGGCAGGCAAGGATCAGAATGGCCAGAGCTGCTCCGAGGAAGTGTCTTCCGAATCGTTGTCTCATAATTCCGGATACAGCGGGAACCGGCTGCAGATTTCAAGGACTTCTTCCCTGACGGCCGGGACAGCGCTCTCTCCTTCGTGGATCAGGCGAGCGATCAGTTTTCCGATCTCCGTCATCTCCGCTTCTTTCATGCCGCGGGTCGTGCAGGCCGGGGAACCGAATCGCATGCCGCTTGTCTCCTTCACCGACAGAGTGTCGAAGGGGATGCCGTTTTTGTTGGCGGTGATGTTTGCTCTGTCGAGAAGCTCCTGAACCTCTTTTCCGGTCTTTCCGCAGCTGTACACGTCTGCCAGCATCATGTGGTTATCGGTGCCGCCGGTGACCAGGCGGACGCCCTCCGCCTGCAGAGAGGCAGCCAGTGCCGCGGCA
>CACXMX010000105.1 GCA_902768805.1 Oscillospiraceae bacterium
CGAGCCTTTCCAGTGTATCAGGACATGTCAGAAAAACGAACTGCTTCTTCTGTCAAACTGCTCACATTATACTTTAATACTTTTAGTCAAACATAGACATTTTAGCATAACTAAAGGGCCTTGACAAGCAGAATTTCTTTGCAAAAAGCAAATCAGAAAGAATCTTTCGACGCGGGGGATTGTAAAAATCACCGGTTTCCATTATAATACGGTTTGATCCCGTTTTTGATCCACCCGACAGACAAGGAGCATGCATATGCGGACCAAATATTTATGGCTCTCCGTCGTGACCGGTGCCGCGGTCGGTGCAGCCTCTTACTATCTGAAGAAAAAGCTTCTGTCCTCTCCGCCTGCGGCCGCTTCCGGTACGGCTTCCCCGTCGGAGGCCCCCACGTCAACCGCTTCGAAGAAGGAAGCCGTTTACAGCTTCATCTCCGGCTTCAAGGATGCCGCTGCGGTCGAGTTCCGCTTCGACTATGACCCGGACCGTTTTCACTTCGCCGTGGTCGAGGATGACTTCCTGACGGAATCCGGCGATTCTCATGTCGGGATTCTGACCGGAGAAGCCTTCTCGGTCCAGTTTGAGTACGGCACCTACTACAACGGCGAGGACTTCACCCTGCTCACCCAGGAACTCTCCTCCCGCCATCCCGATCTCGACGCTGCCGTCTACGGCGCTCTGACCGGTGTGAAGTTCCGCGACGGTGATAATTTCTGCCTTGCCTTCCCGATTCCGGAGGATGCGCACAGCTATCTGCTCCTCACGCTGGTAAAGGCACCGGACAACGATGATGAACTCGAGGCCATTCCTGACACGGCGGATTTCCGCAGCCTTCTGAATTCCGCTTCCTTCCGCCGCGTCTGACCGCAAAGGAGACTACTTATCATGAAAAGCAACAAGACCACCGCCCTGCTGATGCTTCTGGTTTTTCTGCTGGTTGTGTCAGTTGTAATCATTTTTCTGACGGGGCTTGACCGTCCCGCTTCAACCTCCAACCCGTATCAGAATGTCACCGCGACAGCTGTGCCGACCGTTGCGGTTGAGACGCCGGAGCCCACCCCGACCCCGGAGGCCACTCCGACGCCCACTCCCGTACCGACCAACGCACCGGTCTACTATCCGCCTTCCACCTCGATGCCCTCTCAGGTTGCTCAGCCGGTCAGCACCGCAACGCCGCCTCCGGCCGGCGTGAGTGTGCCCTCCGGAACCGGAGCAGCCACAACTTCAACCAACACGGGCACTGCGGCTGCCGCTTCCACTCCCATTCCCGGTGCTGACGCCAACATGCTGCCGGCCCAGGATCTGATCCCGATCGTTCCCGGCGCCAATACGGCCGCCTCCGGGAATGCGGACGCCGGCAATGCCGCGTCGGTGATTCCCACCGGCACCAGCCTCGGCAGCGGCACCTTCCGTTCGGATTCCGGCACTTCCATCAACATCCACGCCGACTGGACCGCGCTGGTCAGCGGCCCGAATACCGTCGACATCACCGTGACGGCCTACGTTGACTCCTACAGTCTTTACACCACCGCTTCGCCGGATGTGCTGAACATCGCCGTCGACGGGCAGTACTTCTCCCTCGCCTCTCCGGCGATTGAGATCCCGACCACCACCCAGCCCGTCTCCACGAAGATCAACAGCCGCACCGTCACCGTTACGCTCTCCGGAGGCGAGACCCGAAATATCCCGGTCGAGGTCATCTGGCAGTATCGCGGCACCTATGGCGGGACCTATCTCGACTCCATCGAGTGCGGCGGGAACATCACACTAAGCCGCTGAGCGGTCCCCGATCCCCTGCCGATCCAACCCCCGCCCTCTCCCGGGGCGGGGTTCTTCTTCCGCCCTCCCGCCCCGCTCCGCTATCAAAATCCATCGAAAGGCTGGTCTCTCTTATGCGTACACAGGAACAGGTAAATGAAATCGTCCGGCGGCTGCTGGCCGAATATCCGGAGGCGCTCTGCTCTCTGGAGTACGGAAAGGATTACGAGCTGCTCTTCTCCGTCCGGCTTTCCGCACAATGCACGGACGAACGGGTCAACATGGTGACGCCCGCCCTGTTTGCGCGTTACCCCACGCTGGAGGCCTTCGCCGAGGCCGACGTCGCCGAGGTCGAGGAATACGTCCATTCCTGCGGCTTCTACCACGCCAAGGCGCGGGACATCGTTAACTGCGCAATTGTTCTTCTGGAAAAGCACAACGGCAAGGTTCCCGACACCATGGAAGAGCTCGTGAAGCTCCCCGGCGTCGGCCGCAAGACCGCAAACCTCCTGCTCGGCGATCTCTACCGGGTTCCCGGCTCCGTTGTGGTGGATACACACTGCATCCGAATCTCCAACCGGCTCGGCCTTGTGGACAATCTCAAGGAGCCCGAAAAAATAGAAACAGCCCTCCGGAAGATTCTTCCTCCGGAGAGCTCCTCTGACTTCTGTCACTGTATTGTTTTGCACGGCCGTGCCGTTTGCGACGCCCGCAGCCCGCAGTGCGAAAAGTGCTGCCTGCGGGACCTCTGCCAGGCTTATGAAAAGGGTACCGTCCTGAAGCCGGCCGCCCGCTCTCAGCGCACGCGGAAGGCGTAACTCGTCTCGCTGTGCAGATGGGCGCCCGCCCGGAGCACCGGAGACGGGAAACCGTAACAGTTCATCGCGTTCGGATACAGCTGGGTCTCGAAGCAGGCTGCATAGCGCTTGTCGATCACGGAGCCGCCTTTTCCTTTCCGCTCCGTCAGGAAGTTGCCCGAATAGAGCTGCATGCCGGGCAGGTCCGTTTCCACGGTCATCTCGATCCCGGTTTCCGGGCTGTAGAGAACCGC
>CACXMX010000106.1 GCA_902768805.1 Oscillospiraceae bacterium
GGTGGTGGACTGGGTGTGGACCACGACGGGCAGGTCCACCGCGTCCTTGATGGCGGAGACCAGATCGTAGGCGTTCTTGGGAGACAGGATGCCCGCCATATCCTTGATGCAGATGGTGGACGCACCCATAGCCTTGAGCTCGCGGACGATCTCCACATACTTTTCCAAGGTGTGCACGGGGCTGGTGGTATAGGAGATGGCGCCGGAGGCGATGGCTCCGGATTTAACGGTCTCCTCCACGGCCACCTTCAGGTTGTCGGTGTCGTTGAGCGCGTCAAAAATTCGGATGATGTCGATGCCGTTGCGGACGCTGGCCCGGACGAAGCGCCGGACGATGTCGTCGCTGTAATGCTTGTAGCCCAGGATGTTCTGGCCGCGCAGCAGCATCTGCAGCTTTGTATTCGGCATGGCGGCGCGGATCTTGCGCAGCCGCTCCCAAGGATCCTCGTTCAGGAATCGCAGACACACGTCAAAGGTGGCGCCGCCCCACATCTCCACGGAGTAGAACCCCGCCTTGTCGATGGTCCGCAGAATGGGCTCGAACTGAGCATAGCTCATGCGCGTGGCCACCAGCGACTGGCTGGCGTCACGCAGCACCGTTTCGGTGAACTGGATTTTTCTCATCTGTTTATCCGTCCTTCTCCATTTGATTCTTCATGAACCGGTATAAATCCGCTGTTTATCACGAAGCGATAAACGTCGTTTCTTTCTGAAGTCCGATGCGTTTTTCCGGGCAGGCTGCCGAATCGGAAAGGGTTGACATTCGGACAGCGTGATGTTACTTTCGAGTCTGTTCCCGATCCTGTTTTCGTGGGGTGAAAAAGCTTGATGAGCGACGAACTGAGCGCGGACGGCATAGAGCGCCGACTGCGTCACAAGGAGCTGGATGTGCGGGTATACCGGACCATCAGCTCAACGAATACTGTGCTCAAGGCGCTTGCCGCCGACGGCGCGGGCGCGAATCTCGCTCTGGTGGCAGAGCATCAGACGGCGGGCCGCGGCCGCATGGGGCGAAGCTTCTGCTCCCCCTCCGGCACGGGGCTTTATTTCAGTCTTCTCCTCCGTCCCAAAGTCCCGGCGGCGGAGGCCATGAGTATGACGGCGTGCGCGGCCGTGGCTGTTTCGCGTACCATTGAGGAGCTCACCGGCCGTTCCACCCGGATCAAGTGGGTCAACGATATCCTCATCGGGCAGAAGAAGGTCTGCGGCATCCTGACTGAGGCCGGTATCGACGGTGAGACCGGCATGCTCCGGTATGCCGTTATCGGAGTGGGGATCAACGTCCGCGAGCCCGAAGGCGGATTTCCTCCGGAGATCGCCGGGATCGCCGGGGCCGTTCTGGACCGGGAACAGATCCCGGACATCCGCTGCCGGCTGGCCGCCGGCGTGCTCGACCGTCTTTATGAGTATACGCTCGCTCCGGATGATCCCGCCGTTTTTGAGGCCTATCGGGAGCGCTCGTTCCTGATCGGGCGGGACATCAGCATCCTTCGTCCCGGAGCAGGGCCCGTACAGGCGCATGTTCTGGATTTGAACCGGGATTATTCCCTGCGAGTGCGTCTGTCCGACGGCTCTCTTACGGATCTCAGCTCCGGCGAGGTCAGCGTCCGGGCGGCGCAATGACCGGAACCGATTGAAAAAATCTCCCGTGACCGGATATCGGCCACGGGGATTCTTTTTATTGTGGGGAGATCACTCCACATCGGGGGCGTCGCCGGTGGCGACACCGTCGGACGAGACCTCGTACACCAGCGCGTCGTCCTCGGGCTCGTCGAGGCCTTCATCGGAAGCGGCCTCGCGGCGGGGAGCGGGAGCCGGCTCGCCCAGAGCACGGATCGACAGGGAGATCTTCTGCTTCTCGTTGTCGATGTTGGTGATCTTGGCGTCGACCACATCGCCGACCGTAAGGACGTCGGAGGGCTGATTGATGCGGCGGTTGGCGATCTGGGAAATGTGGATCAGGCCGTCGGTGCCGGGAAGGACCTCGGCAAACGCGCCGAAGGGCATCAGCTTGACGATCTTGACCTTGGCAATGTCGCCCACGGAGAAGGTATCGGTGAACACCTTCCAGGGGTTCTTATCGGGATCGCGGTGGCCCAGAGAGATCTTGCGGGCCTCCTTGTCGAAGCCGAGGACGTAGACGTCGATCTTGTCGCCCACGTTCAGAACGTCCGAGGGCTTGTTGATGCGGTTCCAGCTGATCTCGGAGACATGGACCATGCCGTCGATGCCGCCGATATCCACGAAAGCGCCGTAGGTGGTCATGGACTTGACCGTGCCTTCGTAATGCTTGCCGACCTCGATCTCGTTCCAGATCTTCTCGGCGCGCTCTTTGCGCTCCCGGCTGGCTACGGCGCGGATGGAACCCACCACGCGCTTGCGGCCGCGGTTGACCTCGGTGATCTTCAGCCGGACGGTCTGACCGACCAGCTCGCTCATGGCCGCGTCGCGGGGCAGACCGGTCTGGGAGGCAGGAACGAACACGCGGATGCCCTTGATGTTGACGACCACGCCGCCCTTGTTGTCCTCGGTGACCTTGCCCTCGACGACCGTTCCGTCGGCTTGGGCGTTCTCCACGTCGTTCCAGGACTTGATGGAATCAAGGCGCTTCTTGGACAGCATCACCGTGCCCTCGATATCGTTGACGCGGACGACGCAGGCCTCGATCTTGTCGCCGACGTGGATCACGTCCTCTACCTTGAGAGCGCCGTCGTCGGTGAACTCGGTGACGGGGATGTATCCGGAGTGCTTGGTGCCCATATCAACGGTGACTTCGGTGGGCGTGATGGAGACAACA
>CACXMX010000107.1 GCA_902768805.1 Oscillospiraceae bacterium
GTTCCACGGCTCGTCCTTTGACGCCGAGGCCCTCGCGGCCGACCCCGGCCTGGAGCTCGCCTACCTCGTCGCGCCGCCCCGCATGCTCTACTACGAGCAGCTCAGCACGAAGATCTTTTCCATCTACGGCAGGACCGTCTCCCCCGAGGACATCCACGTTTACAGCATCGACGAGTGCTTCATCGACGCCACGCCCTATCTGGAGCTCCTGGGCCTCAGCGCCCGCGACTTCGCCATGACCCTCGTGCGCGACGTGCTCTTTGCAACCGGCGTCACCGCGACCGCCGGCATCGGCACCAACATGTACCTCGCCAAGATCGCCATGGACATCGTCGCCAAGCACGTCCCCGCGGACAGGGACGGCGTCCGCATCGCGGAGCTGGACGAGCGCAGCTACCGCGAGCAGCTCTGGTGCCACCGCCCGCTGACGGACTTCTGGCGCGTCGGCCCGGGCATCGCCCGCCGGCTGGAGAAGCACGGCCTCTTCACCATGGGCGACGTGGCCCGCCAGAGCGTCCGGGACGAGGACGTCCTCTACAAAGAGTTCGGCGTCAACGCCGAGCTCCTCATCGACCACGCCTGGGGCTGGGAGCCCTCCGACATGCAGACCGTCCGGAACTACCGGCCCGAGACCACCTCGCTGTCCTCCGGGCAGGTCCTCGCCGAAGGCTACCCCTTTGACAAGGGCCGCATCATCGTGCGCGAGATGACCGAGGCCCTGGTGCTGGACCTGGTGCGCAAGGGCCTGGTGACCAGAAAGCTGGTGCTCACCATCAGCTACGACCACCTGAGCCTCACCGTCGCCGTCCCCGGCGAGACCTGGCGCGACTGCGTGTACGCCGTCGCCTCCACGGGCGAGATTTACGACGGCGCCGTCACCATGAACTACTACGGCAAGCCGCACCCCAAGCACGCCCACGGCACGGCGAACCTGGACCGATGGAGCAGCAGCTCCCGCCGCATCGTGAACGCCGTGCTGGAGCTTTACGATAAGATCACGGACCCGCGCCTCCTGGTGCGCCGGCTGAACATCGCCGCCGTGGACCTCATCGGCAGGGATGAGATCCCGGAGGAACTGCCCAAAGGCGTCCTGAGCGACCAGCTCTCCCTCTTCGAGCAGCCGGAGCTCTACACCGCGGACGAGCAGCAGCGCCGCGACCGCGAGGCCGCCGAGGAAGCCGCGGACGAAAAGGAGCGCCGCCTGCAGGAGGCGACGCTGAAAATGCAGGCCAAGTACGGCAAAAACGCCGTGCTGCGGGGCGTCAGTTACCGCGAGGGCGCCACCGGGCGCGACCGCAACAAGCAGATCGGCGGCCACCGGTCCGGGGAGGAGGACGACTTCTGATGGCAAAGGGAATCACAAAGAAGGAGCCGGACCCCCGCGTCGTCTATGCGGACATCATCGGCATGCCGCACTGGCAGTCGCCGAAGCACCCGCACATGTCCCTCTGGGACCGCGCCGCCCAGTTCGCCTCCTACAAGGCGCTCACCGGCTACGAGGACATGATCGCCGAGGAGGCCCGCTTCACCGACCGGGAGATCGGCCTGGAGGAGCACGCCCTGGAGGTGCTGAACCGCAAGCTCCAAAGGATCGCCGAACTCACCGCCGCGGGGCAGTCCCCCGCCCTCACCTTCACCGTCTTCGTGCCGGACGCCTCCAAGGACGGCGGCAGCTATACGGAAGTCACGGACCGGGTGAAGCGCATCGACGAAGCCGCCGGCGAAGTCGTGCTGATGAGCAAACGGGAGCGCAGCGGCGTCCGCGAGAGCATCCCCCTCGCGCGCATCGTGGAGATCCGCGGCGAGGCGGTGGACGGCATCGCGGCGGAATGACCCCGGGGGAGGCCTTCTCCGCCTTCACGGACGGAAACCGTTAAACCCAAAAAACAAGGCATATAAAACGAGCAGGAAGGTCAGCGACGGCTTTCCTGCTCGTTCTTGTTCAACGGGATGACATCTGTCCGGCTGATCCGGCGCCTGTGTGCGTCTTACAGGCCTGCAGCAACCAGTTCCTCATTCATCTTTTCCAGCGCCTCTTGGGAAACGCCGGTAGCGGGGAAGGAAGCAAGCTTTGTTCCTCCCTTGCCCTCGGGCGTTGATCGCCGTATATTGTGTTTGCAAATCTTACTTCAAAGGATAGCTGGGCTCTTCGTCGAGATATACGGGGGATACGAAGGAAGAAAAATCCTGGAACTATCGGTTCCGAGATCAGTTTATCTGTTTAGGGATAATATTCCCTATCAGGTTTTTATCACGTTTTTTGCAAGGGAAAACAAAAAAAGCAGCCTCCGGAGAGGCTGCGTGAAAGCGTGCGGGAGAAAGCGTTCCCCGATCACTCAAAGATCGCCGAACGCTCTTTCAAATTCGATGGCGGCATAAACGTGCTGCCGGATAAACTCGGAAACCGATAAGCCCTCCTTGGCTGCGGCGGCAACGAGGTATTTTTTATCCTCGGCGGGAAACCGGACGGTACACTTCCAGTAGCGGTCGCGGTTCGCTTCGTCCCACTTGTGATTCGCTTTCTTACGGGCTTCGGTGATTGCCATAGCGTCTCCCCTTCTCTCAGTTTTGTACTGCAAACAGTGTATGACTGCCTGCCAGTAGTGTACTGCTGTCAGTACATTCTGTCAAGCGGGGAAAAGCTCACCGGGGGCGGAGAGCAGCCGGCAGGCGGGATGGGACAAACGAAAAGCGGATAGACACATGGCTAATTCCTTATGGTGTATCTCTATGTATGTCCTATA
>CACXMX010000108.1 GCA_902768805.1 Oscillospiraceae bacterium
CGATCAGCTTCAGCTGACGGGTTATGGATTTGAGGATGGTGGATTTTCCCGAGCCGTTCGGCCCGATCAGCGTTACGATCTCTCCCTTTTCAATGGAGATGTCGATATCGTGGATCAGGGCTTTTCCGTTGTAGCCTACGGACAGGCTGTCTGTCCGGAAATACCGTTCAGCCATTGCCCTTCTCCTTTTCCCGCTGCAGCATCATGACGATGACCACAGGCGCGCCGAAAACACTGGTCACGGTGGAGATATTCAGCTCCAGCGGCGCGAAGGCCGTGCGCGCGACCAGGTCGCTGAGCATGCAGAACACCGCCCCGCCCAGATAACACGCGGGGATCACCACGATGGGCTTGGAGGTGTTGAGTATGCGCTTGATCAGGTGCGGGACCGCGATCCCCACGAAGGAGATCGGCCCGGCGTAAGCGGTGACGGTGGCGGAGAGGATGCTGCTCAGAACGATCAGCGCCACGCGGAAAAGCCTGATGTTCACGCCCATGCTGCGGGCATAGTTCTCGCCGAGCTGATAGGCTCCGATGGGCTTTGCCATCAGGAAAACGAGCCCCGCCGTTATCAGCGTCACCGCCGCCGCTATGCGCACATTGTCCCAGTTCATGCCGGAAAAGCTGCCCTGAGACCAGTTGTGGAGATTCACGATATCCGAATCCTGGGCAAAGGTGATGACGAATTCCGTGACGGCCGAGCAGATGTAGCCGATCATGATGCCCGCGACCAGCAGCGACGACATGGATCTCATCTTGCGTGAGATCAGCAGGATGAATCCCGTGGAGATCATCGACCCGAGGAACGCGGCCAGGACCATCGCGACGGACGGGGCGGAGCCGAAGCGGCTGATGAAATAGATCATCACCAGCGCCACCGTCAGCTTGGCGCCGTGGGAGATGCCCAGCACGAAGGGACCCGCGATGGGGTTGGAGAAAAAGGTCTGCAGCAGGAAGCCGGCCAGAGCCAGCGCTCCGCCCAGCAGCGCCGCCGTAAGGATACGGGGCAGGCGGATCTTCCAGATGATATTCACCTGCGTCAGGTCCCCGGTCCGTTTGAAAATGATCCGGACGATCTCCGACACCGGGATCGGAACGCTGCCGATGTTGATATTGAGCACCACGATCAGCAGCGCCGCGGCGATCAGGATGATGAATACGGCCTCATACCGGGCGCGGCGGCGGAAGTTTTCCCTGAGATAATCGTTTTTGTTATCCATGCCGTCACTCCATCCTGTGCAGGAAGGTCGTCTCTCCTTCCTCTCCCGAGAGCATCATGTGCATCTCCCGGATCAGCACGGCGATCTGGTCGGTCCGCTGATAGGTCTCGGGGCTCAGCCACCAGACGTTGCCCTCCCGTACAGCCCTGCAGTCGGCCAGCAGCGGGCTCAGCTCCAGCATTTTCTCGATCGTGTTCACGCCCGAGCTGTATCCGCTGGCATTGTAAACCAGGTAATCCGTGTCCATGGCCGTGGCGTAGAACTCCTCCATGGTCATGGTCGAGTTCGTCTGACCGCCCCCCTCGCCGTCATTGAGGCGCGCAAAAGCGTTCACGCCTCCGGAGATGCCGATCATTTTGGAGAGATAATCATTGGGCGAACGCACCTGCGCTCTGCCGGAGGTGTCAATCAGGAAGATGGCTACCGTCTTATCCGTGGACGGATAGGTCTCGATCTCTTCCATCATCCGCTCGCTCCGGTCAAACACGGCCTGCGCCGCGTCCTCGCGGTCGATCATCGCTCCGAAGAGCTTGATCCACTCGGTGCGTCCCAGCGGATGCGGCTCATAGCTGGAGTTCTCGATGAAGACGGGGATGCCCAGCATCTCGATCATCTCGATGACCTTGGGCGTATGCAGGATCATCGTGTTCTCGATGGCGATATCGATATTGCTGTTCACCAGGAGCTCGTAATCCGGTTCGCTGTACTTTCCGCCGTAGAGGATCTCTCCCCGCTCCATGGCCTCCGCCGCGCCTTTGACATGCCAGCTGTCCGCGTCCTGGCTGCATAGGCTGATCACGTCCAGGGAGTCCATGGCGTCGAACAGGGACATGGCCGCCGTAGCGACAAGATAGATGTCGTCCAGAGGCTGCCGCAGCACCCGGACGGAGGCGTCCGGTATCTGGGGAGCCGTTTTTCCCTCTGGGACGATCAGATAGCCGAGCCCATCGTAATGGCTGGCGATATACTTGTAGCCGCCCTCGTAATAATACACGTCGAACTGCTCGGCGTATCTTAGGTCCATGGCGCGCTCATACACCAGTCCCGGGATCGCCGGCGCGTCTGCAGGCGTCTCCGCGGCGGCCGATCCCTCCGGCCCCGAAGGGCCAACCGACGTCTGCCCGGCGCCCGTCTCAGAGTTCGCCCCGGCCGCCGGGACCGGAGCGGACGCGCTCACGGTGTTTTCGTCCTCCGGCTCCGACGGGGCGCCGCAGGCCGCCAGGCACACGAGCAGAGCGGCGGACAGGATCAGGCAAAGCAGCTTTTTCTTGTGAATCATGGTCATGCTGCACTCTCCAGTTTTTTTGCGCTGTCGGCAAAGGCCGCGCTCGCTTCCTTCTCGCATCCGAGCAGTATGCCGTAAAGTCTGATCCATTCGAGCTTCGCGAGTTCGTCCGTTTCATCGGCAGAGCGGTCCACGAAAGCGGGGATCCCAAAGCCTTTGAAGCCTTCGAACACCTTCCTCAGAGCTTCCGCTTCTCCGGCGGACAGCGGTCCGGCGGCG
>CACXMX010000109.1 GCA_902768805.1 Oscillospiraceae bacterium
CCGTTCCGGATGCCCTCTCTCGCCTCTTTGATGGCCTCGCGCATGTACCGGATCTCCTCCGGAGCGATGGGATATGAACTCATGGTATTCCCGCCTTTTTCGTTGATCTTATCTGTCAGTGCAGACAGCAGAGATGATTGATCCCGGCCTGATCGAGGCAATCTGTTTCATACTGCTTCCCATGTGCCGCAGTTAATTTCAGTTGTCCACAAAATGAGGACAACTGGTTCTGCTCCTTGTATTTCCTGCGGTAATTGCAAAATGCCGGCCGGCGCTTTCTTTTCAGCAGTGTGCCGCTAGGAAGAGAACGAAGAACATCACCGCGGCGCTCGCCAGGATGTACGCGAAAACGGAGCCGCCCTTCCGTTCGCCGCTGCCGCCGGGGGCGTCCGAAGGCTCCGGGCGGCGCAGAGGATCGCCCGGGTCGTTCGTTTCGCTTTGGGCCGGAGAGTCGTCCAGAAACGGGGGCGGGTCGATGCTGCGCCGGTAGACGCTGCCGGTCGTCTCCAGCCGGCGCGGATCCGCGTCGAGCACGCTGCGGCGGCGTGTTCCTGTGGGAGCGCCCTTCGCGTCGTATTCGGCGTAGTCGCCGAAGAGCTGCTCGCGGCTGCGGCCGGTGACGCGCCCTTTTTTGTCGTAATGGGTGAGCCCGCCGCCGAGAAGGTCCTCCTCGGTGCGGCCGGTGACCTTTCCCTTCGCGTCGTAATCGGTATATCCGCCCAGGACGCCCCTGCGGCTCACGCCGGTCTCGCGGCCCTTCTCATCGTAGTGATGGATGTCCCCGAAGAGGTCCTCGCGGCTGTATGTCTTTTTTGCCATATGCGTCACCGTCTTTCCGGTATCACGGCTGTTTCGTTCCACGGTAAGTATACCACAGACCGCCGACCGATAAAACGGCTTCTTTCGGGAGATGTCCCGGCGGATGGGAACGGTTTTTTTATTGTTACAAAAAGCAGACGCCGCGGGGCTGACCCACGGCGTCTGCTTTTTGCCTTATTAATTTACATAATAATTTTATGGGCAACCGAATCAACGGCGCGTCACAGGAACTTGGCCAGCTCCTCCATGGGCTTGTACATGCTGTGCATGGGCGAGGGCGCCGCCTTCTCCCCCGGGTAGCCGATGGGCAGGAGCAGCACGGCCTTTTCGCTCTCCGGAAGACCGAAGGCCTTCGCGGTATCGGTGTTGGGGAAGAAATTCACCCAGCAGGAGCCGATCCCCAGGTCCCAGGCGGCCAGCATCATGTGGGTGGCCACGATGCTCACGTCCTGGTGGCCGGAGTTGAAGCCGGGCTCCAGGGGGCTCTTCCACACGGCCTCCTCGTCGTAGACGAACAGCAGCACCGCCGGCGCGTTGAAGGCGCAGCGGGTGATCGAGCGGATCTTTTCCAGCCCCTCGGCGCTGCAGATGACGTACACCTTCCAGGGCTGCTTGTTGGCGGCGGTGGGGGCGACGCGGCCCGCCTCCAGAATGGCGCTGAGCTTTTCCTCTTCAATGGGCGTCGGCGCGAAATCTCTCACGGAGTAGCGCTCTTTGATTACTTCGGCGAATTCCATTTGATCATCTCCCGTGAATTGATGGGAATATCATAAGCCAAACCGGCCGTTTATGCAACGGTTTGATAAGGCCCGCAGAAATTACAGCTCCCATAACAGAGCGCCGGCAGGATACTTCCCGCCGGCGCAAAACTGTGAAAGGGTGAGCTGAATGAGCAGTCCGGACAAATGGGAGGGCTTCCGGAGAGAAGATCCTCCCGCGGGGATCACAGCGGAGGAGCTGCCGGGGTATCTCCGTGAGCACGGGGAGGAGTTCCTCGGGGCGCGGCCGTTCGCGGCGTACATGAGAGCGAAGTTCAGGGAAAAGGGGGTGCTGCAGCAGAATGTGTTCCTCGCGGCGGACCTGTCGGAAAACTACGGCTACAAGCTGATCGCCGAAGAGAAGCACACCGTCGGCCGGGACACGATCCTGAGAGTGTGCCTGGCCGCGCGCTTCGACGCCGATGAGACGCGCGAGGCGCTCCTGCTCTACGGGATGGCCCCGCTGTACGGAGCATTCGCGCGGGACGCCGTGATCATCGCCGCGATCCGAAGCGGGCTGTACGACATCCATGCCGTCAGCGAGCTCCTGGTCCGCTGCGGGCAGGCGCCGCTGTCGGGCGTGTCGGGATGAGCGCCGCGATTCACACCGGATCGGTGGGAACGGAGCGCCCGCGGCTGCGGTATAATCTGTGAACACTCGGAAAAGGAGGACGATGACTATGGCGTTTTGTTCCAAATGCGGCGCGGAGCTGCGGGAGGGGGCGAAGTTCTGCCCCGAATGCGGGGCCCCGGCTTCGGAGCGGGAAGCGGCCCTTCCGGAGCGGGAGCGGAAAAGCTCCGGGAAGAAGAGATCGCTGCTGACCCGGTGGTGGTTCTGGGTGCTGATCCTTGCCGCCGTCGGGGGACTCGGGCGGATGGGCTCCCAGACGGCGAAGGGTCCGGAGCCGGCGGCAGCCGTCACAACGGCGCCGACCCAGGCCCCTACGGCCGCGCCGACAGAGACCCCGGCCCCGACACCGGAGCCGACGGAGGCTCCGAGGGACGGCATCCGTCCCGAGGTGCGGGAGTTCCTGGATTCCTACGAGGCCTTTATGGACGAGTACGTGGAGTTCATGCGCAGATACATGAAGGCCGACGCGTCCGCCATGGTCTCCATGATGGGCGATTATTA
>CACXMX010000110.1 GCA_902768805.1 Oscillospiraceae bacterium
TGCCGGGGACCCGGTGGTGCTGGACAGGACCCTGGCCCTCGCCAAAGCGAAGGGCGTGGATATCCGCGCCGGCGGTACGGGTAATCCCGGCGCCTCCAACGCGATGGTCCTCATGGGCTGGTGGGCCGGCGTGATCACGGCATTTCACGATATCGGCAAGAGCGCGCTGGCGGTTTATCTCGCCCGGCGTTTCTGCCCGGATTTCGCTTACGCCGGTCTGACGGCCGGTTTTTTTGCCGTGGTGGGTCATATGTTCCCCGTGTTCATGGGGTTCCGCGGCGGGAAAGGCCTCGCCTCGTATTTCGGGATGATCCTGGCCATTGACTGGAAATTTGCGCTGATCATGGTCGCGGCCGGCGTGCTCCTGACGCTGATCACGGACTATATCGTCGTAGCCACCGTGACCTTTGCCGTCGTCTTTCCGATCTATGCCGCCGTTAAAATCGATTGGACCGCTTTCGCGATCGTCTGTGCGGCGTCGGTGATCATGCTGTCCAAGCACCGGGAGAACTTCAGGCGCCTGGCCGACGGCACCGAGATCGGGCTTCGCCGGGCGAACAGCGGCAAGCTGCGCGCCGACAGAAAAGATAAAACGGAGGACAGGACGTAGCCTGTCCGTACTCCTTGCATCGGGAAAGGACAATGTATGAAAAGCACCGGCATTGTGCTCGGAGCCGTTCTGATCGCCCTTGTCTGTTCCATGGGAGCGGCGAAACGGACGGCGGACGACGTCATCGAGGACATCATCGAATACCACGGCTGCTACGACCGGGAAGCGGACGACAAAGTGGAGGAGCTGCTCACGGAGCTGACGGCCATGGACGAAAAGCGCGGCGCTCTGTGGCGGGAGATCATGGAATACTGGGATTATGTCAACAATGATCTCCCGGTCCATGAGAACAAACTGCCCGAAGGCCTGCCCGACGACGGCAGCATGTGCATCGTGGTGCTGGGCTTTGAGCTCAACGACGACGGCACCATGAAGGAGGAGCTGGTTGGCCGGCTGCGCGTGGCGCTCAGGTGCGCCCGTCAGTACCCAAGCGCCTGTGTGCTGTGCACCGGCGGCGGGACCGCCGCGGACGCGCCGGAGATCACCGAGGGCCGATGCATGGGCGACTGGATGCTCGCCAACGGGCTGAGCCCGCACCGGCTGATCGTGGAGGACAAATCCATGACGACCGCCGAAAACGCGATAAACTCCTATCGCATCCTCTTTTCCGACTATCCCGCGGTGGATTCCGTGGCGATCGTCAGCAGCAGCTACCACATCCCCTGGGGATCCCTCCTGTTCGAAGCGGGCCTGATGACCTCCGCTTCGGAGCGCGGCACCCGCCGGATCCACGTGATCTCCAACGCCGCGTACCCCACGACCAATGATACCTACCGGGAGGACGAGCTGCTGCGCTGGCAGACCGGCGGCATGCTCCAGATGATCGGCCGCAACGAGAGGGCCATGGAGTACTATTTCGATTATGAGAATGTGGAGAAACCGGTCCTCTGAATCGCGCGGATCTCTGCGGAGTCCCAATTATCGCCCTTCGGGCGACGCGATTTCAGGGCGGGAACCGGCGTCATCGCATGCTTCACATCCATTCGCTTCCTCGCAGGCTCAAAAGCTCAGTCGTTACGCTGCTCTTCCTTACCCATAACGACCCATTTCATTGGGCTCGTTATGGGGACCCTGATGCCCCCTTCTTATATGGAACAAGGATAGAAACCTCATTTTTTGCCTGGCTGCGCATGGTCTGCGAGGCTATGTCTGCAATAAGAGGCCCGCGTCTCGACGCAGGCCTCTTGTGTTATATTATGTAAATTATATTATGTCAATTAATCCACCGGGGGCCGAAGAAAGCCGCCCAGCTCTATTTTCTCCCACGCGGGCTCCGGAGCGTGCACCACTCTGACCCAGAGCGTCAGCGTTTCGGGCTCGGCCACGATCTGGTAAACCGTCAGCTCGTTCCGCGCTCCCCCGTCCTGTTCGGAGGTGTCGATGATGCGCTGCATGACGGGGACATCGATGCGCCCCTTTTCCGCTTCGCACAGCGCGATCAGATTCTCTCTGCGCGTCAGCGCGTCCCAGCTGGTCTCGTCCGTCGGAACGGGGTACTCCCAATCCGGGTTTACATAATGATTCGTCGACGCCAGCAGCCCGTCCGGGAGCGTCTGCTCGCCGTGCTTCACGCCGGTGGGACACCACTCGTAGGATACGGCCCGGCTGCTGTCCGCCGCGTTGATGATATACGAGGAGCTGCAGTTGACGGTGTTGAAGAACAGCTCCAGATCGTCCAGTTCGTCGCATTCGAACAGCGAGGAAAACAGCATGGTCGTTCCCGTGACGCGATCGTTGGGCGAGGAGACCGGGGCGGACGGTTTCCCGTTGTTCAGCTCCAGGAAGATCCCCTTCTCATTGATCGCGTTGACGGCGTAGATCTCTCCGGCGTATCCCACGGTGGCCGCCGCCAAGGCCCCGTCCGCGGGATGATATACCGTGACGGCCACATCGTCGTACAGCTCCGCGAAGACGTCCGCGTAGTCATAGTTGCGTCCGAACACAAGGGAGGACTCGGCGTAATCTCCCCACACCGCGGCCGCGCTGCACCGGGGAAGTCCCGCGATCCGCTCCACGGCGTTGATACGCTGCAGCTGTTCCACGGTGAAGCCGGAGGTCTCCGCGGCGCCCTCG
>CACXMX010000111.1 GCA_902768805.1 Oscillospiraceae bacterium
GTACCGGCTGCATGAAGCTGATGATGAACGGCGCCGTGACCATCGGCACGCTGGACGGTGCAAACGTCGAGATGTATGAACGCCTCGGCGACGATAACATGTTCCTCTTCGGTCTCCACACCGATGAGATCGAATCCTGGCGCCGCAACGGCTACGATCCCGCCTCCATCGCCAACAACGACCCGGAGATCAACCGTGTCATGCAGCGCTTCAGCCAGGGCTTCTCCGACGGCAAGAGCTATTCCGACCTGGTCTCCGGCCTGCTTTACGGCGGCGACCCCTACATGCTGATCGCTGACTACCGCGCTTATGTTGAATGCCGCGACCGTCTGTATGCACGTCTCGCCGATGACACGGAGCGTGCCCGCCTCGCTCTCGTGAACACGGCCGAAAGCGGTTTCTTCGCCGCCGACCGCGCCATTCGCGAGTACGCCGAACGGATCTGGAACCTGTAAGGATCCGGGCAGTTTCGCTTTCGAATTTTACCACATACAACATATTACAGCCTGCCGCGCATGTTACACGGCAGGCTGCTTTTTATTTTCTGATTCAGATACAGATAGCAGGACAGCGGCTAAGGCTTTCGGCTGTGCGCTGCGGCGGTCCGGTTTCAAAGCACTTCCACCCTGTCCCCGGGGTGAGCGGTGCCCTCCTCCAGCACGACGGCGAAAATCCCCTCCCGGGGCATCACACAGTCTCCCGCCTGGCGGCGGATCGCGCAGTCGGCGTGACATTCCTTTCCGATCTGCGTCACCTCGCACAGGGCGCTCCCGATCTTCAGTCTGGTGCCGACGGGCAGCTCGCAGAGCGAGATCCCTTCACAGAGCACATTCTCTGCAAACGCGCCGGGAAAGAGTTTTACCGTCACCTTTTCCTGCAGCCGGTCAACGCTCTCCTGGGCCAGCAGGCTGACCTGCCGGTGCCAGTTCCCGGCATGGGCGTCTCCGACGATGCCCAGCTGCGGCCGCAGGACGATTTCTTCCACGGGGTGCTTCTGCTCCCCCTTTTTCCCGCTGATGCAGACCGCACGGATTACCGCTTCCTGCTGACTCATGTTCCACCACTCCTTTCAGCGTTCTCTTGCAGATGCTTCGGTTCGATCCCAGACGATCATCTGAGGCAAACCCGTTTCTGCAGAAAGTATATGCTCTTTAACATATTAAGTCAATAGGCGAGATGGGATTATTTGATCATAAATCGGGAGACCTGTTCGTCATGTCTCCCGATTTCGTCGTTATTTCAGCTCGTCCACATAGCGGGCCCGTTCCCCGCCGATGAACTTCGGCCGGGTCCTGGCGCAGACCAGGTTGGCCTCGCCGATTTTCTTGATGCTCAATCTCACCGGGACCGCGACTTCGCGCAGATGCATGCCGATCAGCGTGTCGCCGATGTCCATCCCCGCCTGCGCCCGGACGTGCTCCACCGCTACCGGGTGCTCCATATGCTCCCAGACCGTTGTGGCAAAGGAGCCGCCCGCATGGGCCCAGGGGCAAACGTTTACCGGTTCGTATCCGAATTTCTCCGCCGTGCTCATCTCCACGATCAGCGCCCGGTTCAGGTGCTCGCAGCACTGCACCGCCAGCAGGATCCCCTGCTGTTCCAGCACCGGGGCGATCCCGTCATAGACGGCCTGTGCCGCTTCCATGCTGGAACCTTTTCCGATCCGCTCGCCCATGATTTCGCTGGATGAACAGCCAATCACCAACAGGTCTCCCGGCCGGAGCTTTGACACCTCCAGCAGCTCCCGAATGGCGCTTTCCGCCTGTTTCTGAATCCGGTCAAACATTCCTTATCGCTCCCTTCGATATTCATGAATGCGAAACTGTGCCGTCACCGTGAGTTCATTCCGCTCCGCCAGCCGCTCGGCTCCGTGCTTCGGCGTTTTCCAGGTATACGGCGTCATGTGAAACAGCGCCTGGATGCTCTCCGCATCCCGCAGCGTAAATGACATCTCCACCGGCTCCACCTCCATAAGGTGAAAGCCAGGATACGCTTCCCGCTTCTCCTCGTTCTCATACGGCTCGTCATACAGGATGCTCTTCAGCTCCCACAGGTGCTTCGCTCCCGGAACCACATACAGAAAATACCCGCCAGGCTTCAATACCCGGGCAAATTCTTCTGTCGCCAGCGGAGAGAAACAGTTGATCAGAAGATCTACCGAGGCAGCCGGGACCGGCAGCCGGTAGACCGAGCTCACGGCGATTTCTGCCGACGGGCAGCGCTTTGCCGCCTTTCTGGCGGCCGATTTCGACAGGTCCACTCCCGCAGTCCGTCCGCCGAGACGCTGCACGGTCTCGTCCAGCGCGGCGGTATAGTATCCCTCTCCGCAGCCCGCGTCCAGAAGAACCGGCGCAGGGCCGGAGACCTGCTCCGCCAGCGCGCAGAGTTTTTCCCGCAGCGGCGCATACCAGCCTCCGTCCAGGAATCTCGTCCGTGCCGCCACCATCTCCCGGTCGTCGCCCGGCGAGGCGGAATGCCGGTAGTTGGCCGGAAGCAGGTTCACATAGCCCTCCTTCGCGAGGTCAAAGCAGTGGCCGGCCGTGCAGCACAGGGATCGGTCTTTCCGGGTCAGCGCTGCGCCGCAGACCGGGCAGCAGAACACGGAGCCGCTCAGCGGCGTGCTCTGCTCACACATCCACGTATACCGTCAGAACAACGATGGCGATCGTGATCT
>CACXMX010000112.1 GCA_902768805.1 Oscillospiraceae bacterium
TCGTCCAGCTCCGGGATCTCCTCCACGCAGCTCAGCTGCGCGGCGTCAAAGCGCTCGGCCAGCTGGGAGGCCATCTGTCCGGTGGCCCCGTCGAGAGATTCCTTTCCGCAGAAGATCAGGTCAAAGTTCCCCAGCAGACGGGCACCGGAGGCGATCACATAGCTTGTGGCCAGGGTGTCGGCGTTGGCAAAGGCACGGTCCGAGAGCAAGACGGCGCGGTCGGCCCCGGCGGCCAGACACTCGCGCAGGGCCTCCTCCGCCTGATCGGGCCCCATGGTGATACAGGTCACGGTGCCGCCATAGCGTTCCTTGAGCTGGATCGCCGCCTCCAGCGCGTTTTCATCGTTGGGGTTCAGAATGGCGGGGACCCCCTTGCGGATCAGGCTGCCGGTCTCCGGGTCGATCTTCACCAGGTTCACATCGGGCACCTGCTTGACACAAACCAGAATGTTCAGCATCGTTCCCCCTCCTCCATCTCGTGGCAGACCTTGCCCGGGTTCAAAATCCCCTCGGGATCGAACACCCGCTTGATGGCCCCCATGAGCGCATAGGCGGTCTCCCCGGCGGACTCGCGCAGATAGCGCTTCTTCGCGTGCCCGATGGAGTGCTCGCCGGAGACCTGCCCTTCAAATTCGGCGCATTTCGCATAGCAGGCGTCCATCAGCCGCCTGACGCGGCGCTTGAATTCGTCCTCCTCCAGGTCGTTGGAGCAGCAGTAAATATGCAGATTGCCGTCCCCGGCGTGCCCGAAGGAACGGACCCGGACGCCCTGCCGTCCGGCCTCCTCATGGGTATAGACCAGGAACGGGGCGATTTTGTCTACCGGGACGACCACGTCCATTTCGTCGAGCAGCCGGGTCTCCGCCTCGATCACCGTGAGAAAGGCGCTGCGTGCGGCCCACACATCCTTTTTCAGATTGTCCGTCCAGACGACCAGTGTGTCGTAGGCCCCGGCGGTCTCCGCCACGGCGCCGAGACGGTCCATTTTATCGCTCAGCTCCGCCTCGCTGTCCCCCACCAGGGTCACAAGAATATATGCCCCGGCCTCTTTCCCGTTCACGGCGGTGGGAAACACCGGTGTCCCCGTGAAAGCCGCGGAGGAATCAACGATATCCCGTTCCATGAACTCGATGGACTGGGGATCCAGATTGGCAAGCTTGATGGCCGGGACCGAGGCGATAGCCCGGGCGATGTTTTCAAACGGCAGAATCAGGCTCACATCCCGCAGGGGCTTTGGGATCATCTTCAGAGTCAGCTCCGTGATGATGCCGAGCGTTCCCTCCGAGCCGATCATCAGGTGGAGCAGGCTGTAGCCGGAGCTGGTCTTGCAGACGGTCTTGCCGAGCTTGAGGATCTCGCCGCTTGGCAGCACGACCGTCATAGCCAGGACGTAATCCCGCGTCACGCCGTATTTGACGGCGCGCATCCCGCCCGCATTGGTACTGACATTGCCGCCGACGGTGGCGGTTTTTTCGCCGGGATCCGGCGGATACATCAGGCCGTGGGCCAGCGCGTCCGCCGCCAGGTCGCATAGCCGCACGCCGGGCTGGGTGTACACAACCAGATTGTTCAGATCGTAGGAGAGGATGCGGTTCATTTTCTCCATGCTCAGCACGATGCCGCCGCACAGCGGTACACAGCCGCCCACCAGCCCCGTCCCTGCTCCGCGCACGGTGACGGGGATCGTATGCGCCGCGCAGTACCGCATGACGGCGGCGACCTCCTCGGTGCTCACCGGCTGCAGAACCGCCTCCGGACGGTGCTTTCCGTAAATCGGCATTTCATCGTGGCTGAAGTCCTCCTTTACGGAGTCTCCGGCATAAAAGCATCCGGGCCCGACGAACTGTTTCAGCGCCTCGGCATCCTCCGGACGCAGCGTATTATAGTGCGCCATGGAAAGCTTCCTTTCTGTTCGGCAAGCTGGTATCGCCCGGCTCGCGGTCGACGTTGCATTCGTGCAGACAGGCGCGCGTCAGACGCCAGGGCCCTTCAAAGCCGGTGTCGCCCAGCAGGCCGGACATCAGGGCAAGGGACTGGGGATAAAACCAGCTGCCCAGCATGATCTTGTCGCGCGTCGGGTCCTCGTCCCGGATCTCTTCCCTGGCACTGGTGTCCCCATCCAGCCAGATAAAATGCGGCCTGGAGACCCATTGCTCGGGCCGGGAATCCCGCCGATGGATCGTAAAGCCCACGCCGTCGGCCGCCTTGTGCATCTGCGCGTGCCGAACGTAGAGCCGTGCGGCGCACTCCACGTCCTCCCGCCGATAGTCCGTCAGGCGATGCAGGTTATAGAGCATATAAGCTCCGTCAAAATCCGGGCAGTCTGAGCCGCAGGGCCAGAACGATCCGTCCGGGTTCTGACAGGCCAGGGTGGAATCCACGCTGCGCTCAAGATAACGGTAGTCCCAGCCCTGGGCAAAATAGGTCGGCAGCACGTGGATGGTGCCGAACTGGCCGTTGCGCAGATCCGCACCGAACTGACAGCCCCAATAGCCGGTTTTCGGATCCAGCAGCTCTTCCAGTGCGGGGAACATGCCGTATTCCAGCACCTCGTCCACGTAGGGAATGCCGAAGAAATCCCTCAGAGCGAACATAGCCGT
>CACXMX010000113.1 GCA_902768805.1 Oscillospiraceae bacterium
GCCGAGCTGGTGGAGCGCCAGCGGATCGACTGAATCTGTCCGACCTTTCCGCATGAGCGGAGCGTTCACGCGAAAACATTTTTTCAAAAAACCATTGCCAAAAATCAAAGTGCTTCGGCTATATAAGTAGACGGAAAAGGAGCGAGGTGATGCAAATGAACATGGAAAAGCTGCTGGCAGGGCTATTCGATTTTCAGAAATTTGAGAAGGAACCGGCTCTGCAAAGCGTGATCGACGAGGTTGAGGCGCGGTACTTTTGCGCGGAGCTCTCCGACAATGCATTGGATACGCTCTCGGCGGCCGGCGACCCGTTTTCGCAGCCGCCCGACCCAAAGGAAAGAGATCGGAAAACATGACGGCGCTGACGCAAGGCGAGATCTACGCCGCCTACCGGGAAAAGGTGCTCTCCTACCTCAGCGGGAAAATGGAAAGCCCGGAGGACGCGGAGGATCTGTGCGAGGAAGTCTTTGAGCAGGTATGCCGTTCACTCCCCCGATTTGAGGGAAAATCGTCCCTTTCCACATGGATCTACCGAATTACCCGATACACTTTGATTGACTATTACCGCACGAAACGTACTGCCGAACCGCTCACTGAGGAGCTTGCGGCCCCGGATGATTTGGAGGAAGACTTCATCCGCAGGGAAACGCTGGAGCGTCTGGCTTTCGCGCTGAAAGCCCTGCAGCCGGAGGAACGGGATATTATCGTTCTGCGCTATTACAGAGGGAAAACGCTGACAGAAATATCTCGGCTCACCGGCATCAGCTACGGTATGGTGAAGGTGAAGCACAAAAAAACGCTGGAGACCTTGCGTTCCCAGCTTATGTAAAGAACCCTCGGGTTTCTATGTCGGAAAACAATTCCGCTTTGAAATAAAAACAAAAGCTCAAAGTCTGAAAGGAGTAAACACCATGAAGAACAGAAAAAAGCAGATCGAGAAGATGGCCCAAGAGGCTGTGAAGAAGGCATCCGAAGCGGTCAAGAGCGCCAACGACGCCCTGACCGAGGCCCAGACCGCTCTTCGTGTCATGGAGGAGCTCTCCGACGATGACCTGGATCAGGTCGCCGGCGGGGCGAATCCCTTTGGGGAGAACCTGCCCTATGTCCCGCCTCAGCCCATCGGCGATAAAGATCGGCCTGATATGTGAATCTGTGATTTTTATCAGTAAGGAGTCGATTCCCTATGAGACGATTTTGTAAAAGATCGCTGGCCGTGCTGCTTGCCGTCCTGATTCTGTTCGGGACCTGCGAGGCGGGCGTGGCCTACGCCGTGGACGAGATCGACAAGGCGCTCAATCCGGCGGAGCAGATCGAGCTGACCGTGCCGGAGGCGTTCGCGGACGGTGAAAACTGGTTCTTCATCGCCAACGCCGACTGGAGCGCCGGCGAAAAGAGCGGCGAAAAGCTCTACATCCCAATCCAGCGGGCAGGCGACCTGGATTCTGAGGCCGATGTGACCCTGAAGGTCATCGACCTGTCCGCCAAGCACGACGTGAACTACACCGTGGAGGTCTATAAGGAAAAGGTCACGCCGGAGACCGCCATCGCGGATCTCTCCATGGTGGAGCTGGCCCAGAACGCCGACGGGCAGGAAGAAGTCCAGCTGGGCAGCGAGAACGACATGGGCCAGGTCCTCTATGAGGTCGGCGGCGCGGACATCGTGGACGGTGAGGGCAGTGTGGTCGGCAGCATCAGCGCCACCCCGATGGACGAGAACGGCAATCCCATCCCCGAGCCGGAGACCGAAACCGCGGCGGATGAACCGGAGGCCGAAACTGCGGCGGATGAGCCGGAGACCGAAACCGCGGCGGACGACGGGGAATCCTCGGACGAAGCATCCGAATGGACAGAAGCGGAGCTCTCCGGCCCGGCGGCGCTGCTGGCGGCCCGGAACGCGGCCACCGGCACGATCTCCGACCGGCAGCCGCTGGCGGCTCCCGATATGACCGAGCAGGCCCTCATGGCGGGGGACGAGTTCGGCAAGGACATGGCCGCCGCCACAGAGGACGGCTACCCCGGCAGGGAATATACTCTGCGCTTCAAGGCCGGGGAGGACGCCAAATTCCTGGTGATCACCCCGCTGTATTCCGAGGCGGCGGAGGGCGACGCTCAGATCCTGCTGATGCTCAAAAACCCCGGTGAGGGCTGGGCCATCGGCGAGAACGTAAACCCCGTGTCCGTCACGATTCTTGACGAGGATGAGCCGGAGCCCGTCACCGTCTCCATGGCGGCGGAAACGATCACCGCCGAGGACGGCAAGGCGGTCGTTACCGTCACCCGCTCCGGCCGCATCAACGCCATCAAGGGCGTGCAGCTCAGCTCCTGGGGTGGCAGCGCCACGGAGGGCGACGAGTACAGCGGCGTGGGCGCCAAGCTCTATTTCCCCGTGGGCATCACCAGCCGCACTGTGGAGATCCCAGTGTACCACGGTACGGAGCAGAAGGACTTCTACGTCACCATCACGGCGCTGGAGGACGAGGAGAGCTGATGGGCATTTCAAATGTCAACGGCCACGAATTCACCGACCCCATCAACCTCAAGGCCGGGTGGTATGACAAGGGCGGCTTTGACTCTGATACCAGCTTCTATCTGCGCACGAGCACTAACACAAAGGAGACCGTCCATTTCTGGTTGGATACCTCTGTGTACGGCTATGCCTACGACGGGATTTACCTGGAATACGATTCCTTCCTGAACTGGTGCAACGGCGAATACCGGCTGGTGCGCTGGACAGGAGATAACGCGGACCGCGTACACACCAACTCTATCAATGATGGCGGCTGGTCAAGAAACCACTGGCTTTACAGTGCCTGGAACGCTCCGAAAGCCTCCGAGAAGTACTCCATCGAGGCGGCCAACGTGGAATTCGATGGCTTCAAATGGAACGACAAATACTGTCAGATGAATGTCACGAACGTCCGGCTCATCAAGCGGCAGTTCGACATCAACGTGGAAAAGGCCGAGGTCAAGCCCCTGCTCGGCGTGGACGACACGTATGTGCTGAACAACTACGAGACGGTCTTTCTGGACAGTGGCACGGCTTCCAAACGCACCCTCTGGACGGGGGACAGCTTCGCCATCACCGCCCAGCAGCCCAATGG
>CACXMX010000114.1 GCA_902768805.1 Oscillospiraceae bacterium
GTCATTGCCGTCCCCCTACGGGGTCGGAACCATGGGAAGGGAAGCCTTCCGCTTTGTTGATTTTCTCGCAGCTGCGGGACAGAAATACTGGCAGCTGCTTCCGCTCGGACCCACCGGGTTCGGTGACAGCCCCTATTCCTCCTATTCCAGCTTTGCCGGAAACCCCTATCTGATCGATCTGGACCTGCTGATCGAAGAAGGGCTTCTGACACAGGAAGAAGTGGATGCGTTCGACTGGGGAAAGGAGCCTGCCAGGACGGATTACGGCAAGCTCTATGAGGGGCGCTATCCGCTCCTTCGAAAGGCCTTCGAGCGGGGCCTGAAGCCGCTGAGAGAGGAGTTTGAGGCCTTCTGCAAAGAAAACGAGCGCTGGCTGGATAACTACACCCTCTATACCGCGGTCAAAGCACACTTCGGGATGAAGAGCTGGAACGCCTGGCCGGAGGAAGGAATCCGCAAGCACCAGCCCGAAGCGGTCCGCCGCTACAGGGAGCTGCTGCGGGATGAAGTCGAGTTCTACCGTTTTGTCCAGTTCCTGTTTTTCCGCCAGTGGAAGGCGCTCAAGGCCTATGCCCAGGAGAAAGGCGTACAATTCATCGGAGATATCCCGATCTATGTGGCGATGGATTCGGCAGACATCTGGGCGGAACCCCAGTTCTTCCAGCTGGATTCAGACGGCGTGCCCAAGGAGATCGCCGGCGTCCCGCCCGATCCCTTCACGGCGGACGGACAGCTCTGGGGGAATCCCCTGTACGACTGGGACCGCATGAAGGCGGACGGTTACGGCTGGTGGATCCGCAGGATCGAGGGCGCGACGAAGCTCTTCGACGTGCTGCGTATCGACCACTTCCGCGGGATGGAGAGCTACTGGGCCGTCCCCTACGGCGACAAGACGGCCAAAAACGGCCGCTGGCGCCAGGGACCTGGAATGAGCCTGGTAGGTGTGCTGACCAGCTGGTTCCACGGGACGAGCTTTATCGCCGAGGATCTGGGCTATCTGACGCCGGAAGTCAAGCAGCTGCTGAAGGATTCCGGACTGCCCGGCATGCGGGTGATGGAGTTTGCGTTCGACGCCCACGGCGAGTCGGACTACCTGCCGCATCGCTGCAACGAAAACAGCGTCTGCTACCTCGGCACGCATGACAACGACACGGTGCAGGGCTGGCTCGCGACCACCGGAGAGGAGGATCTGGACTTTGCACGGCGCTATATGCACATCACGCCGGATGAAGGCTGGAACTGGGGCATGATCCGCAGCGGTATGGCCACCTCCTCCGTCCTCTTCGTGGTACAGATGCAGGACCTGCTGGAACTGGACGGGAGCGCACGGATGAATCTTCCGGGGTCCGATTCCGGAAACTGGCAGTGGCGCATGCTGCCGGGCGCGGCCACCGATGAACTGGCGGCGAAGCTCCGCCTGTATACCGAGACCTTCCGCCGCACGGAGCCTCTGCCGGAGGAGAAAGCGGAGAAAGAAAAATCCGCCGATGATGAAGCGGAAGCGGACGGAGAGAAAACAGAATAATCCATATCCGGACATACGGAAGGAGCGGCGCCCCGTGAGGGCACCGCTCCTTTTCACAGCCCGATGTTATGCGGCTTCGGCTTTGGTATAGCCGTACTGACCGCGGACCTTTTCGTCGCCCTTGAACATGTCGCGCAGGCCGTAGCTCCGGTATTCGTATTCCGTATCGAAGATATAGGGTTCTCCGTCAAACTCGATCTCCACCCAGCCGTGGGGCGTGTAGCCGATGGGGGCGTAGACCAGGTCGGTGTCATAAGTGCGGTACTCATACTGTTCGCCGTAGGCCCGTCCGCTGTAGAGTTTCGCGTCATAGCCCACAAAGCGGGCCAGCTCGTAAGACAACGCCGCGAAGCAGTAGCAGTTGCCGCTGCCGTATTCCAGCATGCGCCGGGCTTCCTTCACCGCCCAGCCCTCCGCACCGAAGGCGTACATGCTGCCGTAGCGGTAAGTGAAGTTGTCCACGACATAGTCATAGACAATTCGCAGCATCTGCTCGCGATCCATGATCTGCGGGTCGATGTTCTCTTCCAGAATCGACCAGAGCTCGCGGTCCAGCCACGCATCGCCGCTGGTGACCTCGCCGTTGCGGTTATAGTCCAGACCGCCGACATTGCTGTTCACGGCGGGGACGCCGTCCTCGCCGATATAATGCAGCCGGACACCGGCGAAGAAGAAACCGGGCTCGTGGACAGGAAGCGCCTCGCTGGAGGTCCAGACTTCCTCGCCCCCCTTGATCCGGTATTCATGGGGGATGACGGCCTCCACGACGTCGTCGTAATAGTCCCCGGAGGGCGGTACATCGAGGATGGTCCCCACGTCCTCCTGATCAAGATGGCGTTCGGCATCGCGGTGCAGGACGTGGTTCATGATCCGGGCAAAGCGCCCGCGGCTGATGTCC
>CACXMX010000115.1 GCA_902768805.1 Oscillospiraceae bacterium
GGCCGTCCGGGACCGGGGGAGAGGAGGATGCGGTCCGGGCGCAGCGCCCGGATCTGATCGACGGTCATCTCGTCGTTGCGGATGACCCGGATCTCCGGCTCCAGCTCGCCGACAAGCTGGTAGAGGTTGTAGGAAAAACTGTCGTAGTTGTCAATCAGAAGGATCACAGCTCCGCCTCCTGGGCAAGCTCCAGCGCGCTCAGCGCCGCCCGCGCCTTGTTCAAGCATTCCTGATACTCCGTCTCCGGCACGGAGTCGGCCACGATCCCGGCCCCGCTGCGCACATAGACCGTGCCGTTTTTCTTATACACCAGGCGGATGGCGATGCAGGTGTCCATATTGCCGGTGAAGTCGATGTAGCCGATGGCGCCGCCGTAGATGCCGCGCTTGTTGCCCTCCAGCGCGCCGATGAGCTGGCATGCCCGGATCTTCGGGGCCCCGGAGAGGGTGCCCGCGGGCAGGACCGCCGCAATGGCGTCCAGGGCGTCGCAGCCGTCGCGGATCTCGCCGCGCACCGTGGAGCCGATGTGCATCACGTGGGAGAACCGCTCCACCGAGCGCAGCTTCTCCACCTGCACGGTGCCGAATTTGCTGATCTTCCCCAGGTCGTTCCGGCCCAGATCCACCAGCATGTTGTGCTCCGCCAGTTCCTTTTCGTCGGCCAGCAGCTCGGTCTCCAGCGCCCGGTCCTCGGCTTCGGTTTTGCCCCGCGGCCGGGTCCCTGCCAGGGGGAAGGTGTGCAGGATCCCGTCCTCCAGCTTGACGAGGGTCTCCGGTGAAGCGCCCGCCACCTCCACGTCCGTGCCCGAGAAATAGAACATATAGGGCGAGGGGTTGATGGTGCGCAGGAGGCGGTAGGTGTTCAGAAGGCTCCCCTCGAAGGGGGCGGACAGGCGGTTGGACAGGACGATCTGGAAAATGTCCCCCTCCCGGATGTGATCCTTCGCCTTCTCCACCATGGCGCAGAATCGCGCCTGATCGAACAGGGCGGTGACCCCGCCGGTCAGATGTCCGCCGGGCTCGTCCTTCTTCTGCCCGCTGCGCAGCAGATCCCGGAGCTGCTTGAGCTCCCACACGGCTTTGTTGTAGTTCGTTTCGGGATCGTTCAGCTCCATGTTGGAGATCAGCACGATCTTCTGGCGGATGTGGTCGAAGGCGATGACCTGGTCGAACAGCATCACATCCACGTCCCGGAAATGCTCCGTATCCTCCACGGGCACCCGGACGCTGGGCTCACTGTAGCCGAGATAATCGTATGAAAAATAGCCCATCAGGCCGCCGGTGAAGGGCGGCAGATAGTCAAACCGCGGGCTTTTGTAACGCGAAAGCACCTCGCGCAGATAGTCCGCAGGGTTGCCGGTAACGTATTTCACCCGGCCAGCGTCCAGCACGCCGTTGATCTCTCCGCCCACGCAGGTGATGTCCAGCTTCGGGTCAAAGCCGAGGAAGGTGTAGCGTCCCCAGGTCTCGTCCGCCTGGGCGGATTCCAGGAGAAAGCAGTGCTTCGACACGTTTTTCAGGATCCGCAAGGTCTCGATGGGGGTGGTGAAATCGGAGAGGATCTCCGTGCTGACCGGCAGCACATCGTATGTTCCCGCCGCGGCGATCTGCCGGACCTCCTCCAGGCTCGGTCTGATGTTCATAGTGCATTCGCTCCTTTGCGGTTTCTGCGGGAGCACAAAAAAACGCCCCTGACAGAAACAGATGTTCTGTCAAGGACGAATAAAACGATTTATCCGCGGTGCCACCTTGATTCACGGCTTGACCCGTGCGCTTAGCGGGATACCAGCATATCCCCGGCAATTAACGTCTGCCTGCAACGTCGCAGAATACTCGGGAGCGATCCCTTTGACTGCGCCCTCAGCGGTCCATTTGACAACTTGTTTCTTGCCTGATTCTCAGCATCGCAGGCTCTCTGTAAAGGCATGATTGCCGTTATCTCCGCGTCAACGGTTTCCTATTCGGTTGGTGGTATTATAGAACGGTTTTTTGCAAATGTCAACTGGAAATAATATCCTGTTCCGAGGCTGTCAATCCTTCTCTGCGCCGGCGATGATACCGCCGCCGAGGACGTAGTCATCCTCATAGAATACGGCGCTCTGGCCGGGGGTGACGGCCCGCTGCGGCTCGTCGAACAGGAGCTCCGCGCCGGTTTCTGAGGGGATCAGCAGGGCCTGCGCGAACCGCGGCGTATAGCGCAGCTTCGCCCGCACCCGCCGGGGCGCGTCCAGGCGATCCACGGCGATATAGTTGACGTTCTCCACGGTGACCCGGCGGGAGAACAGGGCGTCGTTGGGCCCGATCGTTACGTCCGGCCAGGGCTTGGCAAGCACATATACCCGCTCGCCCGCGCTCAGGCCCAGACCCCGGCGCTGGCCAA
>CACXMX010000116.1 GCA_902768805.1 Oscillospiraceae bacterium
AGGAGGTGGCGCAGGCCATCGCCGACATGGTAACCCAGAGCGCGGGTCCCTACACCGCCGTCGGCATGGGCATGGCCCTGGCCGCCTGGCAGGTGCGCGGGGAAGGGAAGGAAAAGCAGATCTCCTTTCTCCGGCAGGCCGCTTTTGACCTGGCCCACGCCCGTCCCACCACCGCCAACCGCTACGGGCAGATCACCTACCGGGCCGCGGATCTGGCGGAGGCAGCGCTGGAAGCGGGGGAGGATCCCATTGACGCCATTGTGGCCTCGACGGTCGATTCTCTGAACCGCCGCTACGGCACGATGCAGATCGTGGGGGACTATCTCGCCGGCCTGATCCCGCAGGGGGGCAGTATCCTGACCCAGTGCTTCGGCGAGACCATCATCGGCACGGTCATCCGCGCCGCCCGGGAACAGGGAAAGGACTTTCGCGTCTACTGCGCCGAGACCCGGCCTTATCTGCAGGGCGCCCGGCTCACCTCCAGCTGCTTTGCGGAGATGGGCTTTGAAACCACGGTCCTGACGGACAACATGATCGCCTGGGCCATGCAGAACGAGGGCATCGACCTGTTTACCTCCGCCGCCGACACCATCGCCCGGGACGGCCACATCGCAAACAAAATCGGCACTTTCCAGATGGCGATTCTGGCCAAATACTTCGGCATCCCCTACTACGTCACCGGCATCCCCGACCGCGACAAACACACAAAGGACGACATTGTCATCGAAATGCGCGATCCGGAGCAGGTGCTGCGCTACCGGGGCATTCCGAACTGTCTGCCCCAGGTCCGGGCCGTTTACCCCTCCTTCGACATCGTGCCCCCGCACCTGATCTCCGGCGCCGTGACGGACAAGGGAATTTTTGTTCCCTATCTGCTGGACCGCTATTTCGATACCGAGGTCCGGACCTTTTACTGATGCCCTGCGTGAAGCCTGTTTTCTTTCCGTTTCATGATCCCTTCTATTCGGTCTGTTATTTAAAATTTTTAAAATAATTGATAAAGGAGTACTGCCATGAAAGTCTATGTTCGCGCTCCGTATCCCGAAAACCGTCTCGCCGAGCTCAAGGAGCTGTTTGACGAGGTTCTGTACGAACCCTGGAACGACACCGGCGAGCGGTATTACGAAGATGAGATGCTGGAGCACCTGCTCAAGGAACAGCCCGATGTCCTCATCACCGAGCTGGACCGTGTCACCGAAAAGGTTCTCAACGGCTACAAGGGCCTCAAGCTGATCGGAGACTGCCGCGCCACCCCCGCGAACCTCGACACCGCCGCCTGCACGAAGGCCGGCGTCCCTGTTCTCTGCACGCCGGGCCGCAACAACCAGGCCGTCGCCGAGCTTGTCGTCGCCCTGATCATCATGCACATGCGCCACGGTCTTGAATCCATCCAGTGGATCAAGGACGGCAAATGGGTTGCCGGAACGACGCCGTACTTCACCTGGATGGGCCATGAGCTGCAGTACAAGCGGGTCGGCCTGGTGGGCTTCGGCGCCGTGAGCCAGGCCGCCGCGAAGATCCTCGACGGCTTCGACTGCGACGTCTGCTACTATGACTATAAGGGCCGTGCCTACGGCCATTACACGCCGCTGTCCCTGGAAGAGCTCTTTGCCACCTGCGACGTGGTCTCGCTCCATCTGCCGGTCAGCGATTCCACCCGCGGCATTGTGACAGAAGAGCTTCTGCGCTCCATGAAGCCGGACGCCCTGTTTGTCAACGCCGGCCGCTCCGCCCTCGTCGATACCCAGGCGCTGATCCGGGTTCTCAACGACAGGGCCATCGCCGGCGCTGTTCTCGACGTGCTGGACAACGAGCCGCCCACGGCCGAGGATCTGGAGATCATGAACTGCCCCAACGTCATTCTCACGCCCCACATCTGCGGCGCCACTTATGAGGTCACCAACCATCAGGCGGACATCCTCAACGCCCGCATCCGCCAGTGGCTCAAGGGAGAGAATCTGGAAAAGATCGTCTACAACCGCGACGTGCTCGCCCACTGAACCATGGATTACGATCTCCTCATCGACCTCGGCACCGGCAGCACCCGTGCCGCCCTGGTGGACCCCAGCGGAAAGATCCTCGCCATGCGCAGTTTCCTGAACCGCTATTACCGGGACGAGGCCTATCCGGATGCCCAGTTCTTCCTGCCCCAGGAATGGCAGTCCGAGATTCTCCGCCTCTGTCTGGATCTTCATGCCGAGCATCCGGACATCCGGGTCCGCTGTGTCTCCGCCGCCGGGGCAAGACAGAGCATTGTTCTCCTGGACGCCGCGGGAAAGCCCTTCTACGGTCTGCCGAACATCGACAACCGCGGCCGG
>CACXMX010000117.1 GCA_902768805.1 Oscillospiraceae bacterium
GCTGCCTCCGCGACGCTCTGTGCCGCGCTTGCTCTTGCGCTCAGCTCTGACGGCGGCCGCATCCATGCGTTTCTGACGGAAGAGCGCACGGCGGAGCTGGTTCCGGATCTGTGTTGTCTGCTGCTTCTGGTGCTGAGCGTGATGTCGCTGGCCCAGAGCGGTTTCCACCCCTTTATTTATTTTCAGTTCTGATGCCATGATGAAACGAAGCTTACCTGTTCTGTTTATCGGGGTTTTTCTCCTGCTGTGTCTGATTCCCTCCGTCGGGATGCTGCTTGCCGGCCCCTCCCCGCTGCTCGCCAACGAGAGTGCCCCGCGCACCCCCGCGCTTCTGGACCGGGACGGCAATCCGAACCCGGCGGTCCTCGCCGACACTACAGACTACATCGGCACGCGCTTTGCCCTGCGCCCGCTGCTCGTTTCCGCCCGCTCCGGTCTCTATGAGAAACTGCTGCATACTTCTGCGGAAGAGCAGGTCACACTCGGAGAAAACGGCGAACTCTATTACACTTCCACACTGGATGATTACTGCGGCGTCGGCCTCTCGGACAACGAGCTCCGCCGGATTGCGGCGCATCTCGCCGAAATCCAGGCACAGGTGGAGCGGGATGGCGGACAGTTTGTCTTCGCCGTTGCGCCGAACAAGAACTCCGTGATTCCCGAGCGGATGCCCGCCCGCTTCCCCGCCGACCGGGCCGGGGCGAATTACACTCGGCTGCTTCCGCTGCTGCGGGAGGCCGGCGTCAGCTGTGTCGACCTCTTTGCCCTGCTCTCGGGTCAGCCCGAACTGTATTACCGGACCGATTCCCACTGGACCGCGGAGGGTGCCGCCCTTGCGGCGGACGCACTGCTCGCTGCGCTGAACCGCGAAAGCAGCTTTGCGGCCGGCCCCTTCTCCGAAACCGGCACACACATCGGCGACCTTTATCAGATGCTCTATCCCGTGGGGAAGGGCCGGGAAGCCGAGCTGGAGTATTCCCCCGGATTCACCTATGAAACCGCTTCCGACCCCCGCGGAGGGAATGCCATCACCATCCGCACTTCTGCCCGGGACCGGACCGGAAGTCTCTACTGCCGGCGTGATTCCTTCGGCATTGCCCTCTATCCCTATCTGGCCGAGGCTTTCGGCACGGCGGAATTTTCACGCTCGGCGGATTATTCCGTGGAGGCCTTTTCCGGTCTCGATGCCGACGCGGTTATTCTGGAGATTGTGGAGCGCAATCTGTCGCTCCTTCTCCCGGACGAGGAGGCGAGCTCATGAGTGAACCCAATCTGCGCCGGCACCGCGAGCGCCAGGAGCGCGCATCCCGCGGCCGCAGAGCGGACGCACCGCCCCGGGCCAAACGCCCCGCCGGTGCGGTATCCCGGCAGGGAAAGGATCCTGCTGCTGCGCCTTCTGCGGTCTCCCGTCCGCCCTCCACTCTCAGCAGAATCCCCTGGTGGTCGATCTTCTTCTGGGTTGCCTTCCTTGCGCTGCTGGGGCTGCAGGTGCTTCTGGTTTCTCACGGGTTTCAGCAGAAGCAGGCTCAGGAGCAGGAGGTTCTGGAGGCCCGGGCACGGACCGAGGCACTGGAGCAGCACATTCAGGAGCTGGAGGACGCCGCTCCGGTCACGATCGAACTGCGCTATCTTGTTCCGAACCGGGACGACATTGTGGAGCATGTTCCCTACGGTGCACCCGTGATTCTTCACGATCCTGTCGAGCTTGAGGGCTACACCTTCCTCGGCTGGGAGGATGCGGAGGGAAATCCCGAGACCCGCAGCACCTTCCCGGTGTTTGAAGACACCGTCCTGGTCGCCCGCTATACCCTGCCTCTGGAGACGACAGAGCACATCACCTATCTCAGCGCCGACAGAAACGGCGTGGTGGATGTGGACGCCAAAGTGACGATCCGGGACTTTGTGAAGATCCTCTACAAGCTGCTGAACATCGACCTGGTGGGCAGCGGCACCTTCCTCGATGTCGGAGAGAAGGACAGCTGCTACAAGGCTGCCGCCACGCTGAAGGACATCGGAATCCTGGAAGGAAACGAGCTCTATCCGGATGATATACTCCGCTTCCAGGAGATGCTGGAGATTCTGGAGCGCTTTTATCCCGCATCGGACCGGACCTTTGACTTTCCGAACCTCGCACCGACAGACGAGGCCCATGCCGTCTACTCTACCGCCGCCGCCTACGGATGGATCGATCCCGGTGAAACGACGGAACCCTTCACCGTGGTTACCAGAGGACTGCTGGCCCATGTGGTCAACCGTGTACTCGGCCGTGCCGCGA
>CACXMX010000118.1 GCA_902768805.1 Oscillospiraceae bacterium
TTTGTCCCGAAAAAGAATTATACTATAAATTGAAAGATTTTTCAAGAAAAACCGGGCCGCAAACTTCAAAATTACGGATGAATCTTTATTTTCTATAAGAAAAAACGAAACGTTGCGCCTAGGTCCCGAATGATGTAAAATAAAACCGCGCCAATTGCGCGGACACAGGAAAGGATGGCTCCCGCCGTGGAAAAGAAACCGATACTGTATATCGTTGTCCCCTGTTACAATGAGGAGGAGGCTCTGCCGCTGACGGAGCCGGTTTTCCTTGAGAAGCTGACGAGTCTCTCTCCGCGCATTTCACCGGAAAGCCGTCTGGTGCTGGTGGACGACGGCTCGTCCGACTCCACCTGGGAACTGATACGCTCTTACCATGAGAAGGACGCGCGCGTCTCCGGACTCCGCATGGCAAAAAACCGCGGCCACCAGAACGCTTTGACCTCGGGATTGATGTGGGCAAAAGACCGCTGCGATGTCACCGTGAGCATAGACGCCGATCTTCAGGACGATATTGACGCCATGGACGCCATGCTCGACGAATACGGCCGCGGCTGCGGCATCGTATGCGGCGTCCGGGCAAGCCGGGATACGGACACCTTCCTGAAACGGACCACCGCGCGGGGCTATTACTCTCTGATGAAGCTGTTTGGCTCGGACCTGATATACGACCACGCGGACTACCGTCTGATGGACGCAAAGGCGCTGGAGGCGCTGTCTCATTATCACGAAGATGATCTGTTCCTTCGCGGCCTTGTGAACAGGCTGGGAGCGAAGGTGGGCGTCGTCACCTATGACCGGCGCGCCCGCGAGGCGGGAGAGAGCAAATATACCCTCAGGAAGATGCTCAAGCTGGCGCTCAAGGGTATGGAATGCGGACGCTGCCGGCCCAAGAGCGTACCGAGGGGAGCCGACCCGTGGATCGCCGAGGCGCTGCATGAGTGAATGCAGGCTCTGCCCCCGCGGCTGCGGCGCGGACAGGGAACGCGTGCGGGGCGTGTGCCGCGTCGGCGCGAAGGTCACCGTGGCCCGGGCGGCTCCGCATTACGGAGAGGAGCCATGCGTCAGCGGAGAGAGAGGAAGCGGAGCGGTGTTCTTCGCGGGCTGTCCGCTGGGCTGTGTTTACTGTCAGAACTACGAGCTCAGCCGGGGCCGGACAGGGGAGGCCGTCACGGTCGAACGGCTCGCCGGGATTTTCGGAGAGCTGGAGGCAATGGGGGTCCATAATCTGAATCTGGTCACGGGGACGCAGTTCGCTCCGCAAATCCTGGAAGCGCTCCGGATCGCCGCGCCGCGCGTCCCCGTCGTGTGGAACACCTCGGGCTACGAAACAGCGGAGACCGTCAGCGCTCTGGCGGAACGCGTTTCGGTTTTCATGCCCGACCTGAAATACGCTTTTTCTTCCACAGCGGCACGGTATTCCCGGGCTCCGGATTATCCGGAAACGGCACGGGCCGCCATCCGTGAGATGGTGCGCCTGACGGGGCCATACGAGCTGGACGAAAACGGTATGCTCCGCTCCGGCGTACTGATCCGCCATCTGGTGCTGCCCGGACGGATCGCCGACACGCGGTCTGTCCTGCGCTGGGTATCGGAGACGTTTGCGCCAGGCACCGTGCTTTTTTCGCTGATGGCGCAGTACACGCCCTGCGGAGACCTGACGAGGACACCGGAGCTGAAGCGGACGCTGACCGCCGATGAGTGGGACGAAGCTCTTTCCGCGCTTGCCGAATACGGCATAGAGGACGGCTACGTACAGGACCTCTCGGCCGCGGGAGAAGAGGAGATCCCCGTCTTTGACGGCACGGGCGTTTCATAATGACAGGGGGACGGTTCTCTCGTCAACTTTTCGGTTGACAAGAGAACCGTCCCCCTGTCAATGGGTTTATCTGTCGGGGACAGCGGTGGCTTTCAGATTTCTGACCTTGCCGGGGATGCCGTTTTTGGCGGCCATCTCTTCCATTTTCCGGCCGAGCATTTCGGAGTTCATGTTGATGACCTGAGCGGCCAGCTTGTCTTTGGTGGAGCTGCCCGCCATGCTCATCAGAGATCCGGCCAGGCCGCCCCCCAGAAGAGAGGACAGGGAACTGTTGGGCCCCAGCTTTTCCTGCATCTTGGGCAGGAAGGTGTTCAGCAGCTGATCGTAATCGATGTCGGAGAGTTCAATTTCAAGTTTTACCATGAGTTCTGACCTGCTTTCCTTGATTATTCGGTTTTATCTGGAGATATATACGTCCCCGGCCAGCAGCACCAGGCATGGAGCGCTCTGC
>CACXMX010000119.1 GCA_902768805.1 Oscillospiraceae bacterium
GGAAGATACACTCTCGCCAGGCATCAGACGCTGATCATAAGCGCGGGACTCGGCGATTCCAAGGCGTTCCCGCCGCGGATCAACAACCTGCCCGAGCTGGTCGTGATCGATATCTCGGGGAAGGAAGGCGCCCCGGCCGCCTGAAGACGCGGGAAAAACTTTTGGGAGAGAGTAATGTGCTGCCGCCTCTTAAGGCTTTAGGGAGCGGGAAGGAGAAGCAAGACGATGAATGAGACAGACAGACTGCGGACGGCCGGAAACGAGGACCGGTCCGGTGTCCCGGGAAAAGGATGGAGCAGCCTGCGCGCTACCTTTGAGGCGTTCCGGAAGCGGAAGTTCGCGGTCCTCGCGTGCTTTCTGGTCCTGGCCCTGGTATTCTGCGGCTTACACGTTGCCGCGGGCCGCCGCACGGCCGGCACGATCCTGTCGCTGGATTACGAAGAGGCGTCCAGGGGCCTTACGCCCAACGGGACGCGCTTCAACATTTTCGAGATCCGCGGCGGCGAGATGATGGAGAGGCTGATCGAACGCGCCGGCCTGGAGGGGCAGACGACCCCCGAGCAGCTCAGCGAGTGCGTCAGCGTGGAGCCGACCCACGACAAAAGCGTCGCCGGAGGGGTGAATTATATCAGCACCTCCTATGTCGTCCGCTTCACCAACAAGGGCGAAGCCGGCGGAAAGACCGCGGAAGAGATGCTCTCGCTCCTGTGCGAGACCTACCGCGAGTACTTTGTGGAGCGCTACGGCTTCAACCACGCCATCCTCTCCTTCGACGTGAACGATCTGAAGTACAGCGACGAGTATCTCACGACGGTGGACCTGCTGGAGCTGAAGTACAGCCAGCTGGAGAATTACGCGCGCCTCCGCAGCCGCGAGAGCAAAAACTACCGCGACCCGGATACGGGAGCCACCTTTTCCGCGCTGGAACAGCGGGCGAAAAACCTGTATACCTACGACCTGGCCAAGCTGCGCTCCTTCATCATCGAAAACGGCATCGCCAACGACAGGAGCGCGCTGAGCGGCATGCTCAATTACCGGATCCGCATGGACCGCCTGATGTACAATAAGCTGATGGCCGCCTACGACGAGGACAACAAGGGCATTCAAATGTACGACGCGGCCATGAGCGCCGCGGTGATGATCCCCACCATGGACCAGTCGCGGGAGTATTACATGTCCAGAACGAAGACCGGGATGGACAACATGGCCCTGCACGCCGACGAGCAGCTCATGGGCGCGACCGAGAGGATGGAGCGCATCGCCTACAACACCTGGCTGGCGGAAAAGCTTAGGTCGAACCGCGCCGACGCGGCGAAGAAAGCGAAGGCCGATCTCATGATCCGGGAGATGGAGGCCGCGCTGGAAAAGCTCGCGGAGGATATCCGGACGGTGGACAGCGCGTACACGAGCGCGAAGGCCCGCAACTATCTCGGCTTCAGCGAGGACGCCTCGGGCTTCGCCGAGCGGACCGGGCTTGTCATGTCGCTGGGATGCGCGGCGGCGGTGCTCCTGGCGGTGTTCGTTCTCGCCTGGCTGCGCGCGCTGGTTTCGGATAAGGAGAGAAGAGTATGAGAAAATTCAGTATTCTGCGCTATCTGAAGCAATTCAGTCTGCTGATCTTTCTTCTGTCCGCTCTCGGCGCTCTGGCGATCGCTTTCTACGGGAAGGCTCAGCAGCGCTACGTCGCCTCGGCGGTGATCCGCTATACCAACAGCGCCGCCAAACAGGGCTATACCCCCGACGGGAGCCCGCTGAACGTGGAGGAGATCTATTCTCCCGCGGTGATCGACGCCGCCCTGACGGACCTGGGCGACCGCTCCGGCATCGACTCGGTCCGCTCCGGCTGCTATGTGGAGGAAGTGATCCCCGAGACGCAGCTCAAGCGCAACGAGGCGCTGCTGGAAAAGGGCGAGGATCCCGCCTATACGGCGGACACATACCGGGTGTATTACGTCGGCGGCAGCGACGCCGGCGAGGATCACGCCCGGATCATGCTGGACGCCATTTTGAAGAACTACTGCGAGTTCTACGCCGAGAAGTACGTGGAGGAACAGCTGCAGAACAACGGCGTCTCCGTGCTTGCCGACGGGAACTACGATTATCTCGACAGCGCGGAGGTGCTGGACCGCTCCGTTTCGGAGATGCTGGACTATCTGCTGGACAAAAGGGCCTCCCACCCGAA
>CACXMX010000120.1 GCA_902768805.1 Oscillospiraceae bacterium
TCATTGCGGAGGATTCGGCGGATCAGGCCCTCGTGCTCGGAGGTGTGGCAGCCGTTGAGCAGGTTGTAGGAGGTCATCAGGGCATGGGGCCGGGCCTCCCGGATGCAGATCTCAAAGCCCTTGAGGTAAATTTCGCGCATGGCCCGCTCGCTGACGATGCTGTTGTTGTTATAGCGGTTATACTCCTGGTTGTTCGCCGCATAGTGCTTGACGGTGGTCCCTTTCCCCGGATGGGCCTGTACCCCGCGGGTGATCGCCGCGGCAAACACGCCGCTCAGGAGCGGATCTTCCGAGAAGTACTCGAAGTTCCGGCCGCAGCGGATGTTCCGGTGGATGTTGAGCGCGGGCGCAAGCCACAGATCCACGTCCATCCGCTCCATCTCATCCCCGACGATGTCTCCGCCAAAGGCCGGGTTCCAGCTCTGGGCCAGTGCGGTCCCGATGGGGATCGCCGTGGCGTACTGGTGGCGGATCTCCGCCTTCGGATCCGGCTTCTTTCCGCTCAGTCTGGAGATCAGCCACTTTGCCGGCTTCGGCATGAAGTCCTGCATGGACTCCAGAGAGGACTGTCCGACCGGCACGGGGCCTTTTTCTCCCATGACATAGTCCCGGCTCAGGCGCAGGCCGGCGGGGCCGTCCGCCATGACCAGGGGTTTGAGGCCGAATTCCTTCGTTAGTCCGCAGGTCTCTCCCGCCGCTCCGGCTACCGCAAAGCCTGCCGCGCCCACCACGGCGGCAAAGCCGTTCTTCGGGTCATGCGCCCCGAGGGACATCTGGATGAGCTGCTCGGTGTTCATGGTGCGGACCGCTTCGTCGATCTCGGTCCGGTCGGTGTCCTCCACCGTCCCGGTCGGGATCGCGCCGGGGTCCACCGTGAGGATCGGCACATCCGGGGCGAACATGTCGATGCGCTCCAGCGTCGGTTTCCAGTCCGTAAAGTCCGCGACGCCGCAGACGTTTGAAGTGTATCTGGTGACGACCTCTTCCTCCAGCCGCAGGCGGACGATCGGCCGGGTATCCGCCGAGCTTGTCCCGAGGCGAAGGAAGTAATCGCCCTTCTCCAGCACCCAGCAGGCCCGCCCGCTGTCATAGGACGCGAGGTCCGAAAGGCGCAGCGTCATGGTGACGGTGTCCGTCTCTCCGGGCGGGAGCATTCTGCTTTTCCCGAAAGCCGCCAGGCACTGGAACGGCTGATCCAGCTTCACCTCCGGCTTCGACACATAGAGCTGCAGCGTTTCCTTTCCGGGCATGCCGCCCGTGTTCTTCACTTCGGCCGTGACCGTGACGGTTTCGCCGTCGAGGGCCGCCTTCTCTTCGCCGACTTCAAAAGTCGTATACGACAGGCCGAAGCCGAAGGGAAACATCGGCATCACCCCGGCCGAGTCAAAGTACCGGTAGCCGACATAGATGCCCTCCCTGTAGCGGGTCTCGTTCATGTCGCCGAAATCCCCGATGGTGGGATAATCGTCAAAGCAGGCCCAGGTGGTCGCAAGCTTTCCGGAGGGGTTGGCCTTTCCCAGCAGGATATCGGCCAGCACGGCCCCGGTCTCCACGCCGAGCTGCGAGAGGAGCAGGATGTTTCCCACTTCCCCGAGCACCGGCGTCAGGTCCACCGGCCCGCCCACATTCAGAACCAGGAGGAACCTGCCATACTCCTTCTGCAGGCGGAGAATGTCGCGAATTTCCGTCTTCGTGAGGGCGATGTCGCCCGGGATGTTCTCCCGGTCGTTTCCTTCGCCGGAGGTCCGCGCCAGCACATACACGGCGGTTTCTCCGCCGCCCTCCATCGGCAGATCATATTCCGGTTCCGGCATGACCGCGCCCATGCCTTCGATAATGGCGTTGGTGTGGTTCCTTCTCGCGCGGGCCTTGATCTCCCGGACAAAGTCTTTCTTCGCCTGCTCGCGGACCGCATCATAGGCGTCCAGCCAAGCCCCGGTGGTCAGGCGGAAGCCCGCCGCCTTCAGTCCCTCTTCTACGCTCACAAAATAGCGTGAGTTAACCTCTCCGGAACCCGTACCGCCCTTTACCGTCTGTCTGGCACCGCTCCCAAAGAGGGCGAGCTCTCCTGCTTCCGCGAGGGGGAAGCTCCCGTCCGTTTTCAGCAGAACCGTGCATTCCGCCAGAGAGTCCCGGAGGATCTCGATATGTTTCCGTTCATAATCCAGAAGTTCCATTTGTCCGCATCCTTCCATGCTGTATGATGTCTTTCTGTTCTTTTCCGTGTCTCCGGGGCATCAGCCGCACCGGCGGAACTGACAGTGTTCATTTTATCCTGATCATTTTTTATTATACGCAAAGGGATCGTGTTCGTCCATTCTTTTTTCTTTTCCTGCCGCAGAGTTCAGAACCGCGCGCCCGGCAACGCAGCAGAGCCGTTTGGCTCAGGGCTGTTTTTTCTGCTTGCGTTTTTCCTTTTGCGCGCATATAATCCAACTGTTTCCTCTGCTGAATCCGAATTGAAAGGCAGTTTCCATGAGACATATCCG
>CACXMX010000121.1 GCA_902768805.1 Oscillospiraceae bacterium
CAACCTCCTGCGCGAAGGACTGGATATCCCGGAAGTCGGCCTGGTGGCGATCCTCGATGCGGACAAGGAGGGCTTCCTGCGCAGCGAGACCAGCCTGATCCAGACGGTTGGCCGGGCCGCCCGCAACGCGGAGAGCAAGGTCCTGATGTATGCCGATGTCATTACCCCGTCGATGCGGGCCTGCATCGACGAGACGGAGCGCCGCCGGAAAAAGCAGATGGCCTACAACACCGAACACGGGATTGTCCCGAAGACCATCGTCAAGGACATCCGCGACATCATCGAGATCTCCACCGCCGCCGACGCGGTGACGAAGGCCAACGGCGTCCGCATGACCTCGGCGGAGCGGAAGAAGCTCATCGACGAGCTGGAGGCAAAGATGCGCAAGGCCGCGCAGATGCTCGAATACGAGATCGCGGCGCAGCTGCGTGATGAGATCATCCGACTCAGAGGAGAAAAAGATTAAGAAAGAGGGGACCACCCCATGAAACTCATGCTCATCGACGGGAACAGTATCGTCAACCGAGCCTTTTTCGGTATCCGGGAGCTGAACGCCCCGGACGGCACGCCGACCAACGCAATCTACGGCTTCCTCGCGATCCTCCAGCATCTGTACGAGGATCAGAAACCGGAGGCGGTCTGTGTCGCCTTCGACCGGAGGGAACCGACATTCCGGCACCGGAGCTATGATTTTTACAAGGCCCAGCGCAAGCCGATGCCGGAGGAATTGGCAGTTCAGATGCCGGTGCTGAAGGAACTGCTGGATGCGATGGGAGTGGCCCATCTGGAGCTGGCGGGCTACGAGGCGGATGATATTCTGGGCACGCTCTCACGCGTCGCCGAAGAGCAGGGAAACGACTGCGTCATCGTCACGGGGGATAAGGACAGCCTTCAGCTGGTTTCCGAGCGTACCACCGTCTGCAACGTGAAAAGCCGGATGGGAAAGACAGAGACGATTCTCTACACGCCGGAACAGTTCCGGGAGGAGTACGGCTTTGAACCGCCCCTCATGGTCGATCTCAAGGCGCTGATGGGCGACAGCTCCGACAACATCCCCGGCGTGCCGGGGATCGGCGAAAAGACCGCCATGGACCTGGTACAGCGTTACGGCGGCATTGCGGAGATCTACAGGGATCTTGACGCGCTGGAGATCAAGGACGGCGTGCGGAAAAAGCTGGCTGCCGGCCGGGACAGCGCCAACAGCTCCTACTGGTTGGCGACGATCTTCCGCGAGGTGCCGCTGGACTGTGAAGACGCAGCGTGCTTCCGCTGGACGCTGCAGCGGACACCCGAGCTGCTGGCCTTCATGAAGCGGCTGGGCTTCCGGCGGATGATCGAACAGTGGCGTCTGCAGGAATTGGATTCTGGGACCAGCGAAGCCGGGTCCGGCAGCGGGACAGCGGAAGAGAAGCAGCCGGAGACGGTCACGGTTTCTGCTCTGCAGCTGCAAGTATTGACAGAGCGGGTGAAGAATGCGGCCTTTGTCGCCGTCCGGGCGGACAGCGACAGCGTGGAACTGGAGCTCTGCCTCGCCGGGGAGCCGGAGCGGATCTATCGGCTGAGTCAGATGGAGATCGGGGAGGATTACGACGCGTTCTGCAGGCTGCTCTTCTCCGATGCGGTCCCGAAATCTGCCCACAATGTGAAGGATCTGATGAACCAGCTGAACCGGGAGGGCCTCCCGAGAGACGGCTTCGTGTTCGACACGGCGCTGGCGGCTTACCTGCTGCGGGCGACGGACAGCAGTTACGAGCTGCCGGATCTGGCCGAGAGATATCTGACCAGGAGCCTGGACGGCGCTGTGGCTGTTGCCGCGCTGACACCGGTTCTCCGGGAAAAGCTGGAGGCCGACGGGCAGACGATGCTCTTTGAGGAGATCGAACTGCCCCTCTGCCGGGTGCTCTCCGAGATGGAGGAGACGGGCTTTCTGATCGACCGGCAGGCGCTTGCCGCCTTCGGCGACAGTCTCACCGAAGGTATCGCACAGCTGGAGGGTGAGATTTGGGAACTGGCCGGGCATGACTTCAATATTCTCTCAACAAAACAGCTTGGACAGGTCCTTTTTGAAGAACTGATGCTCCCCGCCGGAAAGAAGACCAAGACCGGCTGGAGCACCAATGTCGATGTGTTGGAGAAGCTGCGGGACA
>CACXMX010000122.1 GCA_902768805.1 Oscillospiraceae bacterium
ACGGCTCCGCCCTGCCGGAAACGGCAAACCATACGCACCATGCGGACGCCGCGAACACAAGCCCGGTCACCGCAACCACGACCGCCGCGAACGCGGCGGCGCACGCCGTCAGCCAGGCCGACCTTCTCCAGAGCTTCCGCGGCGCGTTCTCTGCGCTCGGCTTTCGAAATGTTCGCATAGACCAGCGGAAGGCTTACGTTGTCGAGGGCTGTAAGTCCGGGCAGGAGATAAAAGCTCTGGAAAACAAAGCCGATTTTGGAGTTGCGGATATCCGCAAGCCGGTTGTCTCCGGCGCCTTTTACAGATTCGCCGTCCAGCAGGTATTCGCCGGAGCTTGGCGTGTCGAGACAGCCGATGATGTTCATAAGCGTTGTCTTACCCGAACCGGAGGGGCCCATGATGGCGATGTACTCCCCCTTCTCAACGGAGAGAGAGATGTTCCGGAGAACATGGATCGATTCGCCGCCCTGGGGAAAATCCCGGCATATATTTTTCAGTTCTATGAGCATCAGCCCATCCCCTCCCCGTCCGGCTCACCGGAAAGCGCGTCGTCCACCGGGAAAGTGATCTCCGCCTCCGGGGGAAGCGCCGCGTCATCCGGAACGGCGGCTCCGGTCTCTTCGGGAATCTGCTGCCCGGCGCCCTCGTCCACGAACATGGTGTCCTCATACGGCACGCAGGTCATCCCGGCGCGGAGACTTTCCTCGGGAAAGGCGATGCTGTCGGAAAGAGACAGGCCGGAAACGATCTGAACGGACCCGTCCTCCGGGTCTTCCTCACCCAGAGAGACCGGACGCTTTTCCAGCTTTCCGCGGCCGTTCTGCGCCCATACAAAGGGATCGCCCTGGTCCGTCACGATATAATAGGCGGGCAGACGGAGTTCTCCACCGGCGGATTTCTGCCCGTAGTCGGGCTCAATATATACGTGCTGGCCGAGAAGGAGGCCGTCAAAATCCGCAATGTCCACATAAAAAGGATATTTCGTGGTGCCTGTCATCTCGTCTGAGAAGCCGTACATGTTGTTCGCGCTGTTTACCGTGGTCTCCCAGTCGATCATAGCCAGGGTACCAGACCAGGTCCTGCCGCTGTCCACGCGGGAACGGATTATGACAGGCATGCCCTCGGTGAGCGTGCCCACGTTCATTTCGTTGATCGTACCCTTGATCCGGTAGGTTGTGATATCGGTGATGGTGATGAAGGCGTTCCCGGCGCTTTCAGCCGATCCTTCCGCGCCGGCGGCGTCGTTTCCGCTCTCCTTAACCGACATGATCCGTCCGGTTATCGGCGCCTGTACATCCGCGTTCTGCATCGCGGTCTCAAGAGCGGCGATCTCCCGCTCCTTGATGCTCATATTGTAGGTGGATTCGAGTATATCCGCCTCAAGGGACTGGATCTGCAGGTTATATGCCAGCTGATCCGCCGCCGAGGCCCATCTCAGTTTATTCTGGATTACGGGGATATCGGTCTCCGCGGAAAGCTTTTTGTTCTGGAGCATCTCATATTCCAGCTTCAGCTTTTCCAGCCGGAGCTGCATGGCCTCCGTGTCATAGGAAAAGAGAACGTCCCCCTTGGAGACCATGTCGCCTTCCGCGACCCGGACCTCCAGGATCTCCTTGTCCTCATCCTTTTTTATCTCCGCACTTTCGCCGGAAACGACAATTCCCGCGTACCGGTCCGCAAATGCTATGCTGCCGTCCGCAGCGATCTCCCGGACGGATTTTACCGCGGCTGTGCCGGCGTCACCGCCGCACGCAGCCAGAAGGGACAGAGCGATCGCGGCGGAAAGAAGGAATGCTGCTGCTTTTTTCATTATGACCTCCGAAACTACATGATCAAAGCAGAGGGATTATCGCACAAAAACACCTGTCAATCAATGAAGAATATGTGAACGGAAAGGCCAAAACAAAAACAGCCGCGCAGGCGGCACAGTCTTTTTTATTTGTACATCAGACCCGGCATGCGGACCAGCTCTCTGCCGTCGCCGGGCATCTTCAGATCGCCGAGGAGGACGGCGTAGGTCACGGCGCGCTTGCCGAATCGCTCCCGCAGCTCCTCAACAGTATCCTCCAG
>CACXMX010000123.1 GCA_902768805.1 Oscillospiraceae bacterium
CGTTCCGCACAGATAGACCATGACGGTAACATCGTCTTCACCGTTGCCCTTGATCGAGGTGAACTTCTCCCTCGATCCGGAAGCGACCGCGGTATCCAGCTCCGTCTGAGACGCGTTGCCGCTCTCACCGTTCCATCCCGTGGAGAGACCGCCGTTCCCGCCGTAGGAATTGCTGTTGTAATAGTTGAGATTGCTGTTTTCCGAGCTGGGCGTATAGTTCTGGTCTACATTCCAGTTGTTCCCCGTAGAGGAGTAGCTGCCGCTGCTCCCGCCCGAACCGCCTCCGAGCAATCCGCTGAGCGACCCGCCGCCGCCTAAAAGGGCGATCAGGATCACTACGATCAGGGGAAGCCCTCCGAAGCCGCGCCCGCCGCTTCTCTTTCCGCCGCCCGAACTGCCGCCCGAACCGCCTCCGGGGCGGCTGCCGGAAGAACCGACAGGCCCGGTGCCCAGACCTTCTCCGTGCAGATGCACGCCGGTGCCCTGTCCCGTTACATTTCTTTTTCTGCCGCGCGGCCTGTTGTTCTCAGCCATTACACGTACCCCCTGTTCTCAATAAAAAATCTCTGCTATCTTTCATTCACACGCTGCGCATGAATAAAGCACGCGTTCTGTCGCGCTGTCGCGCTTCCAGTCCGCTGCACCCATTCGGAATCCGCTCATTTTGTCCGCTTCGCGCACAAAACGGCTCCTTCCTCATGTGTGGCGCTCGCCAAGGCCTCATGCGCGTTCGTGCGAGCACGACGCTCCTTCGGCTCCAGCTCGCTGCTTTATTCAAACAACGGTGTGGAAAAATATCTTTCGGCGGTGTCCGGAAGCACCGTGACCACGGTCTTCCCCTTGCCGAGCTTCTTGGCGAGCTGAAGCGCCGCGGCGACATTGGTCCCTGCGGAGATACCGACCATAAGGCCCTCCTCCCGGGCAAGTCTCCTGGAGGTGTTGAGCGCTTCCTCGTCGGTCACGACATAAATATCGTTGTAGATCTGCTGATTTAAGATCTCCGGAATGATCCCGTCCCCGATCCCCATCTGCAGGTGCGTCCCGATCGTTCCGCCCGCTAAGATCGCGGCGTTCTCGGGCTCCACAGCCCAGATCTCGATCTCCGGATACTGCGCCTTGAGCACTTCGCCGATCCCGGTGATCGTTCCGCCCGTGCCGATCCCGGCGCAGAAGCCGTCGATCGGCCCCGCGACCTGCGCCATGATCTCCAGCGCCGTATACTTCTTGTGTGTCTTCGTGTTGTTGGGGTTCTCGAACTGCTGCGGCACGAATACCCTCGGGTCCTCGTCCCGCATCCGGAGCGCCGTCTGCAGGCACTCGTCGATGCACGCCCCTATGTCTCCCGCGTCGTGGATCAGGATCACGTCCGCGCCGTAGTGCTTTACGAGCTTTCTCCGCTCCTCGCTCACCGAATCCGGCATGATGATGATCGTCTTATATCCCTTCACCGCGCCTACGAGCGCAAGGCCTATGCCCTGGTTCCCGCTGGTCGGCTCTACAATGATCGACCGGTCCGGATGGATGAGCCCGTCCTTCTCCGCCTGTTCGATCATGTTCAGGGCGGTCCTTGTCTTAATGGATCCTCCGACATTGAGTCCTTCCATCTTCACCAGGACTTCCGCGCTTCCCTCCTCCGGCATTCTGTTCAGTCTGATCATCGGTGTGTTGCCGATCGCGTCCAGTATTGTATTGTAAATCATTTCAGAGTCCACCTCTTTAGTGCTGTATTTCAAAAAACTATTTTACTGGAAATTGCCCCCGCGCGCTAGCCCTCTGCGGTCAATTCCTTCAGATCTACGCCTCTTTTGAGGACATCGAGATCGATATAATGCTCCCCGCCCTCGTAGCCGTAGAGCTCGCCCGTATCGCTGTACTGCCAGAGCGTCCAGCTGCTTCCGGCCTCCAGTTCCGCCGGATAATAGACGCTCCTGATCCATCGCGGATAGGCATCAAAACGGCCCGCGATATACTTTTTAAAGATCTCCCGCGGGCAGTAGATCATAGGCTTTACGTGATATTTCTCTTCGAGCGCGCCAAGAAAGGCGCTCAGTTCCTT
>CACXMX010000124.1 GCA_902768805.1 Oscillospiraceae bacterium
CAGTTCAACGGCTCCTCCGGCTATGAGGAGGCGGCGGTACAGGGCTTTGTCGCCGGTGTGAACGCGGCGCGGAAGCTCAAAGGGGAGAGCCCCTTCATTCTGCACCGCGAAGACGGATACATCGGGACACTGATCGACGACCTGGTGACCAAGGGAACCAACGAACCATACCGCATGATGACCTCGCGCAGCGAGTATCGCCTGCTCCATCGGCAGGATAACGCGGACGAGCGCCTGAGCGCCATCGGGCATGAAATCGGCCTTGTTTCAGATGAGACGCTGACCGCCGTGAAGAAAAAGTATGCCGCGGTGGAGAAGGAGCTTGACCGTCTGGAGCACACATATCTCGCGCCCTCCGAAGCGCTGGATGCCATGCTCCGGAGCCGAGGTACCGCCGAGATCCGAAACGGCTGTTCCCTGGCGGATCTGCTGCGTCGGCCGCAGCTGAGCTATGCGGACGTGGAAACCTTTGACCCGGAGCGCCCGGTATTGAAGAAGGCGATCGTCGCGCAGGTGGAGATCCGGCTGAAATACGACGGGTACATCCGACGGCAGCTGAAGCAGGTGGAAGAGGCACGGCGCATGGAGAGCAGACCGCTGCCGACGGATCTGGACTATGACGCCATTCTCGGCCTGCGCCTGGAAGCCAGGGAGAAACTGAAAAAAATCCGCCCGGAGAACTTCGGCCGGGCGTCACGGATTTCCGGCGTGTCGCCGGCGGACATTGCGGTGTTGATGATCTACACCGAAACGCTGCATCGTGCGCAGACCGCTCCGACCACGGAAGGGAGCGGAACAGAGGAAGAGGTCCCGTCATGCTGAACACGGAGAAGATCTGTGTGGATCTGCAGGAGCGTTTTCCCCAGTGGTCGGGCTGGATTGCCCGGCTGGAAGTAGAAGAAGCCATGTGCGATGTCCCGACGGACAATGACGGCAGGCGGGTCCTGTATAACAGCCGCCTGATGTCCTACTGCACGGAAGAGGTTCAGCGCTTTTACATCGCGCAGCAGCTCCTGCATCTGCGGCTGAACCACTACGATCGCGGCCGCGGCCGGGACCGCCTGGTCTGGCGCAGAGCCACCGACGCGGTGGTGAATCGAATGCTGCGGGAGGAGGGCTTCCAGCTCCCCATGAATGCGACACTTCTGGCGGACGATACCGAACGCAGCGCGGAGGAATACTACGACATCATCCTGGCCGGACTCCGGGAGATCGGAGATCCGGACCCGACCCCGGACCAGAATCCGGACGACCCGCGGAACAAGCCCAAACCCCAGAAGAAGCCGAAGCCGGGGAAAAGCACCGAGGGCGCGGCCCGCGAGATCGAGGACCCGGGGCTTGCGGCCGCGGTACACGGGCTTTCGGGACTGCTGGAACCCAGCTATCAGCTGGACTTCGACTGGTTCCCGGGAGAGACGATCCGTGACGGCATGCTGCCGTATCAGTTCCGGCCGTATCCGGTGGCGCATGCCGAGATCCTCCTGGACACCAGCGCCTCGGTGGACACCGAGTTGCTGCGTGCTTTTGTCAAGGGGGTCAAGGCCCTGATGCAGGAGGATGCCGTGATCCGGGTCGGCTGTTTTGACACAAGGTTTTACGGCTTTCGGGAAATTCACTCCGAAGCCGATATCGACGCACTGGAGCTTCGCGGCGCGGGCGGGACAAACTTCACCGTAGCGGTGAACGCCTTCACCGGCGATGCGGAGAACCAGATTATCTTTACGGACGGCTATGCCGAGATGCCCGAACAGCGCTGTGATGCGCTCTGGGTGGTCTACGGCACCACACCCATACACCCCAAAGGCGGCCGCGTGATCTACGCCAAGCCCCCGGCAGAGAAGGAGAAACATGAAATCGATTTTCTTATCACCTGAACAGGTCTTCGACCAGCCCCTGCCGGGATGAACTATTATCTCGCCGGAGACGCCTGTGTGGATCGCTTCGGCCGGCGAAATCCCTGCACAGCCTGTGCATTTAGGCCGGCGCTCCTGCTGGAACCGGGCGAAGAGGCGCTGCTGCAGCATGAGCGGAAAGACGGCACCGTCACCACGGTGGACTACGGCCTGTATCCCACGACGATCCTGGACCGGAGTTTGCGCGACCTCGCAGAGAAGCAGCTTTCGGAGCGGTCGCTGCGCGACACGGGACGCCACATCACGGTCCGCGGCACCCAGCAGCCGGTCTACCGCCTCGGGGCCAAGCAGATGATCGTCCTGACCCTGGAACAGGGCGGGGCCAACGGATACCTGCAGCTTTCCGACGGAACCATTGCCTCGGAAGGGGACCGGGTCTTTCTGGAACTGCGGCCGGTGCGCTGGCTGTACGACGCGGAGAACCGGCTGCTCATCAGCTGCATGGCGCTCTTCGGCGGATGGAACAGGGAGGAGGGCGCGGCGTATCTGAACGGGCCGTTCCTCTCCGAACTCGCACCCGAGGCGGAGGACGAGCTTCCGGAAGAAGGCGCCTTCCGCTTTGTGAAACACGATGAGCTCAGCCTGATCCGGGCCTATGTCGAGGCGGACATCCCGGTGTTTATCCACGGCCTCTCCGGAGACGGAAAGTCCGACCGTGTGCGTCAGATCGACCCGGAGGCGCTGGACATCGAGCTGGTGAACGAGACCCCCGAGACCATCAACGGCCGCGCAGTCTACAACGAAGCCAAAGACGAGATCGTGGACATCAAGCCCGCGTGGCTGGTGCGCCTGGAGCGTCTCTGCCGCAACGGCGAGCCGCACATTCTCTTCTTCGATGAGCTTACCAACGCAACAAAGCAGACGCAGTCGGTCATTTTCAAGATTGTCCTGGAGCGCTTTGTGAACAACCGCTGGCCGCTGCCGGAGAGTGCGCGGATCGTAGCCGCCGGCAACGACCGGAGCGAGTCCAGCGCCTCACACGACCTGGCGGAACCGCTCTTCGGCCGCTTTGCGCACGTGTATATCCGCACCACGGTGGAAAACTGGATGCCCTGGGCGGTCCGAACCCGGGTCAACCCGTATATCCTGGAATTCCTCGCGAACAACGACCTCTATCTCCGCACCCCCTATACCGGGACCGAGCCCCATGCCGATCCCAGACGCTGGGAGATGGCTTCCCGCGCCCTGGATGCATCCGGCAACGACTTTGCTCTGCTGGAGCCGATCGTGGGACGGGATACGTCGGAGGCATTTGTGAAGTTCTTTCGGGCCCAGCAGCAGTTGGCGGCGCTCGGCCACTACACCGACGAGGAGCTGCGGCGCTTCTCCGTCGCAAGGAAGTACCAGCTGGCGCAGCAGTGCCTGTACCTCGCGGCGGC
>CACXMX010000125.1 GCA_902768805.1 Oscillospiraceae bacterium
CCGTGTCCCACGGCGAAGCGTTTTTGTACTGATCCCGCCGACAATAACGTGTACGGCGGCGATCGGGACCGATCGGGAAGCCGCGGGGGCGGCAGCGCGCGCGGCGGTATGGGGGAAGAAAAGGAAAAACCGGGACCGGCATACGCGACGGAAAAATCGGAAGGGGAGACGTGACATGAACGATAACGGCGAAGGCGCGCGGAAGGAGCTTTCGGGAGCGGAATATGAGGCGGCCGTCGGGGAAGCGGAGGACATTCTTTGCGGCGATGCTTCCTCCATGACCGCGGAGGAGGCGGAGAAGACGCTGCACCGCCTGGAGGAGTTGTATTCCGTCCTTGCCTCCCGCGAGCCCGAGGACGAGGACAGCGATGAGGCGATGGACTGGGAAGCGCTGCTTGAAGACATGGACGACATGATGGACGACCTCAGGGACAGGCTGGACGAAGTATGACGGCCTTGACACGGCGCGTGCGCGCGCACTATAATCAGCGAAGGAAAAGTGATCCGGCCCGATGGGCCAATGAACAGGAGTTGATTTGATATGCGACCCGAGGATATCCGGTTTGCGTCCCGTTTCGAGGGCATTTCCGGCAGCGCGATCCGCGAAATATTCAAACTGCTGGCCGTGCCGGGCATGATCTCCTTTGCCGGCGGCAATCCTTCGCCGGAGTCCCTGCCGGGAGAGACCTGCGGCAAGATCGCGGAAGAGCTTCTGAGGGAAAAGGGCAGGGTGCTCCTGCAGTACGGCGCCACGGAAGGCTACGCGCCGCTGAAGGAGAGCCTGGTGGATTACATCCGCGAAAGTTTCGGCGTGGAATGCCCGAAGGAAAACATCCTTCCCACCACTGGCTCCACCCAGGGCATGGACCTGCTCTGCAAAGCCCTGATCGATCCCGGGGACGCCGTGATCATCGAGGACCCGACTTTTTTGGGCAATATGCAGTGCCTGAAGCTGTACCAGGCCCGCCTGGTGCCGGTCAAGAGCGACGAGGAAGGCATGGATACCGACGCCCTGGAGGAGGCCATCCGCCGGGAGCATCCCAGGATGATCTATGTGATCCCCACCTTCCAGAACCCCACCGGACGCACCCTGTCGCTCCCGCGCAGGAAGCGCGTGGCGGAGCTGGCCGAGAAATACGGTGTGGTGGTGGCCGAGGACGACCCGTACCGGGACCTGAGGTACGCCGGGGAAGCGCTGCCCTCCATCAAGAGCTTTGACCGCGCGGGCATGGTGGCGCTGCTGGGCTCCTTCAGCAAGGTGATCTCCCCGGGGCTCCGCGTGGGCTTCATGGCCGCGGACCCGGTCATTCTGCGCAAGTGCGTTATCGGCAAGCAGTCCTCCGACGTGCATACGGCCCTGCTCAACCAGGCCATCGTGGACCGATACCTGCGGGACGGGCTGCTGAAGCCCCACGTGAAAGAGATCTGCGATATGTACCGCAGGCAGCTGAACGCCATGATGGACTGCCTGAAGACCCTTTCGGGCGTGGAGGAGTACACGCGTCCCGAGGGCGGGCTGTTTGTGTTCGCGCGTCTCAGGGAGGGCATGAACGCGGCGGAAATGCTGCTCAGGTGCGTGGAGCGGAAGGCCGCCTACGTCCCCGGGACGCATTTCTATGCCAACGGCGGGCACGAAAACACCTTCAGGCTCAATTTCTCCATGTCCACGGTCGACGAGATCCGAAGGGGTATGGCGGTCCTGGACGAAGTATTTGCGCTGCGCTGACGCTGCGCGGTCACGGGCGGGGACTCGCGTCCCCCCCGTGGGGTCTACTCACTTCGTTCGCTCGGTCAGGTTCGCAATGGTCGCGCAGGTCACTGCCGTGCCCTGCACTCCCTTGCTCACCACGCTTCCGCATCGCTTTCGGTCAGGTTCGCAATGGTCGCGCAGGTCACTGCCGTGCCCTGCACTCCCTTGCTCACCACGCTTCCGCATCGCTTTGCCTCTGGCCGCAGTTCGCAATAGCGTTCTGCTGTCGCTGCCGCTCTGCATAACGCTTTGCTCACTGGGCTTCCGCATCGCTTTCGCCTTCGGCGAATGCCCCACAGGGGCACCGCTCAGCTTTGCCCCTTCGGCGAACAGCCCACTGGGCTGACGCTCTGCTCCGCGCCCCCTTTGGCCCTTGCCTGTCGGGCCATACGGCCCTCCCGGGCGGCAAGGGCGTAAGGAAAGAACATTTCATCCGGTCGTCTGCGCTCCCTACTGAAATTTTCCTTGCCCGGGGCTGCCGCCCGGCCTTCGCTGAAAATAGTCCACCGGACTATTTTCTGGGCG
>CACXMX010000126.1 GCA_902768805.1 Oscillospiraceae bacterium
CCCGCACGCCCGGAGTGAGCACTAGAACCTGAATCTAGCGAGTCTGCCAATTCCACCACTCGCGCATTTCCTGAACGCTCAGTAATAATAGCACGCAGAATAACCTTTGTCAAGATTTTTCTTTCCCCGCTTTTTTTATTTTTTGGATGACATTTCAGGGAGAATCCTGTATAATTCCTTCTCAGAAAAGCTTAGAGAGAAAAGCTTAGAGAAGTCAAAGGAAGCGTTTATGATCAGGTTTACAGCGGGAACATGTGATGTCGCCGTGATCGGAGCGGGACATGCCGGGATCGAGGCTGCGCTGGCCGCGGCGAGGCTCGGGATGGAGACGATCTGCTTCACGGTGAATCTGGACAGCGTTGGAAATATGCCGTGCAACCCGGCCATCGGCGGGACGGGGAAGGGCCATCTGGTCCGGGAACTGGACGCACTGGGCGGCGAGATGGGAAAAGCTGCGGACAAGGCCTGCATCCAGTATCGGATGCTGAACCTCGGAAAGGGGCCGGCCGTCCATTCGCTGCGCGCACAGGCGGACCGGCGGCACTACCAGGAGGTCATGAAGCATACCCTGGAGTTGCAGCCGCACCTTCTTGTGAAGCAGGCGGAGGTCACGGACATCGAAGTCGATTCAGACGGCGCGGTCTGCGGTGTGGTGACCGCGACCGGAGCGGCGTTTCGCTGCCGGGCTGTCGTCGTGGCCACGGGGACCTATCTCGACGGACGGACGATCGTCGGCGAACTGCTGCGCTCTTCCGGACCGGACGGCCTTGCCGCGGCGGTGCCGCTGGCGGAACGCCGGTTCAAGACCGGCACGCCGCCGCGGGTGCTCCGCCGGACGGCGGACTTTACAAAAATGGAACTCCAGCCCGGAGATGCGGAACCGGAGCCCTTCTCGTTTTCGACCGAAACGGTCCCGGAGAACCGCGCGGTCTGCTACCTGACCTGGACAAGCGCGGAGACCCATGAGATCATCCGACGGAATCTGGACCGCAGTCCGATCTATGCCGGGGTCATCGAGGGCGTCGGGCCGCGCTACTGCCCAAGCATCGAGACAAAGATCATGACCTTCCCGGACAAGCCGCGCCATCAGCTGTTCATCGAGCCGATGGGCCTGAATACCGAGGAACTCTATATCCAGGGCTTCTCCTCTTCCATGCCGGAGGAGGTGCAGCTGCAGATGCTGCACACGGTGCCGGGACTGGAGCACGCGGAGATGACCCGTCCGGCCTATGCCATCGAATACGACTGCGTCGACCCGACGGAACTCTGTCCGACGCTGGAATCCAAAAAGATCCCGGGCCTCTATGGAGCGGGGCAGTTCAACGGCTCCTCCGGCTATGAGGAGGCGGCGGTACAGGGCTTTGTCGCCGGTGTGAACGCGGCGCGGAAGCTCAGGGGAGAGAGTCCCTTCATCCTGCACCGCGAGGACGGGTACATCGGGACGCTGATTGACGACCTGGTGACCAAGGGCACCAACGAACCCTACCGCATGATGACCTCGCGCAGCGAGTATCGGCTGCTCCACCGGCAGGATAACGCGGACGAGCGCCTGAGCGCCATCGGGCACGAAATCGGCCTTGTTTCAGATGAGACGCTGGCCGCCGTGGAGGCAAAGTATGCCGCGGTGGAGAAGGAACTCGACCGCCTGGAGCACACATATCTCGCGCCCTCCGAAGCGCTGGATGCCATGCTTCGGGGCCGCGGCACCGCCGAGATCCGAAACGGCTGTTCCCTGGCGGATCTGCTGCGCCGGCCGCAGCTGAGCTATACGGACCTGGAAGACTTTGACCCGGAGCGCCCGGCGCTGGCGAAAGCGATCGTTGCGCAGGTGGAGATCCGGCTGAAGTACGACGGGTACATTCGGAGGCAGCTGAAACAGGTAGAAGAGGCCCGGCGCATGGAGAGCAGACCGCTGCCGACGGATCTGGATTATGACGCGATTCTCGGCCTGCGCCTGGAAGCAAGGGAAAAACTGAAAAAGATCCGCCCGGAGAACTTCGGCCGGGCTTCGCGGATTTCCGGCGTGTCGCCGGCGGACATCGCGGTGCTGATGATCTATACCGAAACGCTGCACCGCGCGCAGGCCGCTCCGACCTCGGACGGGAGCAAATCAGCGGAAGAGGTCCCGCCATGCTGAACACGGAGAAGATCTGTGTGGATCTGCAGGAGCGCTTTCCCCAGTGGTCGGGCTGGATCGCCCGGCTGGAAGTGGAAGAAGCCATGTGCGATGTCCCGACGGACAACGACGGCAGGCGGGTCCTGTATAACAGCCGCCTGATGTCCTATTGCACGGAAGAGGTTCAGCGCTTTTACATCGCACAGCAGCTCCTGCATCTGCGGCTGAACCACTATGACCG
>CACXMX010000127.1 GCA_902768805.1 Oscillospiraceae bacterium
GCCGGCATCTTTGCCGAAGAACTTCTCCATGTACGGCCAGGCGAAGAACTCCATGCTCATGGAGTGGGTCTCCGCGGTCTCCATGCCGCCGCAGCCCAGATCCAGCGCGAAGCGGTTGTCCGCGATGAGGTAAGCGTTCAGGGCGTGCCCGGCTTCATGAGTGACCACGTCCACATCCCCCGCCGTGCCGTTGAAGTTTGCCAGGATGAAGGGCTGCCGGAACTTCGGAAATTCCGTGCAGTAGCCGCCGCCCCACTTATTTTTGCGGCTGTCCACGTCAAAGGCCTCGTTTTCCAGCATCATATCGATGAAGGCGCCGGTCTCGGCTCCCATGGCGTGGTACATCTCCCCTGCCGCGGTGAAGATCTCCTCTTTCCCATACGGCTTCGGATCTCCACCCGGCAGGAAAACGCCGTCGTCATAGAGCATGTAGTTCTCCACGCCGAGGCGTTTCGCGTTCTCCGTGCGCAGGCGGAAGACCACCGGAACCACATCGCGCAGGATGTTTTCACGGAACACGCGGACTTTTTCCTCGTCGTAGCAGAGCCGACCCATCCGGTGATAGCCCAGCTCGATGAAGTTGCGGTATCCCATCTTCTTCGCCATGCGGTCCCGGACATGGACCATGCGGTCATAGATGCTGTCCAACTGCTCCTGGTGTTCGGCGAGGCCTTTTCCGAGGACCTCATAGCATTCGCGCCGGGTCTCCTGGTCCTCGCTTTTGGCGTACTTCATCAGCAGGGCGCGGGGCATGGTCTCGCCTCGGAAGGTGAATTCCATCCCGCTCATGAGATCGGAGTACTCCCGAACCAGCTTGTTCTCTTCGACCATGTCTTCGACAATCTCCGGGGACATGGACTTGCGCTCCACCTCCATCGCCCGGAACAGGACGGGAGAGAGCTTCTCTTCCAGCTCAGCGCGGAAGGGAGAGTCCAGGAGCGCGGAGGCGTACTGAACCGAGTAGTTCTGCACCGCGGGGCCGATCTCGTCATAGTATTCGTTCTCGGCGACATAGAATTCGTCCACCGTATTGATGGAATAGCGCATATAGGCCAGCGCCGTGTTGGTCTGATATTCCAGCATAAGCTTCTGTTCCTCCTCGCGGGCGGCTAGGATTTCGTCCGCGGAGGTCGCGTTTCTGATCCGGGCGATCACGTCCTCCATGACCGCGGTGACTTCTTCGATGGTGACTCTTCGATAAGGCAGTTCGGATACTTTCATCATGTGTTCCTTTCCAGAAAGCCGGATTTTCCCTTTCGAAACCGGTCACAGACCTCTTTCAAAAGCGGATTCTCAGCCCGATTATAAACTTGGTAAAGTATAGCATTTTGTCGTTTTCTGTGCAACGGCAACTTTCATGAATCTAACTTCTCTCGCATTCTTTGAGAGCGAAAAAACACCTGCGGGAGAACTTGACTATCTTTTATCCATTATGTATATTTAGTCTGGATTTCAAAGCTGCATCTGCAGCAACTTTGCTTTTGGACAGAATCATTCTGAAAACAGGAGGAAATAGAATGACTGCACTGGAGTATGTACAGGCAGAGAAAGATCGTCGCGATTGTCCGCGGGCTCCCTCCGGAGTATATGGTCCGGCTCGGGCACGCCTTGGAAGACGGCGGAATCGGAATGATGGAGGTAACCTACAACCAAAGCGCTCCCGATACCTGGAAGGATACCGCAAACGCCATCGAAGCGGCCGAAAAGGAGTTCGGCGACCGGCTTCTCGTGGGTGCCGGGACCGTCATCCGCCCCGAACAGGTTGCCATGACCTATCAGGCCGGCGGGCATTACCTGGTCACGCCCACAACGCAGCCGGAAATCATCCGGATGGGCAAAGCGCTCGGCATGGGTCTGTTCCCCGGCGCTTTCAGCCCGTCTGAGATTCTGGCCGCCTGGGAGGCAGGCGCGGACGCGGTCAAGGTCTTCCCGGCCAGCAGTGTTGGCCCGGGGTATATCAAGGCGATCCGCGGACCGCTGTCCCAGATCCCGCTGATGGC
>CACXMX010000128.1 GCA_902768805.1 Oscillospiraceae bacterium
CCGTAAGATACGTAACGGTCATATAGGCCAGAAGGGCCATATACAGCAGGCCGGTCTGCGTGCCGTGCTGCCTCATCCAGTAGGAGGGATACAGGATATAGTTGATGCCCGCCCAAAGGGTGAAGCCGGCCGCGCCCAGCTCGATAAAGATCTTCAGGATGTCGTTGTGCAGGGGATACGCGCGGTTGATGAGCCCCGCCTTATGCCATGTGTTCACCAGGTCCGTCACGGCTTCAAAGCCCAGCCCCTTCCAGAAGGGGGAGAGCGTGTAATAGTCGTTGGGCAGGCTCCACAGCACGTCCCGGCCCATCATGTCGATCCCGATCGACTCCATGAACGCCACCAGGATGCCGGAGCGCGTGAGCCACAGATACACATAGCAGAACACGAACAGCCCGATCCCCGTGGCCATAATGAGCTTTTCCGGTTTTTTGGTCATGCGCAGCAGCTTTACGTACACGCACACCAGCAGCACCGCCGGCAGGGTGCTGCGCTTGAGCCCCAGGATAATGAAGAACAGCGACAGGATCATGCACCGGCGCCGCAGACGTTTTTCCGATCGCGAGTCTTTCGGCGCAAACAGCGCGTAATAGAGGAAAAACTGTCCGAACAGGAAGGTGATGTCGTGGATCTCCAGCGCCCGCACGAAGCCCTCCGCCCGGCCGAAGGTGATAATGCACGTCACCACGGACATCAGGCTTTCCGCTATGCCGTACTTGGGCATCTCCAGCAGCATGATGCCGGCGTTTGCCGCGCACATGCTGAAAAACAGATAGTTGACCGCCCGGTCTTCAAACAGATAGCACATGAAGACGGCGTAGACGATGGTAATGGTCTGGAAAAGGATCTTCTGCCCCGCCCGGCTCATGGAGGCCGTCTTTGACAGATCGGTGATCCAGATGTACATGCTCACCAAGGTGTAAACGGCGATCAGCAGCAGGAACACCGGCATGAAGTGCAGCGCTTTTTTCAGGTTCGCGAAATCGGCGGCCACCAGAAAGCACAGGAAGGCGCACACGATCGTACCGAGGGCCAGCGCCTTGGGCAGTCCGCCGTAAGCGTTGTTGATCACCTTCCAGTCTCCGAGCCCGGCGAGGACCGTGCAGGCCACGGCGAGGAACGCCGCGAAGGCCGGGCATTCCTTCCGCGGCCGCAGCAGGCGTTCCTCGCCGCCGCTCTCGGATAGCTTACGCCTCGCCACGGTCCTGCTCCGGGAGCCGGGTCCCCGCGCGGTCCTCCGCGGCGCTCTCCCCGGACGGCTGCACGGAGTGCATCCTCTGCAGGGCGAGCCGCAGCAGGCCGCGGATCTCATACACATTGTCCACGTCCAGCTTATCGGCCGAGCAGTTGGGGAAGAACGAGTAGAATACGCCGCTGCCGTTGTATCCCACGAATCCGTACAGATCGCCGAAGCTCTTCAGGATGGCGGCGAAGTCCTTGAGCGCCTCGTCTCCGGCCGCGCGGCCGTACTCGCCGGACAGGCGGCCCAGGTTCTCCATTTTCAGCGCCAGGCAGGCGAAATTCTCCTCCAGCAGCCGCTCCGACCGCTCCTCGATATACACGTCGCAGCGGGCCCGGTTGGGAAGCATCACCGTTTTGTCCACGTAGCGGAAGTAATCGATAAAGTCCAGCGCTCTGCCCAGCAGCACGGCGCCGATGCCGCCCACCAGCGCGAAGAGCACGATGGCGATCGCGACATACAGCTTGATATTCACCGAGGGCTGCACCGTGATGCTGCTGACCATCGCCAGGTAATCCGCGCTCAGGGTCCGGTTCAGCTCATGCCCCGTATCCTCCACATAGCGGTAGTATTCGTTCGCCAGGCGGGCGCAGTGATCGATCTTCGCGGCGATCTCCTCGATGGCTTTCTTCCCGCCCGCGGAGCGCGCCGAGCCGAATACGGACAGCAGATATTCCTTGTGCTCCTTCTCGATCGTCTGCTGACGGATATCGATGTTCAGCTCGACGTACTCACGGATGAGCTCGTCGTAGGTCGTCTCCTTGCTCTTGTGCTCGCGGTCCTCGTCCACGTCCTTGAGGATGTATTCCGTGCCGCTGTTCCGATCGCCCGTGTTCTGATAATGGTAATCCATCATCTCCCGGCTGCGCTCGCTGAAGTTGTCGATCAGCTTTTTCAGTGAATCGGCCCGTTCCTGCCGGTTCTCTATATACAGCTGCAGGTCTTCGCAGTCCTTCGTCAGCCGGCCCGTCAGCAGGTCGATGTCGTTCGTCTCCGCGCCGGAGAGGATATCCGCGTACAGCCCGGGGATATCATAGTCGTACAGATGCTTGTAGATGCGGTAGAGATCGTCGTAGGTATATCCCGTTTCCACCGAGCGGAAATTCGGGTGGGAGGCCCTTTTGTCCAGCAGATAGTCCAGCATCTCCGAAACGGAGCGGTCCAGCACCTCCGCGCTGTCGAGATAATCGTAGTTCCCTTCGCCGAGCACGGAGACGCCGTTGTTCTGCAGCTGTTCCTCCACGTACTTCTCGGCGTAGAATTCGCAGTAGTTTTTCAAAATGGCGTCCAGCATGATCCGGGCGTGGTCCTCGCCGGCGTCGCTGTCGCCGACGAAATACACCCGGTATGTGTCCGCCGTATAGGCGGGATCCTCGCCCTTTTCCAGCAGCGCCTCGTTGCGCTTGAGCTGCGT
>CACXMX010000129.1 GCA_902768805.1 Oscillospiraceae bacterium
GAAGCGTACGATACAATTCGGATACAAAGGAGGCGCAGCGTATGGAGGACAGCTTCGGAGCGCGGCTGGCGGCGGCCCGGCGGGCCGCGGGACTCAACCAGACGGAGGTAGCCGAGCGGCTGACGGCCCGGGGGTTCCCGGTACGCACCCAGGCGGTGAGCAAGTGGGAGCCCGACACCACCCAGCCCGGCGCCCGGCAGCTGGTGGAGCTGTGCCGGCTTTACGGCATCCGGGACGTGGTGGCGGCCTTCGGCGCCCGGAGCGGCGCGCTCCCGGGCCGGGTGCTGCCGCTGTACCGCCTGGCGGTGTCCGCGGGCACCGGCGAATTCCTGGACGGCGAGGGCTATGATTCGGTGGAGGTAGGGGAGGAGGTCTCCCCCCTGGCGGACTTCGGGGTGCGCATCGCCGGGGACAGCATGGAGCCCCGGTTCGTCCACGGCCAGATCGTGTGGGTCAAGCGGCAGGAGACTCTTCGCCCCGGGGAGATCGGCATATTTCTCTACAACGGCGCGGGCTACTGCAAGCGGCTGGAGCGCCGGAGCGGCCGGGTGGAGCTCATTTCCCTCAACAGCGCCTATCCCCCCATCCGGGTCGGCCCCGCCGACGAATTGCGGGTGTTCGGCCGGGTGGTGGGCTGACCGCCTTGCAAAAAACCGCCGATGCGGCTATAATATGCCGTGATATATCCCGCAGGAGAGGAGGCGTCTGCCTGTGAGCGTCCTGGAGACGGCATTTGCCGCGGTCATCACCGTCGTTTCTGCGGCGGGACTGATCCTCACCTCCCACATACTGGAGGGTTGGGACAAGGTGCGCCGGCAGATGTTCCGGCGGCGTTTATTGTTCTCCGTTCACTTTCCGGATAATGTCCGGGATCTCCCAAAGTTCGTCGATGATGTAATCCGCCGGGGGCACATTTTCCATGCCCACGTCGCGGTGGGCGATGGCGGGGTTCCGGATCTGGATCATGAGTCCGAGGTGGGCGGCCTGCGCGCCGCGCACGTCCCGGGAAATGGTATCGCCGACGTAGGCCATCTCGCTCGCCTCAAGGCCAAGCCGCCTGAGCGCGATCTCGAAGATCTCCGGCGAGGGTTTCCGGACGCCGACGTCCTCGGAGCAGATGATTATGTCCATGAACTTGTCGATGCCGTACTCCTTCACAATGTGCGGGACAAAGGAGCTCGAGATGATGTTCGAGATGATTCCGAGCTGAAGGCCGTCATTGTGCAGTTCTTCCATCGTCTCATAGAGCTTCGGCCGGCGCTTGTTCTGAACGCGCTCGTAGTCGTAAAGGAAGCTCAGTTCCTCGGCGATCGGGGCGAGCTTCTCTTCGGGCGATCGGGGCGAGCTTCTCTTCGCCGATGTGGTACTCCTTCAGGTAATACTCGTTCCAGATCTTCACGTTCGGAAGTTCCCGAAGCGTCTGCTCGCTCCAGTGCTTGTAGTCCTCCGCATTCTCGTGGAGCGTGAAGGCCAGCTCGTCATAAGGCGTCGTGATATGAATGTCGTAGACTTCAAGCCGCCGTTCCAGACGCTTTGCGAAGGAACGGGCCAGTTTGGCATTGTTGGTGACGGTGTGAAGCGTGCCTCCGATGTCAAATAAGACGGCTTTGATCATCTCATCTTCTCCTTCAAATGATTTCGGCAGATCCTTGATCTCCGAAAAAAGCCTGTTCTGTCCGTGTTTAGGTGCAAACGTTTGCACTTTTTCTCAATTTAACCTACGAAAAGCGATTTGTCAACCGCTTCGGACAATGTTTTTTGCAGTAGGAAAGCCTGATCCCGAAGCGGACGAAGCATCGCGCAAGGCCCTGAAAAACCCGTTTCCCAGGTCATTTTTCCATTGACAAATCCCCGGGAAGCGGTTTAATATACTAACAGAGTTTGCAAACGTTTGAGTATCGGATGCAGAAAGGAGACATTATGGCAAGGTCACTTCAAAAGATCGATACCATTTTCTTTGACGTCGGGGCTACGCTCCGCTACGTGGCGAAGGATCCGGAGTTTGCGCGGGCTGCGGAGGACCGGATCATGGAGCTCGTTGAAACGGACGAATCACATGACGAATTCTTCGAAAAGCTTGAAAAGAACTGGAAGGCTTACCGCAAGAAAGCCAAGACGGAACTTCTGGACGTCTCCGAGATGGAGCTCTGGCTCCAGTATCTGCTGCCCGGCGTGAACCCCATCAAAGTTGCGGCGAATTCGGCGCTCTTAACGAGGCTCTGGAGAGACCACGACGGCCGCCGTTTTGCGCACGACGACGTCGTTCCGACGCTCCGTGAACTCAAGCGGCGCGGCTACAAGCTGGGCATCATCGCGAATACCATTACCGAGACCGAGATCCCGATGTGGATGTGCGAGGCGGGCGTCGCGGACCTGTTCACGACCACGATCCTGTCCTCCAAGGTCCGGCTTAGAAAACCCGATCCCGCAATCTACCACCTCTCCT
>CACXMX010000130.1 GCA_902768805.1 Oscillospiraceae bacterium
CTGCTCTATGCGGGCGTAAAAAGCGTTCCCACGGAGCTGCGGGAGGCGGCCATGCTCGATGGCGCCAGCGACGGGCAGGTCAACCGTTACATCGTCCTCCCTTACATCAAACCGATCATCCGCATCAGCGTGATTTTTGCCGTCACCGGCTCGCTCAAGTCCTTCGACCTGATCTACGTTTTGACCAACGGCGGCCCTCTCCATTCCACGGAGGTGCCGAGTACGCTGATGATCAGTATGCTTTTCCTTCGCAACCGCTACGGGATGGGGAGTACCATCGCCGTGCTGCTGATTCTGCTCTGCTTCGGCTTTGCTCTGCTGATCAGCGCAGTTTTCAGAGAGGAGGAATGACGGCATGAGAAACACAAGCAAAAGCAGGCGCGTCCTCACGTATTTCGGCCTGATCTTCTGGATGCTCATCAACCTCTTTCCCGTCTACTGGATGTTTACCTTTTCCCTCAAGAACAACGAGGAAATATTCGGCGCGAACGTTGTAGGCCTCCCGAAGCATTGGCTCTGGTCCAACTATTCCAGCGCCCTGGGGACCGGACGCATGGGCACCTATTTCCTGAACAGCGTCATCGTTGCCACGGCCACGATCCTGATCACCCTGGCCGTCGCGCTGATGGCGACCTTCGCCCTGACCAGGCTGATCTGGAAACAACGCCGCACACTCAACAAATTCTTTATGCTCGGCCTCACGATCCCTATTCACGCCTCGATCGTGCCGGTGTATGTGACGCTCTCACGGCTCCATATGCTCAACACCTATTGGGCGCTGATCATTCCTTATTCGGCGTTTTCCCTCTCCATGGCCATCCTGGTCTGCACGGGCTTTATGAACGAGATCCCGCGGGAGCTGGATGAATCGGCCTGCATCGACGGCTGCGGAGTTTGGGGGATCTTCTTCCGGATCATCGTTCCGCTGATGAAGCCGGCGGTCGCCACGGTCGGGATCTACACCTTCCTGCAGTGCTGGAACGACGAGCTGATGTTCGCCAACATCTTCATCAGCAAGACCGCGCTCAAGACGCTGCCTGTCGGCGTGCAGGCGCTCTCCGGCCAGTATACGACGGACTGGGGCCCCATAGGCGCGGCTCTGGTGCTGGCGACATTCCCGACCCTGTTTGTTTACATCTTCTTGAGCAAAAAGATCCAGGAGAGCTTTATCGCCGGTGCGGTGAAGGGTTGATCCGACCCAGACGCGCAGCGGAAATCAAAACAAGAAAAACAGAGGGGAGGACACGCGATGCCTGGCATCCCGGTCCTCCCGTTCCTTCGGAGGTAACACCATGAATCAAAGACAGGCGGAGAGGAAGGCCTGCGAGCTCGTCGAGCAGATGAGCCTGCGCGAGAAGGCCAGCCAGCTGCGCTACGACTCCCCGGCCATCGAGCGGCTGGGCATACCGGCCTACAACTGGTGGAATGAGGGCGGCCACGTTCGATCCCTCGATGGTGGAGAAGATCGCGGACGCCATCTCGACCGAGGGGCGCGCGAAGTACAACGAGTTCTCGGCCAAGGGGGATCGGGACATCTACCACGGCCTGAGCTTCTGGTCGCCCAACATCAACATCTTCCGCGACCCGCGCTGGGGCCGCGGCCACGAGACCTACGGCGAGGACCCCTACCTGACCTCGCAGCTCGGGCAGGCCTTTGTGCGCGGCCTGCAGGGTACCGGGGAGTCGCTGAAGGCCGCGGCCTGCGCCAAGCACTTTGCCGTGCACAGCGGGCCGGAAGCCCTGCGCCACAGCTTCAACGCCGTCGCGAGCCCGAAGGACCTGGAGGAGACCTATCTCCCCGCCTTTGAGGATCTGGTGAAGAAGGCGAAGGTGGAGGCCGTGATGGGCGCCTACAACCGCCTCAACGGCGAGCCCTGCTGCGCGAGCGATTACCTCATGGAGAAGCTGCGCTGGGACTGGGGCTTTGAGGGCCACTTCGTCTCCGACTGCTGGGCCATCCGCGACTTCCATACCGGCCACGGGGTCACGAAGACCTCGGCCGAATCC
>CACXMX010000131.1 GCA_902768805.1 Oscillospiraceae bacterium
TCTCGCGCACACCGTCGTCGCGAGGAACAAATTCCGTATATCGGTCAAGGAGATGGAGAAGGGTAATGGCTAATCTGATTGAACTGGCAAAACAGAATGCGGATGAGCTTCTGCGGGAGGCATATCAGGCGGCGGTAGCCGCAGAGGCGCTTCCGGCCGGAGCCGAGCTCACCGGTACGGTGGAGATCCCGAAGGATGTTTCCAACGGGGACTACGCCGCCAACCACGCCATGGTCTGTGCCCGCGCCCTGCATCTTCCTCCGCGCAAGATCGCCGAGGCGCTCGCCTCGCACTGTGCACTGGACGGGAGCTTTTTCTCCTCGATCTCCGTTGCCGGTCCCGGTTTCATCAACTTCCGCCTGTCTGAGCGCTGGTACAGTGAGGTGCTTCGCAGCGTCCTTGAAGAGGGCATGTCCTATGGCCATATCAATGATGGGGAAGGCAAGCGGATCAACGTCGAGTTCGTCTCGGCCAATCCCACCGGCCCCATGCACCTTGGCAACGCCCGCGGCGGTGTGCTGGGCGACGCGCTGGCATCCGTGCTGAGCTTCGCCGGCTATGAGGTCAGCCGCGAGTTCTATGTGAACGACGCCGGCAACCAGATCGAGAAATTCGCTGCTTCCATCGACGCGCGGTATCAACAGCTCGCCGAGGGGAAGATCGACCTGCCGGATCTGCCGGAAAAGGAAGAAGATCGGCTGCCGGATGTGGAGTATTATGACGGTTTCCCGGCCGACGGTTACCACTATGACGGTTTCCCGGCCGACGGTTACCACGGCGAGGATATCAAAGAACTGGCAAAGGCGTTCCATGCCCAGGAAGGCGACCAGTGGCTTTCCAAGCCGGAAGCGGAGCGTCATGCCGCCATGGCGAAATTCGGCCTTGAGCGCAACATCCCGAAGATGAAGGAAGACCTCCGCCGCTACGGAGTGGAGTACGACCGCTGGTTCCTGGAATCCGAGCTTCACGAGAGCGGTTTCGTCAAGGCCACGGTCGACCGTCTGACTGAGATGGGCTTTACCTATGAGAAGGACGGCGCCCTCTGGCTGCGCACCGCCGAAATTCTCGGCAGCAAGCTGCTCGCCGAAGGGAAGAGCGAGGAAGCCATTGCCAAGCTGGATCTGAAGGATGATGTACTGCGCCGCTCCAACGGATTCTACACCTATTTCGCCGCGGACATCGCCTATCACCGCAACAAGCTGGAGATTCGCGGCTTCGACAAGGCCATCAACATCTGGGGCGCCGACCACCACGGGCACATTGCCCGCCTCAAGGGTGCAATGGACGCACTGGATCTCGACGGCGAGCACCGTCTGGACATCGTCCTCATGCAACTGGTCAAACTGATGCGCGACGGGAAGCCCGAGCGGATGTCCAAGCGCACCGGCAAAGCCATCTCTCTGACAGATCTGTTGGATGAGGTTCCGGTGGACGCCGCCCGCTACTTTTTCAACACCCGTCCGGAGTCCCCGTCGACCTCGACCTCGCCGTCCGTCAGGACAGCGAGAACCCGGTCTACTATGTCCAGTACGCCCATGCGAGAATCTGTACCCTGATTGCCGCTCTGGCGGCCCAGGGTCACAGCGTGGAGGACGCGGCCTCCGCCGACACCGCTCTGCTGAGCACGCCGGAGGAACAGGAGCTCATCAAGCAGCTCGCCGCTCTCCCCGAGGAAATCCGCCTCGCCGCCCGGGACTATGACCCAAGCCGCATCAACAAGTTCGTCACGGAGCTGGCTACCCGCTTCCATAAATTCTACACTGTCTGCCGCATCAAGGATGCGGAGCCCGGAATTCTGGAAGCCCGGCTGCTTCTCTGCGCCGCCGTGCGACAGGTCATCGAGATCGCCCTTGGAATCATCGGCGTCTCTGCCCCGGAGCGTATGTAAGACGTTCTCTGTTCACACCATCATATCGCACCTTCTGCGCCGTACGGCCCTTCCGGGCTGTGCGGCGCTTTTTCGCCCTTTCCGTCCTGTTTTCGCGGACTTTGGTTTCTATGTCACATGCTTTGCGGAATA